>CAZJEH010000152.1:0-8785 GCA_964544905.1 uncultured Gemmatimonas sp.
GCCGTTCGGACCCACCACGCCGTTGTTGGCGATCTTCACGTCCCACCAGACCCGGGTGTCCATGATGTCGGGCTGGGTGCCCTGTTCATAGTTCGGGTTCAGACTGACCTCGTCGTCCGGATACATGAACCGCCTCATGAAGTCCTCGGTCGTGAGGTCACCGCCCGGGTACTCGTTCGGCGGCATTGCCGGATACCCACTGCGGCGGAAGTTCGCCCAGTTCTCGGCAGGCAGCGTGAAGGAAGCGACCCAGTACTGGTCGTTGATCTGCTCGTAGACGTTGCCACCGAGATCGAGCCCGTGGTTCGCCAGATACGTATTGATCTCGGCGTCGCTGATGGGCGTCTCCTGGTAGTCCGTCCGGATCCGCTCCATATCGGCCCTGATCGCGTCTGCGTAGAGCGTTGCGACATCGCCCTGCGCCCAGCCCCTGTGCACCGCCTCGGCGAGCAGCAGGAGGGTCTGCGAGTACGTGATCAGGTAGTTCGGGGCGAGCACGTCATGCATTCTGAAGTTGTCGGTCTTCGAGAACGCATAGATGCTCGGAACTCCGAGTGACGGCATGATCGAGCCGATGGAGTTGTTATCGTACCCCATCGGGATACCGATCTGCTGATCGGGATCGATCACCCGGGCCGCGCGCGTCTGATTCGCGCCACCGGTGGCGTTCGGCCAGCGGGCGGCGATCGCACCCAGCCGCGGATCTTCGGTTTCCCGCAGGAAATTGACGAAGGTGTCCGGAAGGTACTCGTTGTAACCTTCGTTCGAGTTCATCGTGTTGCCGATGCCGTTACGATAATCGTTCGTGTGACGGATTATCGCGTTGTCGGCGTTCGACAGCATCAGGCCGCCCGGATTGTTGATCGCGGCCTGCACATACTGCTGCGCCGTGTTCGGCTCGACCTTCGAGAGCCGCATGGCAGCCCGGAGTAGCAGCGAGTTACCGAAGCGCTGCCACCGCGCCACGTTGCCGGCGTAGAGGAGCTCATTCGGCATCGGAGCGGCCGGATTGAGTGCCGCCGTCGCGTTCTTCAGCTCCTCGAGAATCCCCTCAGGCCCCTTGTAGATCGACTCCTGCGAGTCGTACGCGGGGAAGACGATCCCCTCGAGCGCCCGAGACGCCTCGGAATACGGCACGTTCCCGTAAGTGTCCGTAATCCGCATGATCGTGTACGCCCGCATGATGCGAGCGACGTTATAGAGGTTCTGCTGCGTCGGCTCGTCCCGGGTCACGTCCAGCACATTCTTCAGCTCTCTCAACCGGTTGTAGCCGCCATTCCAGTGGAACTGCTGGTTGTTCCGGTTTGCGGTGTTGAAGTTCCCGCACGCCGACACGCCGGTGAAGATGCGGAGGTGCTGCTGAACGATCGACGCCTCGCACCGCCACTCTCCGGCGCCCGGAGCGCTGCCCAGGAGCACGTTGTTGAGCTGGTATTGCGGCTCAACCGAGCGCAGCCGAGTCGAGTCGATGTTCACGGTCTCGAGACCGAAGTCGCACCCGGGCAGCAGCAGCAGCACGGCAGCCGCCACACCCAGGGGGCGAATCGATCTCCATCTTTCATTCGTCTTCATCATTATCCCGTCAGTAGTGGGTATCCTAGAAGCGAACGTTGACATTCAAGCCGATACCCCGCGTGACCGGCATACCAGTCGACTCGAGGCCCATGCGGGTGTCACCGAATATCGCGTTCTGCTCAGGATGGATGTGCGGCACCCACTTCTTGAGAAGGAGGACGTTGTTAGCCGACAGGTTCACCCTGACCTGCTCGACGCCGAAGGCGCCGTTCAGATGCGGCGTCACGTCGTAGCCGACGGTGATCTGGCGCAGCTGCCAGTATCCCGCGTTGAACACTGACTGCTCGGACGTCTGGTAGGTCCGGATGGCCGAGTAGTACTGCTCCACCGGCGTGCAGACGTTGTTCGGCGTGACTCCATCCGGGCCGACACCCTCGCCGACCACACACCCGACCTCACGGCCCGGAAGCGTCGACTTGTCGAGGCCGTGACGGACGGCGTTCGTGTGAGTCCCCGAGATCATCTTGTGGCCCAGCTTGAAGTCCACAAGCGCGGAGACAGAGACGCCGCGGATGTTGAACGAGTTGGTGATACCACCTATCCACTTCGGCAGCGAGCTTCCGAAGCTGATCTGGTCGGTCGTCGCCTGCGGAAGACCACCCGCGTTGTGGATGATCTCGCCGTTCTCGTTACGGCGCCAGCCGAGCCCGAAGAGCTGGTTCATCTCCATCCCTTCGACCTGGCGCAGCTCGCCGTGGAAGTTGGCGGTACCCACCTGGATCTGATCCGTCCCCTCGCCGAGGCCGAGCCGGATCACCTTGCTCTTGTTCCAGTTCAGGTTGAACGTGGTGTTCCAGCTGAAGTCCGGGGTCTGCACGAGGCTCGCGTCGAGCAGGCCTTCGACACCCCAGTTCTTCGTCTCACCGATGTTCACCCGGCGGGAACCGAAGCCCGAGGCACTCGAGATCTGCTGGCTCAGAATCTGGTCCGTACCCGTCCGGTTGTAGTAACCGAAGTCGAGGCGGACGCGGTCCATGAAGCTCAACTCGGCACCGAACTCATACTCTGACAGACGCATCGGGCGGAGCTCGGCGTTCGGCACCGTTCCACCGGAGATGCTACCCAGCGGATAGCCGTTGAAGAGGTTCTGGTTGATCCCGTAGAACAGCACGTCCGAGTACGGCGGGACGTCCGTATCACTACCGACCTCCGCATACGACGCGCGGATCTTGCCGAAGTCCAGCCACTCTGGAACCGGGATCGCGTCGCTGAACACGAAGCTGGTCGAGATCGACGGGTACAGAATGCTCCGGTTGTCCGGCGACAGCGTCGAGAACCAGTCGTTACGAAGCGTTCCGGTGACGAAGAGCATGCTGCGCCAGGAAACCTCGGCTGAACCGTACAGCGAGTTCACCTGCCTCTGGGAAACCGTGTACTGCGGGTTGAGCTGCCGGCCGTTCGCCAGCGAGTAGGTGCCGTACGAGTAGAAGTCGTTGACCTGCGTGCTGCTCCGCTCCTGCTTGCGGCGCATCACGTTGCCGCCGAAGCTGGCGTCGAGGCCGAAGTCACCCAGCTCACCATTCGCGCGCAGGAGGAAGTCCGCGTTGACCTCGCGGAACCATGCCACGTCCTGCACATACTCGCCGTTGACGAATCCAGCGGGCGCGGCCGGAAGCACGATCGTTCCGGACGGCATGTTGTACTCGACGTCACGCGACCAGTAGTCCTGGCCGATTCGCCCCTGGGCGCTCAGCCACGGCAGCACCTGATAGCTCGTCGTCAGGTTGCCGAAGAAGCGGTCACGGATGTTGTTGTCGAACCGGGTCATCGCCCAGTACGGGTTGGTCCGGTTCCGGAAGGAGGAATACTCCTGCTCGGCCCGTCCGGTCGGATCCGCCATGTACTGCTCGAGCGCCCACAGCGGGAGCGTGTTCCCGAGCGTGTAGATGATGACCGGCGTCGCGTAGTCCTGCTCCGACGTGTTCGGCGGGTTGCGACGATCCTCGTTCACGTACGTCGCGTTGCCGGACACCGAGAACTTGTCGGTGACGCGCTGCGTGAACCCGAGGTTTCCGCTGGTCCGCTCGAACGTGTTCGGGCGATAGGTCCCCTGGCTGTTCAGCCTCGAAACGGAGGCGCTGAACCCCCCCCGCTCGCTGCCCTGCGAAACGGTCAGGGTGTTCGTCCAGGTCCAGCCGTTGCGGAAGAAATCGAACTGATTCGGCTGAGCCTCATACGGAATCTCGACGTCGGGCCGTCCCGGGAACGGGAAGAAGGTCATGCCCGGCTCGATCTTCTCACCGAAGCTCCACACGCCGTCGGGCAGGGGGCCGCCAAGACACGCCTGACCGGCGCTGTACGGAGTACCCTGGGGACGCGGCTCGACGAGCGAACGGCAGCCGTTCCGGCCGGTGCCGTACTCGAACTGATAGTCCCGGTAGTCGAGCGGCTGCTCGTGCATGAAGTTCGAGTTCAGCTCGAACTGGACGCCCTCACCCTGTGCGCGGTTCCGGGTCGTGATCATGATCACGCCGTCCTTCGCACGAGCGCCGTAGAGCGCCGACGCCGCGGCGCCCTTCAGCACCGTCATCTCGACGATGTCGTCCGGGTTGATGCTGGAGAGACCGTCACCGCTGTCCGAGTTACGCGCGCGACCACGCTCACTGAAGTCGCCCGACACGCCGAAGGTCGTGTTATCGATCGGCACGCCGTTGACGACGATCAGCGGGGAGTTGTTCGCGCCAAGCGAGGACTGGCCGCGGATACGGACCTTCGTGCTGCCCGAAGGCCCAGTGCCCAGCGGCGTGATCGCCACACCGGCCACCTTACCGGTCAGTGCTTCCATCACGTGCGCCGTTCGGTTCTGGGTCAGCTCCTGCGCGGGAGCAGTCGCGACCGAGTAGCCGAGCGCCCGGGCCTCACGCTCGATTCCGAGCGCGCTCACCACGACGCCCTCGAGCGAAATCGCGGAGGGCTGCAGCGCGATGTTCGCGTTCGTCGTGCCGACGGGGATCTGCGCCGTCTGCGTCGCATACCCGATCAACTGAACGCGAACCGACACCGTCGCGCCGGGCTGGGCGTCGATGTTGGTGAGATTGAACCGACCCTGCGCATCGGTCAGGGTGCTCCGGTTCGTCCCCTCGATCACGACGAGCGCGCCGGAGAGGGGCTGGAGGGTCGCTGCGTCGGTCACCGTCCCGGCTACGCTGGCGGGCACTTGCTGGGCCGCCAAACTCCCGAGCGCCGCCATCGGCAGGGCCGGGAGGAGCGCCAGCGCCAGGACCAGCGCGACGCACATATTACGAACGCGTGTCATCTGCTCCTCCTGACGAATTGTGTGATTTCCAACCGGCCGAAAAGTCGCGGCAAGTGGCACCTCCCTCGTCCAAGTTGATTCACCACGGTCCGGGACTGGATTCGTGGTTTCCTGCTGGGCACGCCGTCGACGACCGCCCGAGACGCACCCCCCACAGTGACATCAGGCCGGCTTCATCGCCACCGCGGAGGATCCGCTGATCCAGGATCTCGCAAGGGACGACTCATACCGACCTCTCACCTGCTCCGCCGAGGAACCCGCCGACCTTTCGCTCGGCAGCTCCTCAGCTCACGGCTAACGGGTTTCTGACCTGATATGGCTCGCCGTTGTGACCCTCCTTTCCAGCTGTTTGTTACTTCCGTACGGGCGTCATCACCTGATCCAACGGCTGCTCCCCGCGGATTGTAACTTGGGATTGAATTGCTGGGAGTGTACTTCGACCTTCCGTTTAGGTGGAACTTCAGCTTCTCTCAGGTGCTTTCCGCGGACTCTGGACTCCATGGATGACTGCCCGGCTCCGGGCACACGAATACGACGGTTGTCGATGATCAGCCGGTCTCTTCTCCGAGAGTTGCGGGCGCACGAAATCCGGTGATCGTGACTCCCTTTGAATGAGCAAGGGCGACGCGACCACGAACTGCTGGCTGAGTGTATCGGGAAAGCCCCTTCGTGATGCTGGAGACGGAGTACGAATGGGCGTTTGATCTGGAGGAGTCTGGAAGAAGAGCATGCCTCGACGGGACGCGCCGGATGGCCTCGTAACGTTGAGGCATCCACGCACGTGATCCGCCGAAGACGTGGGCCACGCTGACCTGCGGGAGTGAAGCGGGCAACGAAGGCCACGACCCCAGGATCCAATTCTCAAGCAAGAGCTTGTTCTCCCTCAGCCTGGATCCGCCCGGGGCCAAAGACACGGCGCTCCGACCTATGTCCTTGCCGGAGCGATCTATACCGGGTGCGGGGCTACCAGTGCAACCAATCATATCGCGGCTCCGCCCGGGTTCGCAAGTACATCCTTCACCACCGAGATATCGACGGAATATGTTGCGCCCACGCCGCGCTACACAAGGGGAGGGTCGAGCGGAGAAGCGGACGCCCCTCTCACTCACTGCCCGTGACGGAGAAACGTTTCAGCGCTGAGAAATAGGACGGCCGGACTCTGGTGTGGTTGTATCGAAGGCTCCGGCTCGCTTCTTCGCGAAAGGTTTGCCGCAGCAGTCAGGAGGAGATGGGAGAACTCGACCCACACGCGTCTCGCTGCTGCGAAACGCGGAGTCGGGTGGATTCACCTGATCGCTGGCCGTGTCGGCGGCGGGAGCGCGACGACCGACGGCTGCGAGAGCTTCGCACTTCGGTGGGACCGCGCGGGTGGAGCGGCGCGCCTTGGAAGCCGATCCCTTCCCGGTCCCCGATGGTCCGCACGACTCTCGAGGAAGCGGTTCCACTGAGCAATGGCCCGACGGATCCCGACCCCGGTCCACGTCCCCTCCGCCGGTGCGGAGAAACGCAGCTCGCGTAGCGTCAGGTGTAGTAGGGCGTGAGGCCCGCCTCGTGGTCGGTGACGTCGACGATCTCCTGGATCTCGGGCACCTGTTCCCGGATCATCCGCTCGATTCCCATCCGCAGGGTCGCCTGCGATGCGGCGCAGCCCTGACACCCACCGCCAAACCGGATGTAGATGGTCTCGTCGCTGGCATCGACCAGCTCCACCCAACCGCCGTGCGCGGCGATTCCGGGGTTGATCACCTCGTCGATGACCTCCTGCACTCGTTCTGCCAGCGGCCCGGACAGAGGTAGTTCGGCCCGTTCCGGCCTGGGCGTCGCTCTTGCGTGCGGATCATGGACCCGGAAACCGGCACCATCCTGACCCTCGACCCAGTCGATCACGGCCCCGCTCAGGAGATTCGACGTGTCGAGGTTGAGGAAGACGCGAATCCCGTCGACGTTGATCGCGATCTCGGTGCGCTCCCGCTCATCCTTCTCGACGAGGGAGATGGCGTAGTTCCGAGCGAGCGGGCTGGGTGAAGCGCCGTCGAGCGTGATCCGGAGGGCGGGCTCACGCACGACCTCCTCGTTCATCAGGTTCTGGATCCGCTCGCGAGCGGCGGCGGTTATCTCGATCATTCGATCCTCGGTTCGATAAGTCGGCGATCGCGCCTGGTAGCTAGCGGACGGGGTGCATGCCGCTAGCCACGGAGATGTCCAGCGATCGCAGGCACTCCTGTCCTTGCTTCGTCCCCATTAGACCCCTTCGCGCCGATGGGGTTCTGGCCACGGACGAAATCGGGCCTCGAGACGTCAGAACTCCCCGATCAACCCGATCTCCGGCTCAAGCTGATAACCGAGCTCACGAAGGACCGTCTCGCGTGCAAGGTCGATGAGCTGCATCACGTCTGTGGATGTCGCGCCGCCGAGGTTGACGATGATGTTGGCGTGCTTGTGGAAGATCTGTGCGTTCCCGATTACCCTGCCCTTCAGGCCGCACTGGTCGATGAGCCGCCCGGCGCCGATGCCTTCGATCTTCTTGAAGATCGAGCCGGCACTGGGGTAGAGCCACAGATCGGGATGGCGATCGTCTCGCCAGCGAAGGTTCTCGCGGATGGTCTCGCGAAGCTCCTCCTGGGGTGTCGGAGTCAGCTGGAAGCGGACCTCGAGCACGACGTCGGCCCGTTCATGGAGGATGCTGTAATCGTAGCCGAAGGCGAAGTAGTCGCGATCGACCTGCCGCACGTCCCCTTCCGCGCTGAGGATCCTCGCCCCGAAAACGACTTCCTCGACGAACACCGTCCGCTCACGGTCCGGCGGTGGGGAGAGGAAGTGCAGGTTCTGCCAGATCGCTCCGCCGACGGTGCTGGGGATGCCGACGAAGTGGTGCAGCCCGCCGAGGCCACGCGAAACGGTAGCCTGGATCAGGTCATGGTAGACGAGGACGCCGGACTCGGCGGTAACCCGCCCATCGTCGTCGATGGCGATTCCGGCCGCACGATTGCGGATCACCAGGCCACGGAAACCGCGATCGCCGACCAGGATGTTGGCGCCGGCACCCAGCAGGAAATAGGGGATGCCGCACTCCCGGGCGAGCAGCACCGCGCCTGCGAGTTCTTCGGCTGAGCTCGCTTCGTAGAAGAAGTCGGCCGGCCCGCCGATCCGGAATGTGGTGTAAGGAGCCAGGAGAACGTCCCTGGCGACACGCCCCGCCCCCAGGCGCGCGTCGAGTAATGCGCCGAAATCAGCTTGCAATCCGGCCTCTCCTCCGATAGCGACTTGCTCGGGCACCGGCTCCCGTATCTTTACTTCGATCGGCCATGTGCACCCCTCTCAGGCACCCGCTGGAATGGCCGGGCTGACACCTCACCCGGAATGCGACGGCGGGGCGGGAAACTGGCAGGTTAGCAGGGTAGATGCCAGGTGTGTCGATCCAGGCGGGCAAAGGGGGCCGGGCTCGTCCAGGGGATGGCAGTCGAACCGCTCGCGGGGAACGGACTATCGCCGTGAACCAGGTACGTCGTTCGTGAGGTCAACGGACAGACCTTCACGGCTGCAACCGCCGCCATTCATGCCGCCTCCCGCGCGGCTGTGAAGGTAGTACGCCATTCGGGTGGTTCGGGCGCGCCTTCCACCGAAAGCAGAATGGCCGCCGTGCCGCTCCCAGCAGCGGCGCTGACGGCCATCAGGAAGTACAGCGATCGGGATTAGCGTGATCTACCGCTTCGCCGGCTCAGCTTCCCACGCGAGCGACGTTCTCCGCGGCTGGTCCCTTCTCCCCCTGCACGAGGTCGAACTCGACCAGCTCGCCTTCGGCGAGGGTCTTGAAGCCCGTCCCCTGGATCGCCGAGTAATGCACGAAGCAATCGCGATCTCCGTCCGTGGGGGTAATGAAGCCAAAGCCCTTGGCGTCGTTAAACCACTTCACCGTTCCGGTGGTCCGCATGAGGTACTCCTGTTCTGCTGATT
>CAZJEH010000153.1:0-8739 GCA_964544905.1 uncultured Gemmatimonas sp.
CCGGTCACCGAGAACTTGTCCTCGGCACCACTCACGGCCTCGTTGGCATGCGTCGGTGAGTCATAACCGTGCGCACCCAGCTCGGCGAAGATCGACACGCGATCCGATAGCGAGATCAGGTCGAAGCCGAGACCGACGGTGCCCTGCCCAACCGTCGCGTAACCCGGCTCGTACGACAGGCAGTTGTTCAGCGTCGCGATCGCCTCGACGCAGACGAACTCCGCATTCCCCGGAGGCGTCGGATTGCCGGCCACATCGGTGAACAGCACCCCGCCGCCAAGCCAGAAGTACAGCGACGACGCCAGGCTGCCGGATCCATCCCACCAGGGGCGGAGGACCGCGCTCAGATCGACCAGATAGTTGTTGAGCGCCCGCGTATCAGCCGGAATCGGGCTGTCGTCGTTGTGGGGGTAGTGCGAAGGAATGTAGCTGCCGTTCGCGCGCAGTCCGAAAGTCTCGGACATCCAGAGGGTCGCGTTCGCACCGAGAATCGGCTGGAATCCGATTCCGTAATCGGTGTCGTTATACGCGAACCACGGGGTGGTGTAGCTCCCGCCGCCGTAGATGCCCAGATCGAATCGCGACGCGACCCGATCCTGCCCCTCGGCAACGCTCGCTCCACCCACCAGCAGGGCAGTCGCGAATGCTAGTAAACGTTTCATCGAGTCCTCTCCGAACCAGTAGTGGTAAGATCTCGCGCCAAACTTCTGGAGCGACTACCAAACGTGCTGCACTTACAAAATTGGTGCCAATCACGTGCAACACCCACCCTCATTGCATCGCGCGTATCGTCACCTCCTGTCGAACTGGATCTCTAATGCCTGGTTACACTTAGGCCGCATGCCCAAGCGGCTTTACCCGATCTGGTCCGGCGGGCAGGTAGCGCATCGCGGGGCGATGTAGCGTCCGGACCAGCAAACAGCTTCGGTGGCAGTTATCGTACCAGACAGTTTCGAGAAACTCAACCAGCGTCGACTCTTATCCCGCGTCGCCACCCTACCCCGCTCCCTCCGTCAACCCCGCTACTAGACCTGCGCCTGCGCCGCGTGCGTACGGGCCTCCGCTTCCGCCTGCCCCACAGCTTTCTGCTCCACCTGATCGGCCAGTGGCGGCAGCACCTGGTCGGCGATTCTTCTCAGCGCCCGGTGATAGATGACGTCTCCAACGCCTTCTGGCAACATCATCGTGTTAAGATACAGCTCGACGGCTTCCGCTTCGTTCAGCTCGCCGGCGAGGGTTCGCACGAAGATAAGGGCATTTTCCACGTGCGTCTCGAGCAGATCGTCCTCGGTGCGGGCCGCTGCGAGGTTGATCCTGTGCCGGAGGTCTCCCTTTACCCGCCCGCGAATCCGACGCCGCAAACGCGCGAAGAGGGCGTCGGCGCGGTCGAGCGCGCCGCTATCGTCGACCGGTTCGTCATCCCGGTCCAGGGACTCGAGCGTCGCGCCTGGCCCCTGTCGCCCCAGCTCGCGATCGCGCCGACCGATCTCCGCCAGGGCTCGGCTTCCGACGTTCCGCGCCTGTTCCGGCGTCAGTCTAAGCACCCGGACATAAATGTCGAGCGCGTCATCGAACGGCATCTGGTCGGCAACCAGGTCCACGAACGCAACGACGTGGCGAACATGCGTCGCCAACAGTCGTTCCTGACAGACCGCCGTCGTCAGGTCTACCTGTCGCTGCATTGCCCGAGACGAGCTCTTCATCATCCACCGAACCGGCTGGTCACGGCCCTCGAAGCTGAATCGCGGAGGCCGTCGTGGGAGCCCCTGCGATGCCGATCGCCATCCGGCCGTCGGCGGCTGCCCGGGGTGCAATTTCCATTCCGACGACCGCGGTGCCGGACAAAGAAAATGCCGCACGTACAACCCTTTACGAGGGCCGGCGAGCGGCATCTTGACCGACGGACCGAGCCAACGCGACTCCGGACTATTGCCCCTCTGGCGTATCCGCCGGTGCGGCTGGTTCGCCAGCCTCGGGCTCAGCCGACGACGCCGGTCCGGCCGACTGGAACCCCGGCAAGGTCGGGGCGGTGGCCGGCGTCTGCACCGGCGTGGCGCTCTGCAGAATGGACTCCGTCTGCGTCGGCCTGCCCGAGAGCAAGGAGATCGCGAAGGACAGCGCCAGGAAGATGCCGCCCGTCCACCAGGTGGCTCGGGTCAGCAGCGTTGTCGCCTGACGACTACCGAACAGGGTGTCGGAGCCTGCCCCCGCCGCACCCATCGCGGCGAGCCCTCCTCCCTTCCCCGCCTGCAGCAGCACCACCACCATCAGCAGCGCAGCATCGAGTACCAGGAGGACGAGTAGGAAATAGATCACGCTGATCGCTCGCTAGTGTAACGCTCGACAAACCGCAAATCTTACAGGCCCCGTCGAACTCCTGTCAAGGATGAGCCGCGCAGATACTGGCGAACGAAGCCGGATCGAGGCTCGCGCCTCCGACCAGGAGACCATCTACAGCAGGGACGGCCAGGAGTTCCATCGCGTTCGACGGCTTGACACTCCCGCCGTACAGAATCGGCACCCTGGCCCCGTCCTCCCCGAAGCGCGACGCCATGACCTGGCGGATGTGGGTGTGCATTTCGGAGGCATGCGCCGGAGTCGCCGTTCGTCCGGTTCCGATCGCCCAGACCGGCTCGTAGGCGATGACGAACGTGTCGAGGTGACGCGGCTCGATATGGTCGATGACGGCGTTGAGCTGCCGCGAGACGACCTCCCGCTCGCGACCGATCTCGCGCATTTCGAGCGTCTCGCCCACGCAGAGGACGGGCGTGAGTCCGGCGGCGAGCACAGCCAGCACCTTGCGGGTGGTGTGGTCGTCCGTCTCGCCGAACAGCTGGCGGCGCTCGCTGTGTCCGACGAGCGCGAGCGACGCGCCCGCATCGAAGGCCATGGGTGCCGAGATCTCGCCGGTGAACGCGCCGGCCGCCTCCCAGTGAACGTTCTGCACGCCGAGGAGGATGTCCTCGCGACCCGCGAGAACCTCGCGCGCGGTCGAGACGGAAAGAGCCGGTGGAAAGAGGGCGATGGTTCCTGAGCCCCGGGCGGCGGACACCAGGGGCAGGAATGCGTCGAGGTACGCCCGCGTTTCGGTCGGCCCGTGATTGAGCTTCCAGTTACCCGCGATCAGCGGGGTCGCGATCCTCGTCACGTTTCCCGCCGCCGGTCGGAGAGAGCTTCGACGCCCGGGAGCGGTCGGCCTTCGAGAAACTCGAGGGAGGCCCCGCCTCCGGTGGAGACGTGCGAGACGGCGTCCTCCAGGCCGAGGTCGGCGAGGGCGGCGGCGGAGTCCCCACCACCGACGACCGTGGTCGCACCGTTCCTGGTCGCTTCGGCGAGTGCCCGGGCGACGCCTTCGGTGCCGCTGCGGAACGTCGGGATCTCCGCCACGCCCATCGGCCCGTTCCAGAGCACGGTGGCACTGGAGCGGATGACCTCCGCGTAGCGGGCCACCGAAGCGGGCCCGATGTCCGCCGCTCGCCATCCAGGCGGAATCGCTTCGACCGGAACCGTCCGGGTCGTCGCGCCGTCCGCGATCTCCTGGGCGATGACCACGTCGAGTGGGAGGAGGAGGCGGTCACCCGCCCGCTCGAGAAGGTCTCGGGCCATCTCGACCCGATCCTCTTCGATGAGCGAATCACCCACCTCCAGGCCACGGGCAAGGAAGAACGTGTTCGCCATCGCCCCGCCGATCAGGAGCCGATCGGTCTTGGGGAGCAGCGCTTCGATCACGTCGATCTTCCCTGAGATCTTGGCCCCGCCGAGGATCGCGACGAACGGTCGGCGTGGAGATTCGAGGGCCGATCCCAGGTAGTCCAGTTCGCGCTTCATCAGCAGCCCGGCGACGGCCAGGCCACCCCGCGCGCGGATCACCTCCGCGACCCCTGCCGTGCTGGCGTGGGCTCGATGCGCCGCGCCGAAGGCGTCGTTGACGTAGATATCGCCCAGCGCCGCGAGCTCCGTCGAGAGCGTCGGATCGTTGGCCTCCTCCCGCGGATCGAATCGCGTGTTCTCCAGCAGCAGGACATCGCCATCGCCGAGCCTGTCCGCTGCCGCACGCGCCTCCGGCCCGGCGAGGTCGGGTACGAAGGCGACTGGATGTCCAAGCACCTCGCTCAGGTGGGTAGCGACGGGCCGAAGCGACATCTCCGGAACGGGCTTTCCCTTGGGCCGCCCGAAATGGGCGAGCAGGACGAGCCTCCCACCCATCCCCATCAGCTTCTTCAGGGTCGGAAGCGTCGACGTTATTCGTGTGTCATCCGTGACCCGGCCCTGGTCGTCCAGCGGCACATTGTAGTCGACGCGGAGGAGGACGCGCCGCCCTCGCACGTCCTCCTCGCGCAGATCCTCGATCGTCAGCTTCTCCACGGACTACAACCTCTCGCCGACGTAGCGGACCAGATCGACACAGCGCGTCGAATAGCCCCACTCGTTGTCGTACCAGGCCATCACTTTGGTGAGACCGGCGACGACGTTGGTCGAAGCCGAGTCGACGATCGCCGAATGCGGATTGCCGATGAAGTCCACCGAGACGAGCTCCGCGTCCTGCACCTCGACGATCCCCTTCAGCGGCCCAGCGGCAGCGGCCCGGAACGCATCGTTGATCTGCTGCCGATCGACCTCCTTCTCCAGCTCGGCCGTGAGGTCCACGATCGAGACGTTCGGGGTCGGCACCCGCATCGAGACACCGTCGATCTTCCCCTTGACCTCCGGGATCACCAGGCCGGTCGCCTTCGCCGCGCCCGTCGTCGTCGGGATGATCGACAACGCCGCCGCCCGCGCGCGTCGCAGGTCCTTGTGCGGCAGATCGAGGATCTGCTGGTCGTTCGTGTACGAGTGGATCGTCGTCATCAGGCCGCGCTTGAAGCCGAACGCGTCGCGCAGGACCTTCACGACGGGCGCCAGGCAGTTGGTCGTGCAGCTCGCGTTCGAGATGACGTCGTGCCTGGAGGGGTCGTACATCCCCTCATTGACGCCGAGCACGACAGTGACGTCCTCGTTCTTCCCCGGGGCCGAGATGATGACCTTCCTGGCCCCGCCCTCGAGGTGCTTCGCGGCGTCCGCCCGGTTGGTGAAACGACCCGTGGATTCGATGACGATGTCCACACCGAGGTCGCCCCACGGCAGAGCCGCGGGGTCCTTCTCCGAGAACACCCTCACCTCGTCGCCGTCGACGGTGATCGTTTCCTCCCCGGCCTCCACGGTGCCGGGATAGATGCCGTGGACGGAGTCGTACTTGAGAAGGTGCGCGAGCGTCCGCGTGTCGGTGAGGTCGTTGACCGCGACGAAGTCGATGTCGTTGTAGCCGCCCGTGCGTGCCGCTCGAAGGATATTCCGACCAATGCGGCCAAACCCATTGATTGCAACGCGAATAGCCATCTCGTCTCCAATACTTCTCAGGATGGGGAAATGCCGGCGAGCTCGGCGCGCCGCTGCTGGCGCTCGAGCTCCGGCAATGCTCGTGCGAAGGTCAGCACACTGAAGGCCCGTGCACCGGCGGAAAGCAGGGCGTCGCCGCAGGCGAGCGCCGTTGCGCCGGTCGTCCACACATCGTCGACGACGAGGATGTGCTGCATCGAGATGCTTGTCGCACGCTCAGTTCTGACACGGAACGCGCCCGCAACGTTAGCCCGGCGCTCACCGGGATGCAAGGTAGTCTGGCTCCCTACGAAGCGGCCGCGTTCGAGCACGTCTTCGGAGCAGATCCAGCCGTTTCTGCGGGCGACCTCGCGAGCAAGAAGCGCGGCCTGGTTGTAGCCACGTTGCCGGGCACGGGTCCGCGACAGCGGTACTGGAACAACGACGGAAATGTCCCCCCTCACGTCCCCCGGCCAATCGACGGCAGCCATGCGAGTCCCCATCGATTCGGCGATCGAGTACCAGCCTTTGTACTTGAGCGAGTGAACCAGTTCGCGCGGGGGCCCGTCGAGTACGAAGGCGGAGCGGATCGCCCGCAGCGCCGGTCGTAGTTCCGGGCAGAGGCGGCAGGACGCCTGCTCGGTGAACGCGGCGACCGGTAGCGGCATCCAGCAGCGCTCGCAGCGCGGGTGCGGCAGAGGTCGTGCCCGAGCCCAGCAAGGGGCGCAGATGCGTCGATCGGGAGCGGCGCTGGGGATTGGTCGGCCACACGAAACACAGACGGCCGCGAAGGCGAGGTCGAGGAACCCGCGAAGAAGACCCAGCATGGGAAGCTGAAGCTCGAGGAAGAGGAATTACCAGCAACGGACCCCGGATGGGCGCGTCGCGACTTTTCCGCGGTCTGCGATCGGGCTGCTACGCGTCCGGGAGCGAAGCGGTCAGGACGGACTCCGAAGCTCCGGAACGGTGCCCGAAGCTTCGCCTGCTCAGTCGGAAGTCGCTTGCTGGGAACGACGCGGGATTGTCAGGTCAGGCCCAGGGGGAAGGGAATCGAACTACCCGGCAGTCGGGAGGAAGAGCGCGGATCGCATCGCCTCGACCGGGGGCTCCATCCGCCACCAGAGTCGGAATGAGGCGGCGCCCTGCTGCAGGAGCATTTCCCTGCCATCGGCGGCCTGGATTCCTCGTGCCTGCAGTGCCCGCACCCACGGGGTGCCGGTTGGTGAGTAGACCAGATCCAGCGCCGCGTCGATGGTGACGGGAGCGTCTTCCGACAGGGGCAGCGGATCCGTCGTCTTCAGCCCGAGGGAGGTGGCGTTCACGGCGAGGTCGAAGTGCTGGCCGCGGAGTTCGTCGGTCGAGGTGACGACCGAGATCCGGCCATCCTGGTCTAACCTGTCGCGCAGTTCTTCCCCTCTCGCGCGCGTCCGGTTCAACACGACGAGCCGGTCGGCGCCATCCCGAACGAGGGCGTACGCCGCGGCCCGGGCGGATCCTCCACCTCCTAGGAGCAACACTCGAGCCCCTCTCGCGTCGCGCCCCAGCAGGGCTCGCACCGCCTCGGAAATCCCGGCAACGTCCGTGTTGTCCCCGCAGACGACTCCGTCTTCCGCCCAGAACGTGTTGCAGGCGTCGGTCGCAATCACCGCGTCGGTGGCGCGTTCGATCGACCGGGCGGCTACCGATTTGTGTGGGATGGTGACGTTGCCGCCACCACCGGCTCGAGCGATCCCGCGGATGAGGCCGGGGACGTCCGCTTCGGCACAGCGCAGGGCCACGTAGACCCCGTCGAGCGCCAGCGCGCGCAGAGCTGCGTTCTGAAACCGTGGAGAAAGGGAATGCCCGACCGGGTCGCCGAGCAGCACGAAGAGGCGGGTCGCCGACGTGATCTCCGGGTGCACGTCGGTTCAGGGGTTGACGATCATCGCGAGGCGGTCCAGCGAGTGGTTGATCAGCCGCTCGAGATGGCGAAGCGTCGACCGATAGGCAGCCTCGTCTCCGCCGAACGGATCCGGGACCGCCAGACCGCCCTCCTCTCCGGCAGCGAAGTCGCCCAGGAGCGCTGCCTTGTGCCCACCGCCCAGTTCATCGATGACGATCAGGTGGGCGGGACTCATGGCGAGGATGATGTCCGCCCAGTCGACCAGTTCGGCGTCCAGCAGGCGCGCCCGATGGGTGCCCAGTTCGAGCCCACGGGCGAGCGCCGCCGCCTGTGCCTCAGGGGTGGCCGGAGCTCCCGGAATGGCGGACGTACCCGCGGAAAGCACGGCGACGTGCCGCCATCCGCGACGTTGGATCTCGTCGCGTGCGACCGCTTCCGCCATCGGCGAGCGGCAGGTGTTACCCGTGCACACGAAGAGGAGGTTGTAGCTCGTCGTGAACCCGGCTTCCGACTCGAGGTCTCTCTCCATCATGTCCTTTCCGCCGGCCCGGCTCGCGTGGATGCGGTTGGACTGACCCGGGGCGAAGGCAATGAGCGCGCCAGGTACTCCGCCAGCGGAATGTCAGCCGGCGTCGTCACCTTCAGGTTGCGAGGGTCCCCCGCGATCACGCGGATCGCGCGTCCATCGGCCTCCATGAGCGCAGCGTCGTCGCTCGTGGATACACCGCGCTCCAGCGCACGTTGATGCAGCGACCGGAGCGTCCTCAGTGGAAAGAGCTGAGGCGTCTGCACGCTCCAGTAGCGCTCTCGCTCGACCGTCTGGATGACGAACCCGTCCGGGGATACTTCCTTCAGGGTATCGGTCGAACGGAGACCCGGGATCACCCCCTCCGCCGTCGGCGAAGCAGCCAGCAGACGGTCGATCAGTTCCGCGGTGACGAACGGCCTCGCCCCGTCATGGATGAGGACGAACTCGTGAGCGGGGTTCACCGCCTCCAGGCCGGACCGCACGGAGTCGGAGCGCCGCTCCCCTCCGGGAACCCGATCGACCTCCAGCGCCGCGAGCCAATCAGGAGGGTCCAGGACATCCGCGGCGGGGAGAACCACCACCACCTGCTGAACCGCTTCATGGGCGAGGAACGGGTGGATCGCCCACTCCAGGACTGGAATCCCGAGCAGCGGCCGGTACTGCTTTCGAGGACCCTCTACGCCGAAACGGACCCCCTGTCCGGCCGCCACGATGACGGCCGCCACCGAGGGGGTTCCCGGAGGAATCCCGCTCGTGGCCGAAACCTCAGGAGAACGGTCCATCCGTGCGCGGTGAGTAGCTCTCGAACCGGGTGTACTCCTTGTGGAAGATGAGCTGAACGGTGCCGGTCGCGCCGTTGCGCTGCTTGCCGATGATCAGCTCGGCCTTCCCCTCCAGGCTGTTGCCGTCCTTGTCCGTCGGCCCGTGATAGTACTCGGGTCGATAGAGGAACATGATGAGGTCGGCGTCCTGC
>CAZJEH010000154.1:0-8651 GCA_964544905.1 uncultured Gemmatimonas sp.
GCAGTCCAAGCTTTCGCGCGACAGCGCGGACGCCGACCTGTCCAGCTACTCGTTTCACATGGCCGACCAGGGCACCGACGCGATGGAGCGGGAGAAGGCATTCCTCTTCGCGAGCAAGGAAGGCCGGTATCTCTACCGGCTCGAGGAGGCGCTGAGGCGGCTTTACTCCGACCCCGAGAGCTTCGGCATCTGTCACAGTTGCAAGAAGCCGATTCCGTTCGAGCGGCTGGACGCCCTGCCGCACGCGCGCTACTGCCTCGACTGCAAGCTCCGCGAGGAGGAAGAGGCGGCGGCCTGACATCGAGGACGGTTCCGGATGAAGCGAGGGCGACTTCCCGTGGGAGTCGCCCTCGTCGTTGCTGGAAGTCGTCGGTGGCGACGGAATCAGAAAAGCTGGAGCTGCGCGGGCGCATGGCGGGCCCGCTCCCGCCCGACATCGATCGTCTCGATGGGCTCGCCCTGCTCGCCCACCTTCAGGATGCCGCGGAATCGCACACGCTCCAGGCGCTCTCCGATGACGTCCATGGCGAGGGCGGGGTCGTTGGCTCGCTCGCTGAGGTGGGCCAGGACGACCGCGGCGAGACCGGGGTGCGCGATCTCGGCCACCAACTCGGCCGCAGCCCGGTTGGAGAGATGGCCGTGGCTTCCGGCGATGCGAAGCTTGACCGACCAGGGATAGTCGCTCTCCCGCAGCAGTACATCGTCGTGGTTCGCTTCGAGGATCAGCATGTCGCATCCTCGAAGGGCATGCCGTACCGACAGATTCGGTCGGCCGAGGTCTGTGGCGATGCCGAGCTTCTCGCCTGTGCCTACTTCAGTGACGGTTACAGCGAACGGGTCGACGGCATCGTGGACGGTGAGGAATGGCTGCACCTGCAGGTCCCCGATCGAGACAGGGGCGGTGCAGGAATACGGGCGGATGTTCTCGGAGCCACTGAGCAGATCGGCGCAGGCGATCCGGGTTCGGTCGCCGATGTAGAGGGGAATCCCCCAGCGACGGGCAAGCACGCCCATCCCGCGAGTATGGTCGCCGTGCTCGTGAGTGATGAAGAGTGCGTCGATCGATTCCGCCGGACATCCCACGGCCGTGAGCCGCCGCTCGATGTCCTTGCCGCTGAATCCGGCATCGACCAGTAGTCGCGTACCCTGCGACTCGACCAGGATCGAGTTGCCCGAGGAGCCGCTCCCGAGGACGGTGACCTTCACGAGGGGGCGTCCCCGACAGGCGACGCCAGACGCTCGCGAGCGTGTCTCCAGGCTCGCTCGAGCTGGCCACGCCCCGATTCGGTCAGTTGAACGCCTCGGCGCCCCATGACTCGCTCTGCCACCTCGAGGAACTTGTCCAGGCGGTACTCGGTGAGGTCGCTCCCCGTCCCCCAGCTGAAGGGAGGGATGTAAGTCGGCGGCATCGCCGTGCCGTAGACGTTCGAGCCCGCCCCGATGACTGTGCCGGTGTTGAGGAGCACGCCGATTCCCGTCTTCACATGGTCCCCGATCAAGCTACCCATCTTGATGGAACCTGTATCAACCTCTCCGCGCGGTGTCCAGAGGCGGATCGACCCGTAGTTGTTCTTGAGGTCACTGTTCGTGGTCTCGGCCCCGAGGTTCACCCATCGGCCGAGGTAGGCATGGCCGATATGCCCGTCGTGCTGCTTGTTCGTGTACCCGAGACAGACGGTCTCGGCGACCTCGCCACGGATCCGGCACATCGGGCCGAAGGAGACGGCCTCGATCGCCCCGCCCAGCACGATCGTGCCCGGACCGATGTAAGCTGGTCCAGCGAGGCGCGTGAATGCGCGCACCTGCACGTCGCGGTCGAGCCAGATAGGCCCCTTGGAGGTATCGAGTGCGCAACCGGGCTCGAGCCGTGCCGAGGGATCGATCACCAGCGGATGTTCGCCCCAGTGGAAGACGTGCGGTGGCACCTCCCGGCACGGTGGTTGTGGAACGAGCGCCGCGACGTCCAGGATGATCCGTTCCGGATTCTCCAGCACCAGTTCCCACGGGTACGTGAGCAGCTGACCAGGGAGGGTGTTCGCCAGGTCGCCGTCCAGCCGCTCCGGGACGAGCAATGCCTCGGCCGACGGAGCGGGACGGCCGGGGGGAGATATCCAGCCGACGACCTCCCCGGTTTCCGCGCGGATGATTCCCTCGGCGAGCGGCTGGTCATCCCACCGATGGTTCAGCGCCGGAACGAAGCGGGAGAGGAGGAAGATGCGCCAGCGGTCGGCGGCAACGCTGTCCGGGGAAAGCGTCGGCGGCGCTCCGGGCTCGTCGAACCCTTCGAGATGTGGAGCCGAGACGTGGCCGATGCAGGACGCCGAAAGGGCGCGCTCTGCACGCTCTCGCAAGGTCACTACGCCGAACATCAGCTCGCCGATCGGACGCGTGAGCGCGAAGGGTTCCCATTCGCGGGCGACCGCATCGTCGACCATGATCAGGTGGGGGGCGTCGCTCACAGACACGGAAAGGTGCGCATCGAGATCGGTCTGTCGATGATCGATGATAGCCGCGTCACTCGAGCTTCCGGATCCGCTCGGGCAACTGGGCCAGCAGTTCCTTGAGGTGGGCAGCCCGCGACCGATGGGCGACGAAAGTGACTCCCGAGGTGCGGACGATGATCAGGTCCTCGACGCCGAACGCGACCACCGGCCCGTCGTCGGCGACCAGCGCGGATCCCCGGGTATCGACCGCGTACCCGTCTCCGATCACCACGTTGCCGGACGGGTCCGCGGGCTGATGCCTGTAGACGGCATCCCAGGCGCCGATGTCGTCCCAATCGAAGCGAGTGGGTAGCACGCCCACACGATCCGAGCGCTCGAGCAACGCCTCGTCGATGGAGATGGTGGGGACGCCCGCGAAGAATCCCTCCACGTCCCCATCCCTGAGGCGTTGCACGAGCGGAGCGATCTCGGGAGTATGCCGCTCGATCTGGTCGAGCAGGTCGCTCGCCTTCCAGATGAAGATCCCCGTGTTCCAGAGGTATCCCCCCTCGGCAAGGTACGCCTTGGCCGTCTCGAGGTTCGGCTTCTCGACGAAGCGGTCCACCTCGAAGCCTCCGTCGTTGTCGAGAGGTGCTCCGACCCGGATGTATCCGTACCCCGTCTCCGGGCGATCGGGTACCGCGCCGAGCGTGAAGAGGCGGCCGTGCCTGGAAGCCAGCGCCGCCGCGTGGCGCACCTGCTCGCGGAAGACGTCGGGAGGCTTGATCATGTGGTCGGAGTGGAGCGAGACCATCACCCCGTCGGGGTCGACGCGGTCGATCTCGACTGCCGCCCAGACCAGGATGGGGGCCGTTCCGGCGGCCTTCGGCTCGAGCAGGAAGTTACGGTCACCCAGCGTAGGCAGGATGGAGCGGATCGCCCCACCGAGCTGAGGTCCCGTCAGGATGCGGATTCGCTCGAGTGGGATCAGAGGCTCGATCCGCTCCAGGGTTTCCTGCACGAGGGGGCGCGGCGAGGCCAGCGGGAGAAGCTGCTTCGGACGCCTCGGCGTGCTCGCCGGCCAGAACCGTGATCCAATGCCACCGGCGAGGATTACACCCCATATGTGGGCGTCAGGCGAAGAGCTCATCGATGCGGAGCAGCAGCTTGTTCGGGCTGAAAGGTTTCGTCAGGAAATCGGTGGCACCGAGTTCGAGCGCTCGCTCGCGGTCCGCATCCTGTCCCTTGGCGGTAAGGATGATGACCGGTGTGTCCTTCCGGTGGGGAAGACGTCGCACCTCGCGAAGTACCTCGAGTCCGGTGAGGTGAGGCATCATGATGTCGAGGAGGATCAGGTCGATCTGTTCCGAGCTCTCGATGCGGTCCATGGCCGTCCGGCCGTCGTGGACCAGGGAGACTTCGTACGGCGCCTGCTCGAGCTTCAGCTGGATGATGCGGCCGATGTGGGGTTCATCGTCAGCCACGAGAATTCGCCGCTTGGGCCTATCGGAGGCTGATTGGCCGCCTGCCATGGTCAGAGCAGCTCCATGAAGCGCTCCCGCTCTCGTCGGAGGTCGCGCAGAAGCGGAGCGAAGCCGACCCCCGGCTGAACGAGCGCTGCCAGCAGCAGGTCCCCCTTGAGGGAGACCACGATCGCCACGCCGTGCTCGTACTCGAGCACAGCAGTCGTGAACCCGCCCTTGCGGGCCGCCGTGCCGAGCGCCCGGCACGCGGACTCGATTCCCGGAATGCGCGCCGCGATGCTCTCCTCGTCCGCATCTCCGTTCCCGAGGTGCTGGATGACGAGTCCGTCACGACCCAGCAGGATGAGATGATCGACGCCCGGATGGCGGCGAAGGGAGGCCAGTGCCGTATCCAATTCCGACATGTGCGCGTTCTCTGAACGGCGAGTGAACGAGATCCCGGGGATGACCGACGGGCGGGCTGAGGGAAACCGGGCGAGAAACGGGCCAGGCGACCGCGGGTCCGCTTTCGACCGGGTGCTCTCCCCCGCAGGTCGGCGGCTGCCCCACGGCCGGCATGACCGACCGTGCGGAGGCGTTACCGCGCCCCGAAAAGCGTCAGGAACGTAGGGCGGCGCCGAGCCGTCAGTCAAGCCTCCGACGCGGCCGGTTCGCCTTGACGCAAATGGCTTGAACGGACTATGGTTAGCGTTCGATTTCCGATGAAAGGAGCCGTTTTCGTGCGTGCAGCACTCATTCCTGCGTTGCTGCTCTTCGCAGCCGTCCTGACCACTGCGTGTGAGGACGCGATCGGGCCACCCGACCCCTTCCTGGTGAGGGATACCGTGGTCGTGACAGCGCCCCTCCCGCAGAACGCCGGGCTGCCTCACGCACTCGACGTGACAGCCAACTTCGGCATCCGCGGCGGGCGCTATCCAGAACGACTGCGCGACGCAGCCGAATGGGACTTCGCCGTGCGCGTGCAGGACGGTGAGCTCGTGCTGATCCCGGCGGCCGCGCTCGGTGTGGCGGTCAGGAGTCCTCCCGCGATCACGCCGCCCCTCCAGGGCGAGACGATCGAGTCCCTGCGTGAAGCCCCGGGGCAGAGCCTGTTCATCACCGACGAGCCGGTGGCGATGCACGTGGGCATGGTATACGCCGCACGCACGCGGGAGTGGGTGGGCGAGGACGTGCTGGGCGGCTTCCTCGTCCCCTGTACGCAGTTCTCGAAGATGGAACCCCTCGTGGTGGACGTCGAGAACGGCGTCCTCGAGATATACGTCGTCACAAACGAGAACTGCGGCGACCTGCGACTCGACGACGTGGAGTGATGCACGACCGCGGGCGCGCGACAACGGCGGTAAGGAGCCGGCCGGTCCTCCTTCGGGCGTCCGCGAACCGGCGGGTTGAGCCGGTCAGCCGGCCCCATTCGTCGGACGGCCGCCAGCGCGGGTGATCCCGACCTCGTCGAGACCTCTTCTGAATCATGCTCGATATCCGCAGGATCCGTGAGGATCCGGACGCCGTACGCGCGAGGCTCGCCACCCGCGGCACTCCGGATGTGACGGACGATTGCATCGCTCGCGTTCTCGCGCTCGACGAGGAGCGTCGGCGGCTCATCCAGGAAGGGGATGCCGCCAAGGCCCGCCGGAATGCCGTGTCGGCGGAAGTGGCGCAGCGGAAGCGGGCCGGCCAGCCAGCCGACGACCTGATCGAGGAGATGCGCGGCACGGGTGAGCGCATCAAGTGGATCGACGGTCGCCTCCGTGACGTCGAGCAGGAGATCGAGGACATCCTGCTTCGCACGCCCAACACTCCCGATCCGTCGGTGCCGGAGGGGGGCGAGGAGAATAACCAGGTCGTTCGTACCTGGGGGGAGGTGGTGCAGCCCGATTTCGACGTGCGCCCCCACTGGGAGGTCGGGGCCGAACTGGGGCTGCTCGACCTGGCTGCCGGCGCGAAAGTGACGGGGAGCGGGTTCCCGGTGTTCGTGGGGCAGGGTGCGCGTCTCCAGCGCGCGCTGATCAGTTGGATGCTCGACCTCCACACGCGCGAGCACGGGTACGTCGAGGTTTCGCCGCCGTTCCTCGTGCATCGCGAATCCATGAAGGGGACCGGCCAGTACCCGAAGTTCGTCGATGACGGCGATGCCTACGAGGTGGCCGAGGACGGTCTCTACCTGATCCCTACCGCGGAGGTCCCCGTCACCAACTTCCACCGCGAGGAGCTGCTCGACGGTGAGCGACTGCCCATCGCGTACGTGGCGTACTCCCCTTGCTTCCGGCGGGAGGCGGGGGCGGCCGGCAAGGACACCCGCGGGCTCCTTCGAGTCCATCAGTTCGACAAGGTCGAACTCGTCCGCTTCGAGCGGCCGGAGAACTCCCCGGAGGCCCATGAGCGGCTTACCGCTCACGCGGAACGTGTCCTCCAGCTACTCGGGCTGCCGTATCGCGTTGTCCTGCTGGCCGCAGGCGACCTTGGCTTCTCGTCACGCAAGACGTACGACCTCGAGGTGTGGGCGCCTGGAGTCCAGCGCTGGCTGGAAGTGTCGAGCAGCTCGAACTTCGGGGACTTCCAGGCGCGGCGTGCGGGAATCCGGTTCCGGCCCGCTCCGGGCGAGAAGCCGGAATACGTGCACACGCTGAACGCGTCGGGACTCGCCCTCCCCCGCACCGTTGTGGCGCTGCTCGAGCATGGCCAGCGGCCTGACGGGTCGGTCGTCGTTCCCGAGGTCCTCAGGCCGTACGTCGGAGCTGACCGCCTCTCCAGATAATCATGCGCTTCCGCCACTGGCCGATCGCACTCGCCCTCCTCGCCGCGGGCGTGCTCGGCTGGTATCTGCTGTACACCCAGCTGCTCATCCGGGAGATCCGGCAGGACGTTCAGGTCCATACCGGTATCTACCTGGGCATCCTGAAGGGCCTCAACGATCCGCGTGAAGGGGCGGCCAACCAGACGCTCCTGTCCCTCATCGACCAGGTCAAGCTCCTCGGAATCCCGATCATCCTGCTGGACCCGGAAGGATACCCTGCCGCAGTCGAGAACCTCCCCTTCCCGGCCGACCCGAACGAGCCGGATGACCAGATCCGGATCATGCAGTACGCGACGGAACTGGGGCGAAGGAACGCGCCGATGATCGAGCCGGGCGTGGGGACGGTGTACGTCGGAGATCCGCCGCTGATCCAGCGGCTGCGCTGGGTGCCGTGGTTCCAGGTGGGAGTCCTGGCGAGCCTGCTCGCTACCGCGGGCCTCATGGTCCGCCACACCCTCAGGGTGGAGCGCGAACGTATCTGGGCGACGATGGCACGGGAGTCGGCGCACCAGATGGCGACTCCGCTATCTTCCCTCACCGGCTGGGTGGAGATCCTTCGCCTCCCCGAGGAAGAGCGCGACGCCATGGTCTCCCTGCCCGCGGTGACCTCCGAGATGGAGGCCGACCTCGAGCGGCTGGAAAAGGTGTCCCGCCGGTTCGAGTGGATTGGCCGGCCCGTGCGCTGGGAGGCGGTGGACGTCCGCAACGTGCTGAGGACCCTCGAACGCTACGTGCGTGTGCGCATGCCTCAGCTCTCGCAGAATGTCGAGCTGTTCGTCGAGGTGGAGGAGGGGTTGCCGGCGGTGCGCGGCAACGCCGTGCTCCTCGAGTGGGCACTGGAAAACCTGGTGAAGAACGGGCTCGACGCCCTGGCCGGAACGGGCGGAACGATCCGGGTTACCGCCCAACGACAGTCTGAACGCCGCGTAGCGATCCAGATCGAGGATGATGGTCCCGGGGTCGCCCAGGCGGTCCGCGCCACGCTCTTCGAGCCAGGCGTGACGACGAAGAAGGGGGGGTGGGGGGTCGGACTGTCGCTTGCCCGGCGCATCGTGGAGGACGTGCATCACGGTCGTCTGTTCCTGGCCCCGTCGGAGGTGGGAGCAACCTTCGTCGTCGAGCTGCCCATCGCCGACGGAGCCGTCTGAGAATCGGAGTCGAGTTGTCATATCTGGATCGATTGAATCCCGAGCAGCGCCAGGCCGCGCTGCACTTCGAGGGTCCGCTGCTTGTGCTCGCGGGAGCGGGCTCGGGCAAGACGCGCGTGCTGACGTCCCGTATCGCGCACCTCATCGACGAGCACGGTGTCGCCCCCGAGTCGATCCTGGGGCTGACGTTCACCAACAAGGCAGCGGGCGAGATGAGGGAGCGGGTGCGTGGCCTGCTCGGCCGTGATCCGGCCGGAATGTGGATCGGAACCTTCCATGCCATCGGTGCCCGGATGCTCCGGCGTGACGCGACCCGGCTCGGGTGGAGCAACAGTTTCCTCATCTACGATGCGGATGACTCCGAGCGGGTGATTCGCCGCATCCTCAAGGAGGACCTCCGCCTCGATCCGAAGCGGTTTCCGCCGAAGGCCGTGCGGGGCGAGATCTCCAGTGCCAAGAACGAGTTGCGGAGCGTCACCGAGTTCGCGAAATACGCGTTCGACCCATTCGCCCGGGTGGTCGCCGACGTCTACGAGCGGTACCAGGAGGCCCTGCGGACAGCCGATGCGTTCGACTTCGACGATCTGCTCGTCAAGCCGGTCGAGATCCTCCGGTCCTTCCCCGACGTGCTCCGCCGCTACAGGCAGCGCTTTCAGTTCGTGCTGGTCGACGAGTACCAGGACACGAACCGCGCGCAGTATGTCTTCCTGCGCCTGATCGCTGGGCCGGACGAAGGGGCGGAGCCCGGGAAGGGAAGGGGGGGCAACCTCTTCGTGGTGGGTGACGACGACCAGTCCATCTACGG
>CAZJEH010000155.1:0-8566 GCA_964544905.1 uncultured Gemmatimonas sp.
GTGGGCGTGCGTGCCGTCGGGCTCGCGGTCGATCTCGTGCAGCGTGCCTTCGACGGCACGCTCGACGGGGCCGCGGACGCCATCGGCGAGCTCCGCCCGCTCGCCGATACACCCGACGCAACCCGACCGACGCTGCGCGCGGCGTGCGCGATCACCGGCTCCCGGGGCAGACCCGAGCTGCTCAGCGAGCTGAAACACGCCGGCATTGGCGGCGCTGCCCCCATCGTCGAGCTGTCGCCTTCGTACCTGCTCGCGGCGGGGCTTCCGTTCGCCACCTCCGACCTAGCGGTCATCCTGGATGCCGAGGTGGCGGGGGTTCCGGAGCCGTATCGCGAACCCGACCGGGCGCGCCAGCTCGCCAGCGTCGTCGCGGAAGGTGTCGCGGAGGGAGGTGTCACGATCCTCCCCGCGGGGGACGAGCTGCTCCTCGATCTGGTACGGCGAACCGGCTCACGGACCGCGGTGTTCGCTCCCGGCCCGAGCGTCGATCCAGGAGTTGCGGAAACGTCTGTGGCCGTTGCGGAGGTGCGGGGTGGGGAAGTACTCGTACGCACCGACGGAAGTGAGCGCACATTCCGCGTGCACGATCGTTGCGCCCTACCGGTTCAGGCCGCAGCGGCCCTCGCAATCGCCCTGAGTCCGGGCGCGGATCCGGAGCAACGGCCCCGTGCCCCGATCGCCTGAACCGTGAACCCACCCCAGCAATCCGGCGAAAGCCCCCGGCCGCCGACGCCGAACGGGCGGCGGCGCACCGATCGGCATTCGGGCACGCTCGTGCTCATCGGGGGCGCGTGCGAAGCCACCGGTGCCGCGCTGGGGAGCTTCGTCGATATCTCGGGGGCCCGGCGCGGGGGGAAGATCGTCGCCCTGACGACGGCTTCCGCGGATCCCTCCGGGTCAGCCCGCGAGTGGCTCGAGGTGTTCACGGAGGCCGGTGCAACGAACGTGGAGGTCCCGATCGTCGACTCGCGTGACCGGGCGCAGGATCGGCGGGTGGCGCAGATGGTTCGCGATGCCGATGGCCTCTTCCTGGGTGGCGGCGACCAGGTCCACCTCGTCGCCACCCTCGCGGGCTCCCGCCTCCACAAGGCGATCAGCGAGTTCTACTCCGGCGGGGGCGTCGTCTGCGGGACGAGCGCGGGCGCAGCAGGGCTCACCGAGACCATCCTGGCCGGCGGCGAACCCGACGAGTACGGTCAGATGATCGACCTGCACCTCGGCCCCGGCCTCGGGATCCTCGGCTTCCGAGCCGTCATCGACACGCACTTCGCCCAGCGTCGACGTCTGCAACGCCTCTTCATGGTGATCGCCCAGAATCCGGAGCTGATGGGCCTCGGGATCGACGAGGACACGGCCATGGTGGTCCAGGGTCACCTCGCCAACGTCGTAGGCCGCGGCTCCGTCACCTTCGTGGACGGGCGGGGCATCCGCTACGACAACGCCGACGAGTGCCTGAACGGAGCTCCGCTGACCCTGAGCTACCTCCGCGTCGGAATCGTCGGCGCCGGTTCCACCTTCAACCTCCGCGAGCGCGAGCTCGAAGTCCTCGTCCGCGCCCGCGCCGACGAACCGGAAGTGGAAGTGATCCGCAGTGGCGACAGCGAGCAACCGGTTCGCGCCTGAACACGTTCCATCCCGCCGCGCGCCCACCAAAACCCAACCAGCAGCGTAGAGGAGCCACTCGATGGAGGTACGCGTCGCACGCAGATCCGCGGTCTCATCGACCGAGGTCCGCGCCTTCACGGCGGGGAACCGGGAAATCATCCTGTGTGAGGTCGACGGGGAGATCTACGCACTGGACGGGATCTGCACACACGAGGACCTGCCTCTCGACGGAGGTGACCTCGACGACGGTATCCTCGAGTGCCCCTGGCATGGCGCCCGCTACGAGGTCCGGACTGGCCGCGTCCGCGCCCTCCCCGCTACCCGCCCCCTGCGCACTTACCCGGTCCGGGAGGACGAGGAGGGCAACATCTACGTCACCCTCGACCCCTGAGTCGCCCGCGAATCCAGGGCTCAGGGCCTACAATGACGAGGAGCCGTCCCGCGCTTGGCGAGACGGCTCCTCGAACGACTTCAGGTCAGCGCTTCAGCCTACCCGAACCACGTTCTCAGCCGCGGGGCCCTTCGTGCCCTGCACGAGGTCGAACTCGACCCGCTCACCCTCGGTGAGCGACCTGAAGCCCTCGCCGCGGATGGCGCTGTGATGGACGAAGCAGTCCTTCGCCCCGTTCTCCGGCGTGATGAAGCCGAAGCCCTTGCTGTCGTTGAACCACTTCACGGTCCCGATGGTACGCATACCGTACATCCTTGTGTTGTCCGAACTGTCGAGGTGCGGTATTTCCGTACTCACCGACATCCGTTCTTCCGCGGGCGTCCTCGCCCCCCGCGTTGGGCGTGTTCCGATCGTGTGTAACACAAAAAGGACCCGGAGAAAGACGTTCTCCCGGGTCCTCGATCAGCCTCCAGGGTCGCACGAACTCTCAGAACGAGATCAATAATAGATCCAAATGGACGGGTTGTCAATCGGTACGTCGCTCTGATCGCCGCTGTGGGCCGTAGGGGGATGGGTCGGTTCCGGGGCTAGTCCGGCCGAACCAACACGTTCGACGCCGCGGCGAAGAATGGGCGGGTCCGTTCGCCGGGAAGGCGGATCTCGAGGAGCCTGCTCCCATCGCCCGTTTTCCCGTGCAGGGATTCGAGCGTGCCCTCGCCGCCGGCGCAGAAGACCGTTTCCCCGATCTCGAGAGGTCGTTCACTCGCCAGCACCCACCCGGGTCTCTGGTCCGGCGTGACGACGAAGTTCGCGGCCCGAAGGCCCCTGGATCTGTTCGCTTCCACTCGGATCTCCCTCCTATCAGTGGGGGTGAGACGGAGAGGGCACCGGCTTCCGGCCGGCGCGGATGGGCAGCCCACGTATGTCGCCGGCGGCCTGCTTCCTGGTAGAAGAAGAAGATCGGCGCGCGTCCGCGGGAGAGACGAGCGCCTGGGTTGGATCAATGGGGCAAGCTCAGTTGGACACCCGGCAATCACGAGGTAAGTACACCCCGTGCGTGCTACCGTTCCGTGGGAAGAGCCGCGACGCCGGTTGGCGCGGCGCCCGCGGCTTCCCACCGTGGCTCATCTGCCCGCGTCGAGGAAGTCGATGAGGTCGCTGACGAAGCGGGCCGGCTGTTCCCAGTGGGGGGAGTGTCCGACGCCGCTGTAGACCAGGAGCACCGAGTCAGGAATCGCGTCGAGCAGGCCTTCCTGGTCCTCCGCCGAGAAGACGGCGTCACGGTCACCCCAGCAGAGAAGGGTGGGTGCCTCGATGCGGGGAAGCTCCTGGCGGAAGTCCATGGCCATGAGGTTCGGCAGGACCTGGTGCCAGACTCTGGCGGGGAGCTTCTCGCTCTCGGCGATCACCCGGCCCATGAACGCGGCTGGCGGCGAGATCGCCACCGTGCTGTACTGGAACTCCTCGATGAATCGTCTCGGCACTGGATCGAGGAGGCGCTGCACCTCTTCGTTCAACTGGCTCAGGCCGACCGTGTGAAAGGAAGGCGCGGAACCGATCAGCACGAGGCGGTCGAGCCGTTCGGGCCAGTGGAGGGCGAAGCACTGCGCCACCAGGCTTCCCATCGAGTGACCCACGACCGCGGCGCGGTCGACGCCGAGCGCGTCGAGGAGCGCCACGGCGTCAGCGGCCATGTGATCGGGACGATAGCCTCCATGGGGTCGGTCGGATTCTCCATGTCCTCGCTGGCTCGGGACGATCGCCCGGATTCCGTGCGGCAGCCGCTCCAGTACGCGCTCGAAGGAGAACCAGGAATCGGTGAATCCGTGCAGGAAGAGAACGGGATCGCCCGTGTCGAGGCCGGCCTGCGCTACCTCGAGGGAGATCCCGGTCGTCAGGCCGACACGGGAGAGGCGCACCGCCGGCGGCGATTCCAGATCGAGCGAGAGCGGGTCGTCATCGCTCGCGTACGCCGGGGCGCTGACCTCGTGTCCTGTCGGCGATTCGATCGGCATGTTCAGATCCTCCGTTGAGGGATGGGCGCCGTTGGGTCTGGATTACGGCTTCCCATCGTAAGAAGCGGAAAAACCGGCTTCCCCTCCCTCAGTGTTGTGACACGGCCGGCCGCGGAGTATCTCGCCGGCGGGGTGGCGCCATCCTCGACATCGTTTTCGCCTCGCCACATACTCCAGGTGATCGAGGGAGATAACGCCGGGCTTTCGACTCACCTTCGCGCGCCGGACGGCGCCGATCCATCTCCGACCTACCCTGCGCCATCCGGCCCCCGGGCTCCACCACGGTGAGTCGCGTTCGACGTACGGCAGCGTTGCTCCGGTCCGCTGCCACTCCGTCTGTGCGCGAGGATCGGGGCGGGTATGAACACCCACGCGGCTCCGACGGAGCGGCGGACCAGGTGACACGACGGAGGTGCCGCCACAGGTCCCTGGCGCCGCGGCAGCGTTGACGGCCGTCTGTCGGGACGAGGCACCCGAGCCGTGGCGGGCGCAGGCATACGGGCGAGCGATCGGGGATCGAGGCATCGGCTTCCTGGCGGAGACGGACGAGTTTACCCGCTTCATGCGACGACGGCAGGTCGTACATGCCAACGCAGCCAGCTGACCAGGGCGCTCGCCGGGCTACGACCACCCGGGAGAGGAGAAAAATCGCGCGCCGGCGCCGGCGTGCTCGCACCGACCACACGTTTTCACGGAGGTCGAGATGGTACGTTCCGCTCGATGGGCGAGCTGCTTGATGGTGGCCGTTGCGTTCGCTGTACTCGCGGGGGCGAGCGAGCTCAGCGCGCAAGCGGTCGCGAACAACCCCTACCATGCGATTCACGGCTGGGAGAAGCTCCCGGACGGGATGAAGATCGGCGTGCCGAGCGGCGTCTTCCCCGATCCGGACGGACGGCACATCTGGATCCTCTCGCGGTGCGGGGCGAACCACTGCGCGAACTCCGACCAGGATCCGATCCTGAAGTTCGATCTCGAGGGCAACCTGGTGAAGAGCCTCGGTGGCGGGATGTTCTCCTTTCCCCATGGCTTCCATCTCGACCACGAAGGCTACCTCTGGGTGACCGAGGGCGCGCCCGCCGGGGATGCGCGTGAAGTGGAAGGTCTCAAGAGGGGGCTGGGGCATCAGGTCTTCAAGCTCGACCAGGAGGGGAACGTGGTGATGACGCTGGGGGAAGCCGGGGTCTCCGGGCACGGCCCCAACCACTTCAACGGGCCGTCCGGAGTTGCGGTCGCTCCGAACGGGGACATCTGGGTGGCGGACGGCCACCGTGGTGGGAACAACCGGATCGTCAAGTTCTCCAGGGACGGCGAGTTCCTGCTCGAGGTCGGCGGCGGTGTGGATGCGCGCAGCGGCGATCCCGGCAAGTTCAACGACCCGCACGACATCAAGATCGATTCGCGGGGCCGCGTGATCGTGGCGGACCGCGGCAACAACCGCGTCCAGATCTTCGATCAGGAGGGAAATCTGCTCAAGGTGTGGACGCAGTTCGGCAGGCCCAGCGTTGTCTTCATCGACACCGAGGACATGATCTACGTCGGGGACGGTATGTCGGACGAGAACTGGAATCCAGGATGGGAGCGCGGGATCCGGATCGGGGACGCGGAGACGGGCTGGGTGACGGCCTTCATACCGGACTCGGAAGCGCCAGTGGGAACGGGTGTCGAATTCCTCGGTGTCGATTTCCAGGGGAACATCTACGCGGGGGAGGTGGGTCGCGAGCGGCTGGTGAAGTACACTCGCTTCCGGCCCTGAAGCCGAGAGCCGAACAACAACTTCGGCGCGAGTCGAGCGCAAGCGGGATCCCCGGCCGGTGACAGGTCGGCCCTGGATCCCGCCTGTCGTGAAGCTGCGTCCGCGCCTGCAAGGTGGTCTAGCTTCCCGTTGCCCGGTAGGGAGCAAAGGGTGAGATGCCGAGTCGCAGCTGCATCGCGTAGGCGATCCGGTGGGCGATTTCCTTCATGCGGTGCGAGATGGGCCCACGGTAGCGCTGATCCACCGTGTGCTCGAGCGTGGCTACCCAGCGCGAGAAATGCTCGGCGGTGAGGCCCTCGAGCCGCTGGTGGGGTGCGAAGGCGTTGCCCGAGTAGCGGCGGGTCCCGAAGAGGAGGGTGGACCAGAAGTCGCTGATGCGCGGGATGTGTTCGCGCATGTCGAGGGGAGCGAAGTAGGGGGCCAGCAGGGGATCACCCTCCAGTGCCGCGTAGAAAGCGAGGAGGAGCGGGGTGAGGTCCTCCTCGCGCAGGTCACGATCGATCCGCATCGCCATCGATCACCGTGGTGGCGGACGAGACGACCGGATCGTGATCCCGGGCGAGCGACTCCAGGTCGAGCCTGCGGATCGCCTCGACGGCGGCTTCCCATCGCCCTTCCGCGCAGAGCCCCTGGATCCCGGCGTCCTCGTAGGCTGCCAGCGCCGCTTCGATGCACGCGATGCGTATCGACTCGGCCAGTTTACGCGATTCCTGCGTCATCCGATTCTCAGGTACGGGTAGCGCGTTAGTGACTGGGGCGGCAAAGATACGCCGGCCCACAGGGGTACAATGATCGCGCGCGGAGGTTCGCTTTCCGGCCCGACCGGGTGCACACCCGGACCTCGTGGCGGGAATTCGGCCGCCGAAAGGCCCCGAGCCGGCGAATCCTCGATGGAAGCGCTCATGCCCATGGACCTCGAGAGTGGAGGGATGGGAAGCAGGATCGTCATCACCAGCTTCGGCTCCTTCGGGGACGTCTTCCCGTACCTGGGGTTGGCACGCGGCCTACGGGAGCGCGGTCATCAGGTCGTGCTCGCGATGCCGGCGTTCTACCGCGATCGTGTCGAGGCCGAGGGCGTGGAGTTTCACGCCGTCAGGCCCGACGTCGACCCGACGGACCGCGAGATCGTCGGCAGGATCATGGACCCGGCCCGCGGTACGCAGTTCATCGTCGAGTTGCTGATGGGCTCGCTGCGGGCGAGCTACGAGGATCTCACTGCCGCCTCGGCGGGAGCGGACCTCCTCATCTCGCACCCCATCACTTTCGCGGGGCCGATCGTCGCGCGGATCCAGGCTATGCGCTGGGTCTCCACGGTTCTGGCGCCGATCTCCTTCTTCTCCTCCCACGACCTCCCGGTATTTCCGCCCGCCCCGTGGTTGAAGGGGCTCGAGAGCATCCCGGGCGCCGCCCGCGCTCTGGCGGCGATGGCGCGGCTGGGCAGCCGCGGTTGGGTCGCGCCGGTCTACGCGCTGCGACGGGAGCTTGGGCTCGACCGGGGGCCGCACCCGGTGTTCGAAGGGCAGTTCTCTCCCCACCTCGTGCTCGCGCTCTTCTCGAAGTTGCTCGCCCGTCCTCAGCCGGACTGGCCGGCACGGGTGGTGATCACGGGTGGGATTCCGTACTCCGGGTCGGCCGCCGAGTCCGCGCTGCCTCCAGAGCTGGAGACCTTCCTGGACAGTGGCCCGGCGCCGGTGGTGTTCACGCTCGGCACATCCGCGGTGGGTGCCCCCGGAGCCTTCTACCGCGAGAGCATCGAAGCGGTCCGGAGGCTTGGCGTCCGCGCCGTGCTGCTCGTCGGACCGCACGCCGAGAACCGTCCGGCGGCGCCTCTGCCGGACGGCGTCATGCTCGTTCCCTATGCCCCGCATGCTCAGCTCTTCCCGCGGGCTTCGGTGGTCGTTCACCAGGGCGGCGCGGGAACGCTGCACCAGGGGCTCCGCGCGGGAAAGCCGATGCTGATCGTGCCCTACGCGCACGACCAGCCCGACAACGCGTACCGGACGGAACGGCTGGGCGTCTCGCGGACGATCTCCGCCCGCGGCTATTCGAGTCGCAGAGCAGGGCGTGAGCTCGACCGGCTGCTCCACGATCCGGACATCGCGGCGCGTGCCGCCCGCGTCGCGGAGGCCGTCCAGGCTGAGGACCCGGTCGCCACGGCCTGCGACGCGATCGAGCGGGTTCTCACCACCGAGTCGGTGTCCGGCTGACTCAGACGGCCTCGAGGCTCGCGCCGGTATGCTGCGGGGACGACCTGCGTTCCTCACCCGCGGGGATGGTGAAGAAGACGCGGGTACCCTTGCCGAGCTCGCTTTCCGCCCAGATCCGGCCACCATGCGCCTCGACGAGACCCTTGGCGATGGCCAGCCCCAGCCCGGCGCCGGAGGTATGGTTTCGTCGCGCCTGCCAGAAGGGCTGGAAGAGATGGGGCAGCTCGGAGGCGCCGATCCCCGCACCGTGGTCGATCACGCAGAATCGGACGCAATCGTCGTCGGCTTCCACCCGAACCACCACGGTGCCGGCCTCGCCACTGAACTTGATCGCGTTCCCGATGAGGTTGTCGAGAACGCGGATGACGCGCTCGCGGTCGGCCAGGATCGGACCGGGGTGGCCGACGATCTCCGTACGCAACTCGATCGACCGGGTGGCCGCGAGGGCGCTGTTCAGCTCCACGCTCTCCTTCGCCAACGCGGCCGGGTCGTTGTGCGCGCGGTCGAGTACCAGCTGCTCGGAATCGAGCCGCGTGACGTCCAGCAGGTCCTGGATCAGGCGGTCCATCCGATCCACCGACCTCGAGACCACGTT
>CAZJEH010000156.1:0-8015 GCA_964544905.1 uncultured Gemmatimonas sp.
CGCTGAACGCCCTGCTGGACCAGGTGTGCGGGGGCCTGCGGAAGCGTGCGCGTCGCGCGCGAGCCATCACCCTCGCCTTCACCCTGGCTGACGGAAGCCGGGTCGAGGAGGTGCTGCGGACCGCGCGTCCCACCTCGGACCGCGCCCTGTGGATGCGGCGTGTGCGGGCGGCGCTCGAGCGGGTCCGGCTCCCTCAGCCGATCGCGGGCGTGGCCCTCGAAGTGGGGGCGACGGAGCCCGTCTCCAGCCTGCAGGGGGACCTGTTCGACCGCGGCTTCGCGACCGCGTCTTTCGTCGAGGAGGCGGTGACGCGGCTGATGGACATGTATCGGGGGATCTTCGTCCGGCAGGTCAGCGAGCCCGACCCGCTGGCGGAGCGCCGGGCGCGGTGGGTGGAGCTGCTGCCGGAGGAGATCGCCAGCGGGCCCGGGGGTGTGGGGGATGTGAGTCCGGGTTCCGGCGGGAGTTCGCGATCGTCCTCGCGCCGCCGGAAGCGTGAGCGGGAGCGCGAAGGCGGAGGAGGCGTCACCCGCACGCCGGCGACCCCGCGCGACCCGATCATCGCCCACGCCGGGGGATCGGACGTGGCGGCGGGCGTGAGCGAGGGTCCCCCGGTCCTCGAGCTGCAACTCCTGTCCGAGCCGAAACCGATCCGGGTGCGGGCGCGGACACGTCGGGACCACGTCGTGCCGGTCCGCTATCTCGATGGCCGGGAATGGCGGTCCCTGACCGCGGCCGGGCCGGACCGGATCTCCGGGGGGCACGAGGAAGCCACGCCCTACGCGCGGGAATACTATCGCTGTGTGAGCGACACGGGCGCGCTGCTCTGGATCTACCGTGACGCCATCGCCGACCGCTGGTTCCTGCACGGGTGGTGGGGATGACCGCGTACGTCGAGCTGAAGGCTCGCTCGGCCTTCTCCTTCGGGGATGGCGCGGTGAGTCCGGAGCGGCTGGCGGAGCGGGCCGCCGAGCTGGGCTACGGCGCGATGGCGCTGGTCGATTCCGGCGACCTGGGGGGAATCATCCGCTTCGCGTTGAGCGCCCAGGCGCGGGGGTTGAGGCCGATCGCGGGTGCGGAGATCCGGGTGAACGGCCGGCCCGTGGGCCTCCTCGCGCAGAACGAGACCGGCTACCGCAACCTCGCCCACCTGGTCACGCGCGCCCGGCTGGAGAACGAGCGCGGCTCCCCCTGGCTGACCCCGGAGGTGGTGGCCGCTCACGCCGACGGGCTCTTCCTGCTCACCGGCCCACCGAACGCGGAGCTGGCCACGCTGCTGAGGGAGCGCGGGGAGGAGGTGGCGCGGGAGAGGTTGGCCCGCTGGAAGGAGGCGTTCGGTGATCGGGTGCTGGTGGAGGTGCAGAGGCACCACGTCTCCGGGGGTGAGGAGGTCCTCGCCGCTGCCCTGGTGGAGCTGGCGAAGCGGACCCGCACCCGGTGGGTCGTCACCAACGAGCCGCGCTACCTCGACGAGGACGGTCGCTGGGTGCACGACCTCCAGACCGCGCTGCGGGTCGGGGTCGACGTGGGCACCGCGCGTCGCCAGGGTCGCCTCCTCCCCAACAGCGAATGGCGCCTCAAGTCCCCCGCGGAAATGGCCCTCCTGTGGAAGGGGTGGGAGGAAGGGCTGGAGGAGAGCGCGCGGGTGGCCGACGAGTGTTCCTTCTCCCTGCGCTGGCTGCGGCCTCCGCTCCCCCGCACGCCCGTCCCGGCCGGGGAGAGCGACGACGAGTTCCTGGAGAAGCAGGTCTACGCCGGCGCCCACGAGCGCTGGGGCGAGATCGACACGAAGTCCAAGCGCCAGATCGAGCACGAGTTGCGGGTGATCGGCCGGCTCGGCTTCGCCGGCTTCTTCATCGTCATGTGGGATGCCGTGCGGTTCGCGCGTTCTCGAGGGATCCTGTGCCAGGGACGGGGCAGCGCAGCGAACAGCGTCGTCGCGTACTGCCTGGGGATCACGGCGGTGGATCCCGTCCGGCACGGGCTCCTCTTCGAGCGCTTCATCTCCGAGGCGCGGGTCGATGGGCTGAACGAGGCGCCGGATATCGACGTGGACTTCGAGATGCACCGCCGCGAGGAGGTGCTCGACTACGTCTACGAGCGCTACAGCCGCCAGCACGCGGCGATCGCCTGTGTCACGCAGATGTACCACGCGCCGAGCGCGCTCCAGGACGTCATGCGGGCGCTCGGCTATCCGGCGGAGAGGGTCTTCAAGCTGTCGAAGCGGCTCCACCGGGAGTCGCCGGCCGTCGGGGCCGACGAGCTCGCCGCGGGGTTGGGCCGCGAGCACGGCATTGACTTCGTCGACGATCCGCGCGGCCGCTCCGTCCTCGTCGCCATGCGCGCCATGGACGACCTGCCGCGGATGCGCTCGACCCACCCCGGTGGCTTCGTCCTCTCGTGCGCGCCACTGGGCGACTACATCCCCATCGAGCGCACGACGATGGGCCGCACCATCCTCCAGTTCGACAAGGACGACCTGGACGCCGCCGGCGTGCCCAAGTTCGACTTCCTCGGGCTCGGCGGGCTGTCCGTCGTCAAGCACGCGTTCAACGCCATCGAGGCGAGGACCGGGGAGCGGCTCGAGCTCTACAACCTTCCCCAGGACGATCCGAAGACCTACGCGATGATCTCGCGCGGGGAGACGATTGGCACGTTCCAGATCGAGTCCCGGGCGCAGATCGCCTCCATCGTCCACACTAAGCCGGAGCGGCTGTACGACCTGGTCGTGCAGGTGGCGCTGATCCGGCCCGGCCCGATCCAGGCGCGCTTCGTTCATCCCTACACGCGGAGGCGGCGGGGAATGGAGGAGGTCGAGTACGCGCACCCGGACCTGACGCCGATCCTCGAGCGCACGTACGGCATCCCCATCTTCCAGGAGCAGGCGATGGCCATCTCCATGGCGCTGGGGGGATACACGGCGAGCGAGGCCGACGCGCTCCGCCGCACGATGGGGAACCAGCGCAAGCTCGGGCGACTGAAGGAGGCGCTGGCCGACCTCCGCGCCAGGATGGAGGGCCGCGGCGTCCCCGCCGAGGTCGCCGCCAGCATCACCGACGACCTGCTCAGCTTTTCCAACTACGGCTTTCCCGAGAGCCACGCGTGGAGCTTCGCGCTGATCGCCTATGCCACCGCGTACCTGAAGGCGCATCACCCCGCGGCGTTCCTGCTGGGGTTGCTGAACTCGTGGCCGATGGGGTTCTACGCGCCGGCCACGCTGGTCCACGATGCCCGGCGGAACGGGGTGATCGTGCGCCCGCCCTGCCTCGCGGTGGGGGACTGGGATTCGACGCTCGAGGAAACCGGCGATCCGGCGCGCCCGGCCGTGCGGATCGGGTGGAGTCACATCCGGGGGATGGGGGAGAAGGCGCGCGAACGGCTGCGAGAGGCGCGGCTGCAGGGTCCGTTTCGCTCGATCGAGGACGTCATGCGGCGCGCCCGGCTGGGGCGCGCGGAGGCCATCCACCTCGCCCGGGCCGGAGCGCTCGAGGCGTTCCAGCCGGGTCGCCGCGCCGCGGCCTGGGAGGCGCTCCGCTCGGCGGGCGACATCCTCCCTCTCGCGCCCGCCCGGCGGCTTCCCTTCCACCCCGCCGAGCTGGAGGGGCAGGAGCGCATCTTCCTCGACTATCTCGCCACCGGGATCTGCGTGGAGGGTCATCCGATGGAGCACCTGCGACGGCGGCTCGACGACGCCGGGATCGCGTCCAGCCGGACCCTCATGGATGCCGACGAGGGGTCGATCGTCTACACCGCCGGCCTGGTCATCGCCCGACAGCACCCGGCCACGGCCAAGGGGACCGTCTTCCTCCTCCTCGAGGACGAGTTCGGATACATCAACGTGATCGTCCCCCCGAAGCTGTACCAGAAGCACCGGGAGGTGGTGAAGTTCTCACCGTTCCTGATCGTCGAGGGGCGGTTCGAGAGGGAGGAGTCGGTGCTGAACGTGGTGGGGCGCCGCTTCCACCGGATGGAGGTGCAGCCGCTGGCACACAGGTCGAGGGATTTTCACTGAGAAGTTTCACGCGAAGCCGCGAAGTCCGGCAAGGAGCCCAGACCCTTCGCGGCTTCGCGTTCGCGAGAGCCTGTGGTTGTGGCTCTTACCGCATCCCTTCCTGGGCGTCGGGGTTGACGATGCTCTCCGCGAGAGCCGTCAGCCGCTGATCCGTGCTGCCCTCTTCGTCGAGCGTCTGCTGGAGCAGCTCGGCGGCGCGATCGTGGCCGAGGCGCCGGGCAAACGTCCGCGCGGTCCCGTAGCCGGCGATCTCGTAATGCTCCACGCGCTGCGCCGCGCCGATGAGGCCCGCGTCGAGGACGTCGGAGTCGCGGCCGGCCCCCATGAGCTCCTCCCCCTCGCGGATGATGCCTTCGATGCCACGGCACTTGTGGCCCCGGAGGTTGATGCCGAGGTCGTCCGCGATCATGTCGAGCCGCTGGACCTGGTCCCGCGTCATCGTCTCGTGCTCCTGGAAGGCGCGCCGGAGCTCCTCGTGTTCCGCCGCCTTGGCCATCTTCGGCAGCGCCTGGAGGATCTGCTGCTCGGCGCTGTACAGGTCGCGGAGCTCGTGAACGAAGAGGTCCTGGAGCGTGTTGAGTCTGTCCATCCGGATCATCTCCTGTCGAAGGGTGGAACGTATCGGACGGGTGCCGGACGGCAGGCTGGCGGCAACGCAAGACAGGTGCCCTCAGCGGGGCGGACGGGTGGGGGCCGGGACGGAGTCAGGCAGCCCTCAGGAGCACCTGACACGGCGACCCGAGGGATCGTGGGGCCGGTGGTTCACCGTTCCGGATCTCCCGGGACGCCCACCCCGGGCCCCGTCGAGACATGTCGCTCAGTCGCGGGCAAAACGTGTCATCGCAAGATCTTGTGGCGGGCCCCCCCCCGGTATGCGCCTTGCAGCCCTCGACCCCGTTCGGTGGGGGGATGAAGTGATGCGCGGAGTGGTTGGAACCCGAGATGTGGGGAGGTCCAGATGGCGTACTACGGACGCGATTACAACCGGAGCCGGTACAACCGCTACGGCCGTTCCGGCGGCTACGACTACGGCTTCGGCGCCGGGTACGAGGGGTTCGGCCGCTGGAACCCGTCCCGGAGCCGTGGTTGGGGCGAGACCGAGCGGGACCGGTTCGGGTACGGCGGCCGCGGCTCCGGCTGGGGCCAGAGCGACTTCGACGACGAGTGGAACCGCTCGCGGCAGGGATGGGGCCGGAACTTCGACGACGACTGGGGCAGCTCGCAACGGTTCCACGAAGGGGATTACGGCTACGGCGGGTCGATGGGGCGCGGCGGCGGTTACGGCCGCTACGACCGCGGCTACTTCGGCCGCGACCGCGACCGCAACACCGGCAGCTACGACGAGGATTTCAGCGACAGGCTCCGCCGCGGCTGGCGCAGGCTCAGGGACGAGGCCCGTGACTGGATGGGCCGAGGATACGACCGGGGCTGGTAACCCATCGGGGGAGGCGGCCTCGCGCGCCGCCTCCCGTTTCCGGACGTCGTCCGACCCCCACAAACCAAGATCCAACCCCGCCGTTCGGCCGCAACCTTCCGGTCAGCCCACGAGACAACGGCGTCCGCGACCGGCAAGGAACCCGCTTCCGCGCCTCTTTTCACCGCCTAACTCTTGCATGCGCACGCGGGTCCAGCCAATTTCCTGCGCTCAACGATGAAATCCGGACCCCGGGTCCTAGATTCGAAGATTCAAGGGAGATACGCTTGCAATCCGCTCTCGCCTCACGGACGCAGACGGCTCGCCGCTCGACCTTCGCCGTACACGGCACGGCGCACGGCGCCCTGCAGAAGTGGTTCGTGGAAGGCCTCGAGCGGCAGCTCCTGAGCCACGGCCATCCGCGCCCGGCGACCGGCACGCCGCCCGAGCTGGTCCTCAATGTGATTGAGGAATCGAGGCCGCGTCCGTTCCGCCGGAACTCGCAGGGCACCTTCGTCGTGAGCATCGTCCAGGTCGACGACGAGCCGGCGGACCTGCTCCGGGCAGCCTACCCGGTCCTCGTCCGGTCGCTGTCGAACCTGCTGATCTACATCACCGGCTCGGGCACGAACGCGAAGGCGCACTTCGTCACGCTCGAGCAGGGGTACTCGACGCTGCCGACGCCCCAGGGCAAGTCCGACGCGGCCTTCTTCGCGGAGGTCTATCGTCGGCTCGCGCCGCTCGCGTCCACGCGACTCGTCATCAACAACATCTTCGAGACGGACCTCCCGCCCGAGCTCTGGCAGGGCGACGAGAAGACCAAGGCGCTGATGGAGGCCGGTCGCTGGCTCGACAGGATGGACCTGCTGCCGGCGCCCTTCCCGATCGCCGAGCTGCTCGACGAGCGTGACATGCAGCACGTCCGCCGGCTGTTCGGGATCGGCGGCCTGAGCTACGGCAATCTGAGCGTTCGTCGCGACGCGAAGACGTTCTGGATGAGCGCCCGCGGCGTGGACAAGGGCAATCTCCGGGAGATCGGGCGGGACGTGCTGCTGATCAAGGACTACGTCCCCGAGGAGGACGCGATGGTCGTCAGCGTGCCGCCGAACATCGAGCCGCGGGCGGCCTCGGTCGACGCCATCGAGCACTGGATGCTCTACCGGGAGCACCCGGGCATCGGGGCGATCATCCACGTTCACGCGTGGATGGACGGCATCGACAGCACGCAGATCAACTACCCCTGCGGCACGTACGAGCTTGCGCATGAGGTCGCGCAGCTCGCCCGCCGCCAGCCCGACCCGGCCCGGGCGGTCATCGGCCTCCGCAATCATGGCCTGACCGTCACCGGCCTCAGCCTGCAGGACATCATCGACCGGATCGACGGCCGGCTACTGCCTACCGTCCCGATGATGTAGCCCGATGCGGGATGAGGTCGTCCTCATCACCGGCGGGTCGAGCGGAATCGGATTGGCGGCGGCGCGCCGCTTCCTCGACGCCGGCGCGCGCGTGTGGCTGACCGCGCGCGACGAGGGAAAGCTCGTCGCCGCGGCTGCCGACCTCCCAGGCCCCGTTCGTACCCACCCGTCCGACGTCACCGACCCGACGTCCCTCCAGGCGCTCGTCGACCATATCCGCGAGGAAGAAGGGCGCCTCGACGTTCTCCTCAACAGCGCTGGACAGCTCGCGCTGGGGTCCGCGGAAGAGAGCGCGCCCGAGCTGGCTGAGCGCCTCATGCGAGTGAACTACCTCGGGCTCGCCCGCACGGTCGCCGCCACGCTGCCGCTGTTGCGGGCCGGCTCACGCCGCTCGATCGTCAACCTGTCGTCGTTCGCGGGGAAGCTGACGCCTCCGTTCTGGAGCGCCTACTGCGCGACGAAGTTCGCCGTGCAGGCGTACTCGCACGCACTGCGGCAGGAGCTGCGTCCCGAGGGCATCCACGTGGGGATCGTACTCCCCGGCCCGGTCGAGTCCCCCATGACCGACGGCCTGCTGAACACGCCGATGTATCCCGTTCCGTTCGGGGTGCCGATCCTGTCGGTGGACGACGTCGCGCGCGCGATCATCCGGTGCATCGAGGGGCGCAGGGCGGAGGTGACGGTGCCGGGCCGGTTCGGGCCGGTCATGCGGTTGGCGGCGGCATTCCCCACACTCGTCGACGCGTTCTATAGCCTCTATCGGAAACGCTGAAGCGGCCGAACGGGGCGACGGTACCGGAGCGGAGGGCCGAACGAACCGGGCTCCGGCTGACGGGTACACGAACGGACGTCGCGCCGGGGTTCGGCGATGGGCAGTTTCGCGCCGAGCGGTGAGCGTTGGAGGCGAGCGCAACCCACCGGGCGGTGGGTGGATTGATGGACTGACGAAATCGGCGTCGGTCTGGCGTCCCGGGCGAACCGGGGATGGCGCCGGCGGCGACATCGGGGAATCGACACAGGAGAGGGGAGCGATATCGTGAGCGCTGTTATCGAAGCGACGCAGCATCCGTTTGCCGAGGCCCGCGAAGCCGGGCGTGAGCCCTTCAAGGTCGCGGACCTGTCGCTGGCGGACTTCGGCCGCAAGGAGATCCGGCTGGCCGAGCACGAGATGCCG
>CAZJEH010000156.1:8025-8552 GCA_964544905.1 uncultured Gemmatimonas sp.
TTGATGGCGCTCCGCGAGGAGTACGCGGGCCAGCGTCCGCTGGCAGGGGCGAAGATCATGGGCTCGCTCCACATGACCGTCCAGACCGCCGTGCTCATCGAGACGCTCGTCGACCTGGGCGCCGATGTCCGCTGGGTGTCGTGCAACATCTTCTCGACGCAGGACCACGCCGCGGCCGCCGTCGTCGTCGGTCGCGACGGCACCGTCGACGATCCGCGCGGCGTCCCCGTCTTCGCCTGGAAGGGCGAGACGCTCGAGGACTACTGGTGGTGCACGGAGCAGGCGCTGCTCTGGCCCGACGGCTCCGGCCCCAACCTCCTCCTCGACGACGGCGGCGACGCGACGCTGCTCGTCCACAAGGGCGCGGAGTTCGAGAAGAGCGGCGTCATCCCCGAGTTCGATCCGGAGAACGACCCGGAGGAGTGGGGGGTGATCCTCGATACGCTCCGCCGGACGATCGCGGAGGACCGCGGGCGGTGGACGCGGACGGCGGCCGGGATCCGCGGCGTGTCCGAGGAGACCACGAC
>CAZJEH010000157.1:0-8464 GCA_964544905.1 uncultured Gemmatimonas sp.
GGACCGCGTCCGCTTCGACCCGAACGGGGTGTGGTCCACGGAGCAGGCCATCTGGTTCGGGCAGCAGATCGAGGGCCTCCGCAACGACTATCTCGAGGATCCCGTCTACGGCCTGCACGGCATGCGGCGGACTCGGGAGAAGGTGCGCCTTCCCCTCGCCACCAACACGGTCGTCGTCGGGTTCGAGCAACTGGCCGCCAACGTGCTCGAATCGGCGGTGGACGTCATCCTCCTGGACACCACGTTCTGGGGCGGCATCCGGGCGTGCATCAGGGCGGCAGGCATCTGCGAAACATTCCAGCTCGGCGTCGCCGTCCACTCTTCGGGGGAACTCGGCATCCAGCTCGCCACAATGCTGCACCTGGGCGCGGTCATCCCCAACCTGACGTTCGCCGCCGACGCGCACTACCACCACCTCAAGGACGACATCATCGAGGGCGGAAAATTCGAGTACTGCGGCGGCTCCATCTGTGTGCCCAAAACGCCCGGCCTCGGGGTGAAGCTCGACCGCGACAAGGTCGCGCAGTACCACGAGCTGTTCCTCCGCCTCGGCCAGTATCCCTACGACCAGGATCCGCTCCGGCCGGGGTGGGCGCCCCTCATCCCGAACCAGGAATGGGCGGACCCGGAGGATGCGCGGATTCCCAGGATCCCGGTCTGAGGAACCTTCGCGAGCTGGCAAGATCGAATCGCCAGCAGAAAGTTGTCGCGCCGGCAACCTTTTTTTGTGCGCGCGCCGAGTCATAAAGTCTCTTGATTTTTTTCCTTCCGAATCATAGAGTCGGGAGGATGGGTTGGACCGTCCAAGAGGCGGGAACCACGCTGGGACGAGCCTCCGTTCGCAGGTGAGTGTCCGGATCCGGTGAGGAAGTCGTCGCGGGTGGCGGCTCCCCGATGCTGTCATTGCAGTGTTCAGTACGAAGCCTGAGGCGAAACCGCCTCGCAGACCTGTCATCCCGCATCGACCGGGCAAACCGCAAATTCGCTCCATCGGCCACATGGCATCCTTACGGTTCAGGGGGTTGGCGCTGGGCGCGCTGGGCGCCGCCGGAGTGCTGCTGACCGCCGCTCCGGCTTCCTCCCAGGCGAGCGCCGCTCTTCAACCACCTGTCGAGCTGACGCGTGAAGAGGATCACGCGCGCACGATGGCACTCCTCGGCATCACCGCGTTGCGGGAGGGCGCGAACGGGAGCAACCCCGAAGCTCCCAACTACGCCAACTACGACGAGTCGAAGGCGAATCCCTATCCCTCCCTGCCCGACCCACTCCTCACGAACGACCGCCGCCGGGTGACGACGCCGGAGATGTGGTGGGAGGTACGCCGGCCGGAGATCGTCGAGTTCTTCGATCGGGAGATCTATGGGCGACAGCCGGAGAACGTGCCGGGAGTCTCGTGGGCGGTCAGGAGCGTCCGCGACACGGTGCTGTACGGCGTGCCCGTGAGGGCGAAGCAGCTCGTGGGCACGGTCGACAACTCGTCCTATCCGCTGATCGAGGTGCAGATCCTCGCCTTGCTGGCGACCCCGCGGAACGCCGGCGGCCCGGTCCCGGTGGTGGTTCAGTTCGGCGGCGTGAACTTCGATGGCCCGGGCGGCGGGTTCGGTCAGCCCGCGCCTCCGGGTGGCGGCCAGGGTGGTGGCGGTGGTGGTCAGCAGCCGCAGGGCCCGCAGCAGGCCCCCTGGCAGCAGCAGCTGCTCGAGAAGGGCTGGGGCTTCGCCGTGATCGCGCCGAACAGCATCCAGGCGGATAACGGCGCCGGTCTCACACGCGGGATCATCGGACTGGTGAACAAGGGCCAGCCGCGCAGCGTGGATGATTGGGGCTCGCTGCGAGCCTGGGGATGGGGAGCCAGCCGGCTGCTCGATTACTTCGAATCCGATGCCGACGTCGACCACACCAAGGTCGGGATCACCGGGCACTCGCGTTACGGAAAGGCAGCCGCCGTCGCCATGGCTTACGACGAACGGTTCGCGATCGGGTTCATCAGCTCCTCCGGCGCCGGCGGTCTGAGCCTGCACCGCCGGAACTGGGGGGAGCTGGTCGAGAACGTGGCCGCGCCCAACGAATACCACTGGATGGCCGGCAACTACCTGAAATACGCCGGCCCCCTCACCTGGGACGACATGCCGGTGGACGCGCACGAGCTCGTCGCGCTGATCGCGCCGCGACCCGTCTTCATCAGCAGCGGAGATCGCGGAGACGAGTGGGTGGACGCCAGGGGGATGTTCCTCGCCGGAGCGCACGCGAGCCCCGTTTACGAGCTGCTGGGCGCCCGGGGGATGGGAACGTACGACTTCCCGCCCCTGGAGATGGGAATCATGGACGGCGACGTAGCCTTCCGGCAGCACAGCGCCGGCCACACGCCCGGACCCAACTGGCCGACCTTCATCCAGTTCGCCGAACGCTACTTTTCACCGGCGGCCAGCGCGGCGCGCTGACCGCGCGACCCGGCTGATCGGCTTCCGGGGGGCGGTATCGAACGCGCGAAGGACGTTCGCATCGATCCGGGGCCGGCGGCGGGACCCCAACCCTTCGACTTTCCTCGAGGGCATGACCACATGACGAACTCGATGTCCAGGGCACACCCCGCGCGAACGCTTGCCCTCCTGCTTCCCCTGCTCGTGCTGACGACGACGGCTCACGCGCAGACCCGGCTGGCCGAACTGACGGTTCACGCCGGCGAATACGAGCGGGTGAACAGCCCGGTGAGCGTCTCGATCACGGGGCTGGCGCTTCAATCCGAGCCCGGCGCCGTGCAGCTTTTCGAGACGACCGGCGGAGCGAGCGTCCCCGTTGCCTTTCAGCTCCGACCCGGATCCCCTGATCAGATCGCATTCATCCTCTCCGGCACCACTCCGGCGGGCGCGAGCCGTACCTTCGAGCTCCGTCACCAGGCGGGCGTCACCGCCGCCAACGGAGGCGAGGACAGCGGCGTTGCGATCGACGATTCCGGGGAGAGCCTGCGCCTGACGATCGGTGGGAAGCCGGTGCTCGAGTACCGGTACGCTCTGATGCCGGTGCCGGATGGGGTCGACGAGGTGTTCAGCCTCAGTGGCTTCATCCATCCGCTCTGGTCGCCACAGGGCGAGGTCCTCTCGCGCATCCAGCCCCCCGATCACTACCACCATTACGGCGTCTGGAACCCGTGGACGCTGACGGAGTTCGAAGGCCGCACTGTGGACTTCTGGAACGTCGGGAGCAGGCAGGGTCGCGTGCTCTCCGCTGGCGTGGTCGAGCGCATCAGCGGCGAGGTATTCGGCGGCTTCAAGGCGATCCACGACCACATCGATCACACCGCGCCTGGCGGTGACAAGATCGCGATCAAGGAGCAGGTGGACGTCACGGTCTGGAACGTGACACGGGATCAGAGCGCCTGGGTCATCGACTTCATGTCGACCCTCAGCCCCGCCACGGAGTCGGGCATTACCATCAAGGCCTACCGGTACCAGGGATTCAGCCTCCGCGCGACGGAGAAGTGGAACGACCAGACCGCGCGCCTGCTCACCTCCGAGGGCTTCGACAAGAGAAACGCGAACTCGACCCGGGCTCGCTGGATCGACGTGAACGGCATCTCGACGGCGCGCGAGGGAACGTCGGGCGTGCTCTTCATGACGAATCCGTCGAACTACAACTATCCGGAGCACCTTCGGATCTGGCCGGTGGGGCAGCAGCCGCGTGATCAGAACGTCTACATCAACTTCAATCCCGCGCAGGATCGGGATTGGGTGCTGGAGCCGGGGAAGTCGTACAGCCTGAAGTACCGGATGTTCGTTTACGACGGGCGAATCGACGCCACGCAGGCCGAGCGGCTGTGGGCGAGCTACGCCAACCCACCCCAGGTCGATGTCCGAGTGGTGGGCAGTCTGCCCTGAGCGCGATCTCCTCTAACGATTCATGGAGTGACCCATGAAGGACGAGAAGAAGGTCAACGGGAAGTCCATCTCGCGGCGGGACTATCTGAAGGCGACCGTGGCCGGGGCCGCCGGGATCGCTCTCGGGCCCCAGGTGGCTTCGGCTGAGCCCGCCCGCGCGCCACTGTACGTGCCGGCGCGGGTGCTGGGCCGATACTCGCCGAGCAACACGATCAACATCGCGCAGATCGGTTGCGGGCGAATCGCCCGGAGCCACGATCTGCCGGAGATCCTGAAGGAGCCGGGCACGCGCCTGATGGCCGCGGCCGACGTCGACCTCCGCCGGGTCAACGACGTGCCCAACTGGACCCGCCAGTTCTACAACCGCGCAGGCCAGCCGGACACCGAGGTGAACATCGCGCTCTACCAGGATTACCGGGAGATGCTCGCCGAGCACCCGGAGATCGACGCGGTGGTGGTGAGCACGCCCGACCACGCTCACGTGCTCCCGGTGATCGAGGCGGCGATGCTCGGCAAGGCCATCTATATGCAGAAGCCGCACTCGCTGACAGTCGAGGAAGGCCGACTGATGAGCAACTTCCTCCACCGGATGGGGACGATCTTCTCCGTCGGAAGCCAGCAGCGGTCGACCGTCCCCTGGCCGCAGTTCAAGTTCGCGTGCGAACTGGTGCGTAACGGCCGAATCGGCAACCTGCACACGATCTACGTCGGGCTGCCGGGCGATCCGTCCGGCGGTGATCCCACGCCGCAGCCGGTCCCGCCCAACCTCGACTACGACAAGTGGCTGGGGACGACGCCCTACGTGCCGTACACCGAGGATCGAGTCCATCCGCAGAACAGCTTCACGGGCCGCGGCGGCTGGCTGCGGTGCGAGCAGTTCTCGGCGGGCATGATCACCGGGTGGGGCGCCCACCACATCGACACGGCGCACTGGGGGATGGGCACCGAGTACACCGGACCCATCGAGCTCGAAGCGGAAGCGCAGTTCCCGACCGAAGGGCTGTGGGACGTCCACGGGCCGTTCCGGGTCGAGGCGAAGTACGCCAATGGCGTCACGATGATCGTGTCCGGGGATTTCGACTTCCTGCGTGAGGCCGGGGTCGACAACGGCGTCCGCTTCGAGGGTGACGAGGGGTGGATCTTCGTCACGCGGGGCAGCGCGGTGACCGAGAGCGATCCGAACGTCGGCCAGGCGCGTAATGGACCGCTCCAGGCCAGCAACCCGAACATCCTCTCTCCTCTGCCGGCCGATGCGTTCCGCCTCTACGGTGACCCGAACACGGAGCACCACACCGCCTGGATCAACTGCATCCGGCAAGGCACGCCGAACACGGCTGCTCCGGCGGAGGTCTCGCACCGGTCCACCAGCGCGTGTCTCATCGCGCACATCGCGATGAAGCTGCCGCGCAAGCTGTACTGGGATCCGATCAACGAGCGCTTCAGGGATGATCCCGAGGCGAACTCGATGCTGTCCCGGCCGCAGCGTTCGCCGTACACGGTCGCGGAAATCCCCGGGCTGCAGGTCGCTGTTCGCTGAGGTCGTGGAGTCGGCCCGGACGTCCGGCCGGGCCGCTGACGATGAGGATCCGCGCCGTTCGCCTTCGGGCCGGTGTGGATCCTCGTCGCTTGCCGGCCTCGAACTCGCTTCAACGCCCGCGGCGCAGACTGTCAACTCATCCTTCTGTTCACTTGAGCGGTGACGATGAAGAATCGGATTCTCCTGTCGGCGGGACTGGCGCTGGCTCTCGCCGGATGTGAAAGCAGCGAAACGGCTCCCCCCGAGACCGACTTCGTGGGCGCGCCCGACGAGGTAAGGCTGGTCACGCTCAACCCTGGCCACTTCCACGCGGCGCTGGTCCAGAAGTACTCGTACGACCAGGTCGACGACGTCGTGCACGTCTACGCTCCCGATGGTCCGGAACTCCAGGCGCATCTCGACCTCATCGAGCAGTTCAACACCCGTGAGGAAGACCCCACCAACTGGCAACTCGAGATCTATCGCGGAGACGACTTCCTCGAGCGAATGCTGGCGGACAGGGCCGGCAACGTCCTGGTGGTCGCCGGCGACAATGGGGAGAAGATCGAGTACATCCGACGGGCCGTCGAAGCCGGGATGAACGTGCTGGCCGACAAGCCGATGATCATCGTCCCCCAGGACTTCCCCGTGCTCGAGTCGACGTTGGAGCTGGCGGACTCACGCGGACTCGTGGTCAATGACGTGATGACGGAGCGCCATGCGATCACGTCGATTCTCCAGCGGGAACTGTCCCGGATACCGGAGCTTTTTGGCGAACTGCAGCGCGGGACGCCCGAGGAGCCCGCCATCACGAAGGAGAGCGTTCACTACTTCTCGAAGACGGTCAACAACGCGCCTCTGATCCGTCCGGCCTGGTTCTTCGACGTCAACAAGCAGGGGGAAGGGATCGTCGACGTATCGACGCACCTGGTGGACCTCATCCTCTGGCAGGGGTTCCCGGGTGAGCCGATCGACTACCGGAACTCGGACGACGGGGTCGAGGTGCTGTCCGCGCGCGTGTGGGACACGCAAATCACGGCGGATCAGTTCCGACACGTGACGGACGGGCTGTCGTTCCCGGATTACCTGCAGCCGAAGGTGACGGGCGATGTGCTGAACGTGACAGCGAATGGTGAGTTCACATTCCGGGTGCGGGACGTCTACGCGAAGGTGTCGGTACTGTGGGGGTTCGAGAACCCGCGTGGCGGCGACACGCATTTCTCCATCATGCGCGGCACGCGCGCCGACCTCGTGATCCGACAGGACGAGCCGCAGAACTTCGTCGCGACGCTCTATGTCGAGCCGGCGCAAGGGGTGGATCCGGCAGCGTTCCAGGCGAGTCTGCAGGACGCGATCGAGTCGCTGCAGGACCGGTGGCCGGGACTGTCCGCGCGTCGGGGTGAACTGGGATGGGAGATCGTCATCCCCGATCAGTTCAACGAGGGCCACGAAGACCACTTCACGCGGGTCACGCAGCAGTATCTCACGGCCCTGGTCGACGGGGCGCTGCCCGCGTGGGAGCGCACCAACCTGCTCACCAAGTACTATATCACGACGCGGGCGTACGAGCTGAGCCGCTGAGGGGGGAAGCTCGCGACAGAACCAGCCGGGGCGGCTCAGAGTGAGTCGGGAGCGAGGAGCGCTGGGGGCGCGGAGTACCGTGGCTGCCCTCTTCTGCATCGGATGGATGGTCGCTCCCCGCCCTCGCCTCCTCTACACACGGGCTCGACCAACGCGAACGACGGACCGATCGAACGATAGACATGCCGGAATCGTCACTCGGATTCGCGGTCATCGGGACGGGGATGATCGCGGGATACCACTGCCGTGCCGTCACCGAAACGGAAGGCGCTCGCATGATCGGCGTTGTGAGCCGAACGCCGGAGAAGGGGCGAGCCTTCGCCGAGCAGCATGGAGTCCCCGTCGTCACACAGACCGTCGAGGAGATGGTGCGGCGGCCGGATGTCGACGTCGTCATCGTCACCACTCCGAGCGGCGCTCACCTGGATCCTGCGCTGACGGCGATCGAGGCCGGGAAGCACGTCATCGTCGAGAAGCCGCTGGAAACCACTCCGGAGCGCGCCGACCGCATTATCGACGCGGCTGATCGAGCGGGCGTGAAGGTGGCCACCATCTTCCAGGGTCGCTTCGGTGACGGAGCCCGGACCGTCAAAGCGGCGCTGGACGCGGGGCGGTTCGGGAAGCGCGTTCTATGCAGCGCCTACGTGAAGTGGTTTCGCACCCGCGAGTACTACACGACGCCCTGGAAGGGGACGTGGGACCTCGACGGCGGCGGCGCCCTCATGAACCAGGCGGTCCACGGCGTCGATCTGCTCCAGTGGTTCGCCGGGCTCCCGACAGAAGTCTCGGCGTACTTCACCCGCCGCGTCCACATCGGCATCCAGGCGGACGACACGACTGTCGCCGTTCTCCGGTTTCCGGACGGCGCGCTGGGCGCCATCGAAGCGACGACCGCCGTCTGGCCAGGGTGGTCGCGGCGCATCGAAATCTGCGGCGAGACCGGCTCGGTCTGCCTCGAGGACGACACGATCGTCCGCTGGGAGTTCGCGAGCGAAGCTCCCGAGGGCGAGGCGATCCGCAGCAGGTCCGGAAACGCGCTCGGCTCGGGGGCGGGCGATCCCGGCGCCATCTCCATCGTGGGGCACCAGCGCCAGATCGAGGACATGGTCCGCGCGATCCGCGAGGATCGGCCACCTGCGGTCGACGGCCGGGAGGGACGGAAAGCCGTCGCGCTGGTCCACGCGATCTACCAGTCCGCCCGGGAGGGACGGCCGGTAGCAGTCAACACCCGCACGGACTGACGGCGGAGCGGGCGGGCGGATGCTGCGTCGCGCTACGGCGAAATTCGGGAACCGGCTCGCGCCACCACACCGGCCCCGTTATCCAGCGGGAAAGAGTGTGTCGAGATTGCTGGATGGTCCGTCATCTCACTGAACGAGGTGTGTGTTGGATGCGCCGGATAGCCCACCATCGTCATCCCGGCGAAAGAGACTGTGTCAGAACTGCCCGATGGTCCTTCGTCGCACGGGCCCGGTGGTTCGTCGGGTGCAACCGA
>CAZJEH010000158.1:0-8262 GCA_964544905.1 uncultured Gemmatimonas sp.
ACCACTGACCACTGACCACTGACCACTGACCACTGACCACTGACCACTGACCACTGACCACTTTGTTCATGTAGACGAACCCGCTGGCCATCTCGCTGAAGCTGAGCTCCCGATTCGCCAGGTTCGCGTTCGCTCCACCGGGCGACGGGTCGAGGAGCCAGCAGAGTTCCTAACGGTGTCGCACTTGTAGATCAGCCCTGCATGAAGCCAGTGAATTGGGGGTGGCCCAGCGGCCAGAGGGGCATCGTCATACGTGGTGAGCCCGCAGATCACCGGCACCCCCTGCGACAGACTGTCGACCACGACCGTCTCCATGTCCAGTGCCCGCTGATCCTTTTCCACTGGGGTCGTCACGGCCGCCTTGTAGCGGCTGACGTTGCACGCGATGCCGAAGTCAGCGTCCAGCACCTTCTTCGGGTCCTGCGCAGCCTTGTTCGTGGCCGACTTCCACTGCTGGTAGAGCGTGTCCGGTGACGGATTCGCTCCCGGCTGTAGTACCTCCACGACTGCCGCACAGATCGAGGCCCAACACGCTTCGTGTTCCAGTTGCTTCGCGACGTTCACGTTCACGGAGTACTCGGGCATCGTCCCCTCCTCTGCTCATGGACGCCTCGACGGAGACACGCTCTCCTATCATTGCCTAATAGATATGGTGCGGAATCGGTTCGGTCATGGGTTTCGTACTTTCCTGTGGAAAGGACGCGGGCCGCGGAACGCGCTGACTCGGGATCTCCGCGGCTGGAGAGTCGAAGCTGCGGAAGGGCCACATTCCTCATTGTTCGCCTCCCCGAGCGCGCATATCGTGCGACTGCGGGAACCGCACGCACCGACCAGGGCGCCACGGCGAACGATGCGGAGGGTCTCCCGCCATTGGGGGTTCAACGTCACCCGAGTCGTCCACACCACGAAAGGGAGGCTGTATGCCGGGAATCGACGCGATGGGCGTGGAGAATGACGAATACGGAATCTGCGGCTTCACCAGTACGCTGTATGCCGTGTATAGCCGGCGGCCGAACCTGCAGAACCGGCTGGATACCGCGATGGGCGACACCACCCGCCGAACGCGGATGATGGCGGAGATCAAGACCTTTCTGCAGATGATGCGGGCCAACGGAAAGTTCTTCCTCCTCCGCGACATCGCCGAGCTGACGCGGTCGTTTCCGGGGTACGAGCACTGGAGCGTCAACTACTACATCAAACGGATCAACCGGCAGATACCCGACGACGACTACTCCATCGCCATGCCTCCCGAAGCGACGATGGAATACATGCGTACCGCCTGGGACATGCGACCCGCGCTGGTCGATACGGACAGGCCAGGAGACGTGATCCTGGGCCTGACCCGGAGCGGTGCACCCGCCAATCGATGGAAGAATCTCGCCCACTACGTCTTTCGCGACGCTGCCGGTACGATCTATAGCTGGGGTGATCAGTTCACGGATCTGGATGACGTGAACGCCCGCCGGGACAAGGACTATTCGGTCATCTACCGGATCATGGTGCACGGATAACCCTCCGGCCGACAGCTCGGGTCACGGGGATCCCAGGTGTGCTCGCCTCTCCGGATGCGGTTCCCGGCCGCCCGAGCTGGGCACGAAGTGAGGCCCCACGCCGGAACTCGGCGTGGGGCCCCCCACCGTGATCGCCTACACGCGCCGCCGGTTTTCCACGGCGTCCTTGGATCCAGCTAATCAGCCACTACCGTGATGCCCTCCTACGGCCGGGCGTGAACCCCTGCGGCAATGTGAAATCCGTGCGTGCCTAAGAGCTGCTTTGCTGGCGAATCGGATGCGCGCATGGGCCTACAGGTTGGGGTTTCCGTCCAACTCGGCCTGGGCGAGCGGATAGCAGGTCGTGTTGCCGTAGGGAGTGCCCTTGTGGCCGACGCCGGTCGCGAAGGGGACTCCGTAGCGCAGCATGTCGGCGTGGCGGCGGCCCTCCAGGAAGAACTCACGTCGCCGCTCCTCGACGATCGCGGCCCGGATCTCTTCGGGTGACGTGCCTCCGCTGTACGGGGGGAGGCCGTGTGCCGCGCGCACGTTGTCGATGTACGGCACGGCCGCCTCACCTCCCGCGACTTCGGCGAGGATCAGCTGCGCCTCTTCCCAGCGGGCGAGCGGGATCGGCGCGACGTCGCTCGTATACTTCAACTGGTTCCACCAGGGTGTATAGCCGTCGTTCGTCACGCCGTCGGGAGCGCTCGCCACGGCGACCCGCGGATCCGGCGACCCGTCCAGCAGCACGTTCCGATACGATGGGCCGACGGTCACGAACTTGTTCAGCGACATGTGCACGAAGATCATGTTGCGCCGGTCGTCGTTCGCCCCCGAGCGGGTGGTGACGGCGAGGAACCCTTCGGGGATGAGCGCCGCGTCGGCGGCGGCCTCAGCGTTCTTGCCGAGGTCGAGCCGAACACGTGCCCGGCCGAGCGTCGCCAGCAGGCCGATGTCGTTGGTGCCGGGCGCGGTGATCGGCGCGCCCACCGCCGCGGCGTGATCGATCGCGCGGGTGAACCACTCTTCGGCCTTCAGCAGGGTTTCCTGCGGCGTCATCAGCGGCCCGCCGTCCACCACCATCTCGCACCACGCCTCCCCGAGGAAGGTGTAGACGAAACCGACGTACGTCGCCGCCGTCGCCAGCAGGCTCTCAGCCTGGGAAACGCTGGTGGGGCCGAACTCCACGATCGCCTTGTAGGCCTGCTCGCCCTGGAACCGGGCGGTCTGGAGCGGGCGGAAGAAGCCGAAGCCACGCTCGGCGCTGCAGCCCGAGGTATTCACGGCGCCCGTCGAGCTCTCCACCTGGCGGTTGGCGAACGCCATCCACGTCGTCCAACCGGAGGCATCGAGGTACTCGTGCGTGATGCCGGCGGCGCCCAGGATGTAGCTCGTGTGTGCGCACTCGAAACCGGCGATCGCGCTGGTCACCATCATGCCCGCCATCCGCGGATCGAGCAGCTGGTCCTCCGTCATCTGGCCGGGCATCTCCACCTCGAGCAGCGACTCGCAGGCGGATAGCACCGCCGCCAGGACGAGCGGGATTACCCTCCCGAGCAACGGATGCCGCCTCGCTGGGCGGCGCTTCTGTTCATATCGCATGTATGTAGCGGATCCACGAGAGTCGATGTAATGGACGCGGAGCGGCCGGAGCCGCTCCGCTCCCGAGTTCAGAACGAGACGCGCATCGTCACGAGGAAGTTCGCCAGCGGCGGGATGATCGTCGCCGAGCTCGTTCCCAGGTCGCTTGCCGGAACCCGCATCTCCGGGTCGGCAACGGGATCCCCGAAGATCTCCGTCGTCGCCGACCAGAGCGTCAGCAGGTTACGCCCGGCCGCGGTGATCGACGCCCTCGAGAACGGCGAGCGTTCCGTCCACGACGTCGGAATCGTGTACGTCAGGGAGACCTCGCGCAGCTTGGCGAAGCCCGCGTCCATCAACCCGAGCGGCCACGTCTCGCCGATCGTCCGGTACCCCTGCACGATCGGGTTGTCGGCTCGATTGCAGACTTCCGAGAGGCAGAAGAGATAGTGCCGGTAGAGCACGTCCGTCTGGTTCATGACGTGGCCGGTCTGCAGCTCGGCGAGCGCGTAGAGCTGGAGGTTGCTCCCGAGGGTCACCCTCGAGTCGACCTTCCACTCCCAGGACGGGAGACCCTGCCCCCAGTAGACCTCCGGCGCCTCGTCGCACGGTACTGCGGCACCGCCCATGTCCACCCCTCTCGGACCGGTCCCGCCGTCGCACAGGATGTTGGTCGCAACGCCGCCGGGCCCGACATCCGCCGAGACGACCTTCTTCTGGAAGGTCGACGGGAAGGGGTACCCCTCGCGCAGGCTCGTCGTGGGCGGAATCCCGCCGAGGTCCTCCGCGCGATTCGAGCTGTGCGCCAGCGCGACGCCGACGTCCCACGCGTAGGAGCGGCTCTCCAGCAGCTGAGCGCTCAGATCGACCTCCCAGCCCCAGTTTCGGAGCAGGCCGATGTTGACGTACTGCGCTCCCGGGAAGCCCGAGCTCGGCAGCGACGGCTTCTGGACGATCGCGTCGCGCGTCCGCTGGTCGTAATACGTCACGCTCAGCCCAACCTTCTCGTCCATCATCGACGCCTCGAAGCCCACCTCGAGCTCCGCGCCGACCTCGGGGCCCAGCTCCGGATTGCCGATCTCCTGCGGCTCGACCACCGATGCATCGTTCGGCCCGGTCGCCGGCTGGTAGAGGCGCAGCGACGCGAACGCATCGGGCTGACGCCCCGCCATGCCCCACGCACCGCGCAGCCGCAGGGAGTTGATGAAGGGAACACCCACGAAGAAGGGCTCGTCGCTGATCACCCACGCCGCGCTCAGCTTCGGGTAGACGGCCATGTCGTAGTCCGACCCGAAGGCGCTGTTGTCGTCCGCGCGTACCGCCGCCGTCAGGAACATCCGATCGCGGAACCCGACCTCCTGCTGGAAATACACACCGAACGACTTGTTCTCCAGAAAGCTCTCGTCCGAAGAGCGGACCGCCGCGCCGCCAATCGACGTGATCGTCGTGGCGGGGAAGATCCGGCCGGTCGCCACCGTCGTCTCGGTGCGCTTGGAGTAGTACTGCGCCCCCGCGCTCGTCTTCATGGCGATCTGATCGGTGAGCGCGTACGACGCGGTGCCACCGTAGTCGAAGGTGAGATAGTCGACCACCGGTCGCTCCACCGTCCGGTCACCCTCACCCTGCGAGCCGTAGAAGTTGGTCTCCCCGTCGGGCGTCCGCGGGATCAGGATGGAATTCGTCTCGTCGGCGTGGTCGATGCCCACCACGAGGCGCTGACTGAACCACGAGAACGGCTCGTGACGCAGCGTCAATCCACCCAGGAACCGCGAGTTGTCGCGGGTCGACTCGAGCGACTCCAGCGCCTCCGGTGTCGCTCGCAGGAAGCCACGGGTCGGCGCGCTCAGGCCGTTCGGATTGCCGAACACGAACTGCGCCCAGATGTCATAGCCAGTGTACGCCTGCGCGAAGCGCGTCTTGCCCTGCACGTACCCGGTGTTCACGTCCACCGAGAGCTTCTCCGACGGCATCACCGACAGGTTGCCCCGCAGGCTCATGTTGTCCTGCCAGTTGTAGCTCACGATCCCTTCATTGTCCTCCCACTCCGCGGCGGCGAAGTAACGAACCTGGTCCGTCCCGCCGCGCATCGAGAGGTTGTACGACTGCAGGAGGCCAGTCTGGAATGGTTCCCGACCCGCCGCCTTCTCGATCTGGTAGAGGTTCACGGAGTACATCTCGCCGGTCGCCGGATCGATCGTGTAGCTGTCCGGGAGCTTCGAGCCGGGATCCATCAGCCACGTCGCGCCCAGCCGCGTCGTCAGGTCGAAGCTGGGAGCGCCGCTCGTCCCGCGCTTCGTGATGATCTGGATCACGCCCCCCGACGCCTCCGTCCCGTACAGCGTGGCGGCCGCCGGCCCCTTGATGACCTCGATGCTCTCGATGTCGTTCGGGTTGATGTCGTCGAGTGCGTTGACCTGTCGGCCCTGCCGGATGTCCGGACCCTTCCGCGGGTTGTTGTCCACGCGCATCCCATCCACGTAGATCAGCGGCTGGTTGCCGAGACTGACCGACGAGTTCCCGCGCACCTTGATCACCGACCCCGTGCCGATATTGCCCGAGCCGGGCAGGATGTTCACACCCGCCTCGCGGCCGCCGAGCAGCTGAGAGGTGGTCGTCACCGGCGCCACCTCGGTAATCGACGCCGCGTTCACCCGGGCGATCGCATTGCCCACCTCCCGCTGGCGCGATCCACCGGCCGTGCCCGTCACCACGACCGCGTCCAGCTCGAGCGCCGCCGATTCCATCGCGAACTCCACCCCCGTCGTCCCCACCGGCACCGTCTGCTCTTCCGTCTGGTATCCGATCATCTGGACACGCAACGTCACCGTACCCCCCGCCAGGTCCGTGACCCTGAACCGCCCCTGGGGGTCGGTCAGCGTTCCGCGCGTCGTCCCCGCTACCACGATTTGTGCGCCTGCCAGGGGACGGAAAGTCGACGCGTCCACCACCGAACCGGAAACGAATGCTCCACCCTCCTGAGCATGCGCCGTCGGTACCAGCAGCAGCATCATTCCCACGAGCAGCACGAACAAAGCTGGGCAGCGTGATCCTTCACACACGGAAGCCTCCACGACGTATCTGGTCTCTCCCCCCTGTCGGGTCCGCGCGCGGCCCCCGTGCCGTCGCGCGGATCGTTCGAACGAACGCACTCTGACTCGACCTCCCGGAACGTACCCCGTTCCGCGGCGCCCGAGACATCGCATCTCAATCCGTACGGCGTAGACGATAAACAACATCAGAAAATTAAGTCAATATGCTAACATAATTGTACAAATGAGGCGACAAGAATGTATGACCTAACTTTTCATGGTTATGACGTGTTTCGGAGCCGGGTTGCTCAACTTTGCCTCACTGCGCCGCGATGTTGGGCGGCGGCGTTCCGCGGTTTCAGGCACCCCCGCCACAGGTGGCGAAAGTCCAGATGTGTCGGGAATCTTCCCTGAAGGACGGCGCGGCGGGTGCCGCGTGGGCTGGCGATCCGGTACAGGCTGCGGCAAGGCGTACTCTGATCTGAAGGTTCCGCCGCCGCTTCCTCGGCTTCGCCAGCCCTGCTAAAACTTTCGGAGCTGGAAGGGGCGACTCGGCCTGTCGGCGACGGCCAGGAAGTCGGTGCGGTATCTTCGGCGGTGCGCCTGGGAGCGCCGGGGAGTATTCTTGCGCCTAACGTTCGCGGTAGGACGGAGTGGGTTCGTGCTCGCCATGGCGACGCCGTAGCCGTTCTTTTCCCGCGTAATCCACATCGGCGGCCGCCCTGCACTGTCGTTCGAGCTCGGAGGCATGACTGATCCACGCGTCCATCAGGGTTGCCGCCTCACCGGGTGTAGCGGGCTTTCGGGATCAAGCTCGGAAGGGAGGGCCCTCTCTTCTCGCAACCTACCCAGATCTCGGGATGAGGAGGTCACCGCTGACGGGGCTTTCGTACGATCGGTCTCCCGACCCACCATCCGCGGACCCGTCGCACCGCCATTCATCCGCACACTTGCGCCCAGCTTCAGCGGGAGCACTTTCGTCTGCGTGCGGACGCTGGCTCCGCTGGCGGCACTGGAACCGTGGAACATCCGTCCGGCCTCGTGATGGCGCCCTCACCGCTCTCCCCGCGCGACCGACCGACTCCGCCGGAGCGGTCCGACTCCGTGCGGCTGTCGGACGGGCGGGTGCTCGCCTGGTCGGAGTGGGGGCCATCGTCCGGGACGCCGGTGCTCTTCTGCACTGGCGCCGCGACGAGTGGCTCACTCGGTTTCGGGGCGGCGGAGCTTTCCAGTCTCGGCTTGCGTCTGCTCGGGATCGACCGTCCTGGGCTGGGCCGGTCCGACCCGCATCCGGGGAAGACCCTCTCCACTTGGGCAGACGACGTGGGCGAGATGATCGATGCCCGCGGGCTGACTGCACCGCTGGCGGTCGGCTTCTCCCAGGGCGCCCCCTTCGCGCTCGCCCTGGCCAGCCGCGGTCTGGTGCGGGCGGTCGCGATCGTCTCCGGACAGGACGAGCTGAACCATCCCCTCACGCGGCCGCTCCTACACCCGGACGTGGCCGGGATGGTGGCAGCCGCGGAAGCGGACCCGGCGGGCTTCGAGGCCCACTTCGGCAACATCGCGACGGCCGAGGGGATGTGGCGACTCGTCGTGGAAACGAGTGCTCCACGCGATCGGGCGGTGTACCTCGACCCCACCTTCGCCGCCGCATTCGAGGCCGCGCTTCGCGAGGGCTTCCGACAGGGACCCGCCGGCTACGCCCGCGACCTGGCGATCGCCCTCGGCCCCTGGCCCTTCGCCCTCGAATCGATCTCGGCTCCGGTGGATCTCTGGTACGGGGCAGCAGACGCGAGTCCCGTGCACTCCCCCGACCTCGGCGCCACCCTCGCAAAACGCCTCCCGCGCGCCACCCGACACCTACTTCAGGAGGAGGGCGGCTCCCTCCTCTGGACGCGCGCGGCGGAGATCCTGCGCACGCTCAGCGACCGCGTGAACCTGGAGGGCTGAAGGGAACGGTGCGGCTGAGGCGGACGGCGAATACCTGAGCCGCAGCGGCGGCTGCCGGCTGGACGACTGAGGGTCGATGTCGCCGGCGGGCTGCACGAATCCTGCGGTCGTCCGCGCGCCGAAGGTTGCCGGCCGCGGGCTGTTGGACCTGGTGGCCCACTTCGTGGACGTCGGGCCTTCCCGCTCCTCGGGCCAGCGTTGGGTTCGGC
>CAZJEH010000159.1:0-8192 GCA_964544905.1 uncultured Gemmatimonas sp.
GGTCGCCGTCTTCGACTGCTCGGCGAGCGCGCGTACCTCACCGGCGACCACACTGAACCCGCGCCCCTGCTCGCCCGCCCGCGCCGCCTCGATCGCGGCGTTCAACGCGAGCAGATTCGTCTGTTCCGCCAGGTCGTTGACCGTGGTGATGATCTCGCCGATCGCCTGGGCCTGCTCTGCCAGCTCCAGGATGCTCGACCCGATCGTGTCCACCTGTGTGCGAACGCGGTCCATGGCGTTGCCGCTCTGCTCCACCGCTTCGCGCCCCTGGCGCCCGATCTCGGCGGCGCGTTGGGCGGAGGCCGCGACCGCCCTCGCGCGTTCCGCCGCCTGGTCGGCCGTCTGCACCACCTCGTCCACAGTCGCCGCGGTCTGTGTGACGGCGGCGAGAGACTCGGTCGCTCCCGAGGCCTGCTCGGTGGTGGTCGCGAGGATCTGCGCGGCGCTCGAAGCCAGCACGTTGCTCGTCTCCTGGAGCGGCCGCGTCACTGCGCGATCCAGGAGGTACGCCGATACGGCCATCACGACCAACGCCACGACCAGGCCCGCCAGGATGGCCGTTTGCGATGCGTCGGTCGTCCCCTCCGCGGCTACGACCACGTCCTGCAGCCTCCGTCGGAGGTTTTCCACCAACTGGACGACTCGAGACTCCAACTCCGACCGAGCGGCGGACGCGGCCCGCCGTCGTATCAGCGCCTCGTCCGGGTCGGCGAAGGCTACGTCGATCGACGACTGCGTCTCGCTGACCCATCGTTCGAACAACTCCCCGACGGCCCTCCACTCTGCGGCCTGCTCCGGATCCTCCTCCGGGAGGGTGGTGAAGGCCGTGCGAGCCACCGCGATCGCGCTGTCCCGGCTCGGCCCGAACGATAGATCCCCTTCGAGCAGGATGCGCAGGTACTCGACATTGGCGACGCGTAGCATGCCCAGTGCGTCGGAGGCCAGTTCGACGACCGCGCGCTCCTCCCGGAGCACGTCGTTGTAGGCCGTGGAGGTCTTCGACAGCTGCCAGGACGCGAGCCCGGCGACCGCCACGAGCAGGAGCATGGCGATCGCGTATCCCGTGATGATCCGCCTGCTGACAGTCCAATTCACGATCTCACCTCATGCGAAGGTGCGAAGGAGAGCTTCTCCATCCAGCACGATGACGGCGTCGGTGGTCACGCCGCGGAGTGGCCGTGTGTCGCCTTCCTGCCGGCCGGGAAGGGGCTGCAACGCGTCGAGGTCCAGGGTACGCAGGTCTTCGATGGTGTCGACGAGGACGCCGAAGCGGGCGGTGTCGTCGTCTGCCAGGACGAGCACGCGGCCGCGGTCGGCGATACCGACCCCGGGGCGACCCAGGGCCGCGTTGAGGTCGATGACCCGCAGCAACGCCCCCCGCCACGGCGTGAGCCCGATCACGGGCGGCCGCGCACCGGGCAGCAGCGCCAGGTCGCGCAGCGGGAAGATCTGCAGCAGCCACCGCAGCTCGATCGCGTAGCGCTCGCGTCCGAGGCGAAAGATCGCCGCTTCGGCCAGGTCGCGGGCTGTCTCCCGCGCGGGTCGGCGCGCGAGCAGTTCGGCGCGGCGACGGAGGATGGCCGCCTCATGGGCCTCGGCCGGGGCCGACGCTCCCGTGTCTTCCGGCGGGGTGGTCGCCACTGGTGGCTCGGCCATGGGTCAGGCGACGTCCTCGAGCAGCCGAAGCTGCGCCCGCACGTTCGTCCGCAGCCGGGCGACGTTCTCGCCGTCGGAGCCGGGCACGATGGTGTCCGGCGGGAGGTGGTCGAGCAGGTCGGCGGCGTTGCGCAGCGCGCGCCGGGCTCCGCGGCTGTCCCCGGTTCGCCGCAGTGCCTGCGCCAGCGCGATGTGGCCGACCACCAGCGTCCGGTCCAGGTAGAGAGCCCGACGAGCAGCCGCCACCGCGTCCCGCCATTTCCCGGCTTCGGCCAGCAGGATCGAGTGTAGGTAGAGCAGCTCGGCTGAATCCCTGAACTGCTCGAGGGCCTGGTCGATGGCCGCGCCGGCACGGTCCAGCTCTCCAAGATTCGCCAGTGCGCGAACCCGCAGGATGTGGAGCTCCGCGAGCGGGTGGGCGGGCAGCCGGTCCTCTGCGAGCTGAACGGCCTTGCCGTAGTCCCGCCGGCGGTAAGCCTCCCGTACGGGGGCGAGGATGTCCTCGACGGCAGCCGCGGCGGGAGTCGGCCCTCGGCGTTCACGGAGTTCGTTCAAGCTTGCGCGGCCGATGTCGTTCTCGACATCGCTCCGGCTGTGCTGGCGCCTGTCGGCCGTTGACAGCGGTTGCCGTCCCGGTCCGGACTCCTCCGCCGCCCCTGCCGGATGGACGGAGTGCGCAAGGGATTGATCCCTTCCTTCGCCCTCTTCACGGCCAGCACCCGCTTCCGCAGGGGATAGGTCAGCCCTCCCGGATCCTGCAGATCGGTGCGGCTCCGGCTCGGGGACCTCACCCGGCCACCTCTCCGCCGAATCGGGTCGGGTGGTATCCACTGACAGCGTATCCGCACGCTGCTCGGCCCGTCTATAGGCCAGTCCGGCGCTCGTCATCACCACATCGCAGTGCGCCAGTTCGCTGATACCCGGGTCGGACGCGCCGAGCAGCAGCCACCCGTCCTCCGAGAGGGAGTCCACCAGCCGCTTTGCCACCCGGGCGACCGTCGGCCGATCGAAGTAGATGAGGACGTTGCGGCAGAGGATGACGTCGAAACCCCAGATTCCGGTCGTCAGAGACGGATACCGATCCTCGGCGAGGTTGAGATAGCGGAAATCGACCAGCCCGCAGTACTCGGGGCGAAGGACGTACCGCTTCCCGGATTGGAGGAAGTACCGGTCGATGGTTTCCGAGTCGAGGCCCCGCAGGGCCCATCGGGTGTACACGCCTCGCCGCGCGGCGGCGAGCCGGGTCCGTGAGATGTCGGTGGCGACGATGGTCACGCGATCGGCGAGCCCGGCCTCGGCGGAGAGGATGGCCAGCGAATAGGCCTCCTCGCCCGCCGCGCAGCCGGCGCTCCAGATCCTGAGCGGCCCGGTTCCACGCGAACTGGCCAGCGACGGCAGCAACTCGTCGCGCAGGAACGCGAACTGTGCCGCGTCGCGAAAGAAATAGGATTCGCCGACGGTGAGGTTCGCGATGAGCTCGTCGCGGGCGCCGGTATCCGTTTCCAGCAGGCTCTCGAGCTGCTCGCTGTCGGCCTGGGAGGCACTGAGCGCGCGGATCAGCGCCTCCTCCATGTCTCGCTGCCGGGCCGTGGGGAAGGTGAGCCCGGTGCGCTCGGTGATGATGGAAGCGAGCCGTTCGAGCTCGCGTCGCGAACCGGTCATCGTGCGGCCGCTGAGAGCGCTTGGTCGAGCGTGTCCTCCTCGGCCTGCCGGAGCAGGGCCTCAGGATCGTGGAGGAGCACAAGTCCGTCCGGCGTCCGCGCGACTCCCGCGACGACAGCTCCCCCGCGTACGAGCTGTTCCGCACGCGACACCGCATCCTCCGCGAGGTCATCGATCCAGTGGACGGCGTCCGCTCGCAGGGCGACGAGGCGGCTGCCCGTCCACAGCAGGATGAAGGCATCGCTCGTCCGAAGCGGGCGTGGCGGGAGACCGAGCCGGCGCCCCGCATCGATCACCGGAACGACATCGCCACGAACGTCGATGACGCCCTCGACGATGGTCGGCGCCCCTGGCAGCGGGGTGATCGCCACCGCGCGCTGGACTTCACGGACGCCCGCGAGCGGGACGGCGCATCTGAGCGCGCCAACGTCGAAGCGAAGCACCTGGTGGTCGGTGTTCGAATCCATCCGGTCCGGGTTGGTGCTGGGGATCGGGGCGGGCCGAGGGTCTCCCCCGTGCAGATGCAAGGGAGAGGCCGGATGGTGGGGAGGGGAGAGGCGTCGCTACCGGCTGACGGGCTCCTGGCACCCCGACCGTAGTGGAGGGGTTTGTGCTTCCCCCAACTTGCGCGGGGAGGGGGAGCACCCGAATGGGACGCCGCAGACAGACAGCGTGGCGTCGCGGCTTGGCGTGAGCTAGCCGTCCACGGAGAGGCCCGTTCCGAGCAACGCCCGGTTCATCCGGTCCTCCCACGTACCGCCGGATTCGGAGATATGCGGCGCGTACCCCCGACCGCTCGGCAACAGGACCGGAGAATACTGCTCGACCTCGGCCTGGATCAGCCGCAGCATCTCGTAGACGGCGTTGGAAAGCTCCTCCAGGACGTCCGGCGGTAGGACCGCCCGGACGATCTGGTCGGCGGCAATGATGGTGGGCCATTCGACGGGCAGGGTCTCGACCGACGCCAGACCGCTCTCGATCAACCGATAGGCGGTGTTCAGGATCAGCCACGCATCGTCCAGCCGGCCGTAGCGCCCCTGGTTATCGGGGATGAGATCCTCGGGCTCCGCGAGATAGGCACGCAGGTGCTCCACGACGGCGATCCCTGCAGGCGACGCGGCGCGCCGGGCGAAAGCCTGGAGCGCCTGCAGCGCTGGGACGGCGTTCTGGAGATAGCGATCGATGGCCATCACCGCGGCGTCCACCTGGTCGGGGCCGAAGACCGCCGCCACCCGTCGGCGGAGCTCGTCGCGGTCCGCGATCGGCACATCCCTGGGGCGAGACGGACCCTCTTCGTTGGTCGCCGGTTGCGGGGCATCGGCCGGGGCGGCTCCATTTCCCGGAGCAGGAGTCGATTCTGCGAGCGCAGCCTCGAGGCGGCGTACGAGCTCCCCAATTCCCTCGGGATCATCGACTCCGCTGTGCTCCGCCGCCTGCACCAGCCCCCGGACGAGCGCCGGGTCACCTCCCGTCCGCAGGAAGCGTTCGATCTCGCCGATGATCCGGTCGATCCACACGCCCCGTTCGTCCGGTACGTTCCGCAGCGCGCGATAGTTCGCCAGGTAGCTGAGATATCCGCGAAGGTACTCGATCATCCGCCGGGCCGGGTCATCCTCCGGCAGCTGCACATGTTCGGGGAGCCGCTCCGCCTCGAGCTCGATGATCAGATTCGCCAGCTGGGCCAACCCTGATCCGTAGTGGTGGAAGTCGACGCCGAGCACATCCACCAGGGAATCGGGCAGCGGCGGCGTCGGGCGGCCGTCGGCATCGAACTCGAACAGGCAGGGGACGATCCGCAGCCCGAGCCGGCGAGAAGTGTCGATCTCCGCGGCCACGCCCGCCGATCGCGACGCATTCGTCGTCCACACGACCAGGACGATGTCGGTATCCGCAAGAGCGTTGTCGATGGTGTGCTGGATGCGATCGCCCGGGCGGAGGGCCCGATAGTCCATCCAAACGTCCGCCAGCGGCTCCAGGTCACGCGCGAGACGATCGGCGAGCTGCTTGTCGGTCCACTGATGGCTGATGAATACCCGCAAGCGCGAGTGCTCACGCGAGGTGCTCATGATGATCTCCTCTCGTTCGTCGTTCCCTCGCCGCGCGGTTCGCGGAGCCGACGGGACGATGCTCCGAATATGAGTCCGTGTTGGATACTGGCGTGTGGATCGCTGGCATGGGTGCCGCGGAATGGCCTGGAGGGGTCCAGGGATATCGTCCTGGCCGGCACTCAGCCCGGTATCGAATGAGCCAGCACAAGCCGTTCCAGCGAAGGGGCGGTGCCTCCGATGCTCCGTGGGAGTGCGGGGGCCTACCGCGGCACCGCCTCATCCCCGCGCCGCTTTCCGCCGGCTAGCCGATCGACTCGTAGGCCGCGCCCTCGCGCTTCGGGGCCACGCGCGTCTGCTGGGCCCACGCGCTGTTCTCCTTGGAGATGAGCCCCTCGACGCGCTGCACGAACAGGCTGAACCGGTCCTCACCCTGGTAGGGCTCGGCCGCGGTCAGGAAGAGGAACTTCTCATGCTTGAGGGACTCGCAGGCGGTTCGATACTCGATCCAGTTCTCCTGGTACTTGCCCAGCGAAAGCAGTGACGCGAGCACGACGACGATGGCGCCCAGCACGCCCACGATGATTCCCACCGCCGCGTAGTCATCCGCGAATCCGACCAGGACAGGGACCAGCGCTGCGGCGACGATTTCCGCCACGCGCAACCGCTTGAACATCCGCTGAGCCTGGAGGCTCTTGTTGTCGTACCAGGCGATCTGATCATCCACCCGCTGTTCGATATAGGCTTCGGGTTGCATGGCGCTGATGAACTGGAAGGTGGGATGGACCTGCCGACCGCGGTATGCATTGCCCAACGGCGAAGGCTTGGCAAGGGGGCGGGCCTGTGGACAGGGTCGCGGAACGTCTCGGACGTGAGGGCAGCCATGGTCGAGGACAGCCTCGTCCGCCGGAGCGCAGTGCCGACGCGGTCGTATCAGGTCTGCCCGGAATCGCGCGCGGGGAGCGCGCTGAAGGCGGTCCAGTCCAGCTCGGCGCCGCCCTCGGCCAGCACCCGCAGGAGGCGGTCGCGGAGGAGGCTGGCCAGCGGGAGCGGCACCTGGAGCCGGTCTCCGGCCTCGAGTACCAGCCGGACGTCCTTCAGGCCGGTGGGAGCGGCGAATCCCGCCGGTGTGAAGCGCCGATCGACGATGAGCGACCCGTACGTTCGATAGACTGGCGCATCGAACAGGCTCGAGGTCAGGACCTCGAGATAGACCCGTGGATCGACGCCGGCCTTGCCGACGAGCGCTACCGCCTCGCCCAGCGACTCGATGAGGGATCCGATCAGGAAGTTCCCGCTGAGCTTCACGATCGCGGCAGCGCGCGGACTCTCTCCGACGATGAACGTGCGCTGGCCGATCGCCTCGAGGACCGGAGCGGCCCGGGCGAGCGCCCCCGCCGGTCCCCCCGCGACGACGAACAGCTTCCGCGCCGCTGCCGCCTCCGGTCGGCCGAACACCGGGGCCGCGATCAACTCCTGGCCCGCCGCGGCGTGTGCTTCGGTCAGCCGTTCCGCCAGCGCGAGCCCGATCGTGCTCGACGAGATGTGGAGGAGGCCCGCCCGCCCGCTTTCGATGATACCGCCCGGACCGAAGGCGACCTGCTCGATCGCGGCGTCGTCCGGCAGCATCGTGAGTACGGCGTCACCGGCGCACGCGGCGGCGACATCTGCCGCGGGCGTTGCGCCTTCGCGAGCAAGCTCGTCGACGATCGTCGGTGAGCGATTGTAGGCGATCACCTCGTGTCCGGCCGCGATCAGGTTGCGCGCCATCGGCGCACCCATCCGCCCTAGGCCGATGACTCCGATTCTCATACGGTCTTCAATCTCTTTGTCATTTCGAGCTTGCCGAGAAGTCTGCACTTTGCCCCTCGCGCTGGGGCTGGGGAAACGCTGATTGCGGTTGCGGGCCGCTTCGACAGGCTCGGCGGTCGGGCCGAAGCAGGAGGGGAGTGTAGATCCCTCGGGTTCCTCGGGATGACAAGGCGGCCTGTGCGACAAGGCCGCCCCTGGCACAAGTCCGACGTCCCCGTCGCCCTCGGCGCACGAGTAGCCGGCTGCCGCAGAAATCTGCACCTCCGGCACCGGCCGGGTCCATCACGTCCGGCCGCGCCAGCACCGCGTCGGTACCGAATACCCCCGGCCTCCCCCTAAGCGAAAAGGCGAGGTGACCGCCGTCACCTCGCCCTGGTGCCTCGACACGCCGCCGCTCAGCCTTCCAGCAGCAGGGTTTCCGGGTCCTCCAGCATCTGCTTGACCGTCACCAGGAACCGCACGGCCTCGCTCCCATCGACGATTCGATGGTCGTAGGTCAGGGCGACGTACATCATCGGCCGGATCGTGATCTCGCCGTCCACCACGACCGGCCGTTGCACGATGTTGTGCATCCCGAGTATCCCCACTTGCGGTGGGTTCAGGATCGGGGTCGACAGCATCGACCCGTAGATGCCGCCGTTGGTGATGGTGAACGTGCCGCCCTGCAGCTCCTCGAGCTTGAGCTTGCCGTCCCGGGCCCGCGTGGCGAGGTCGGCAATTCGGCGCTCGATCTCGGCGAAGCTGATCCTGTCCGCGTCTCGTACCACGGGGACGACCAGCCCCTCGTCCGTTCCGACGGCGATGCCGATGTCGTAATAGTGCTTGAGTACGATCTCGTCGCCCTGGATCTCCGCGTTCAGCCGCGGGAACTGCCGCAGGGCCCCGATGACCGCCTTGGTGAAGAACGACATGAAGCCCAGCTTCACGCCGTGCTTCTTCACAAAGTCGTCCTGCCGCCGCTTGCGGATCTCGAAGATCCGGGAGAGATCGATCTCGTTGAACGTCGTCAGGCTCGCC
>CAZJEH010000160.1:0-8111 GCA_964544905.1 uncultured Gemmatimonas sp.
ACTTCGACAGGGGCGGACATTTCTATTTCAATGCTACAATAGAGCGCGGAGTTCCGGTTGACATCGACTCTGTCGCCCGCTATGATACGAGTCTGTTTTCTTGCGAGGGTCCGGCCGGGCGCGGTACAGGCCTCCCGATGCATACCGAGCGAAATTCCTGATGAAGACGTACTCCGTTAAGGCGGGCGAGATCGAGCGCCGGTGGTATGTCGTCGATGCCGAGGGCAGGAGACTGGGGCGCCTGGCGTCCGAGGTCGCCCGCGTGCTTCGTGGCAAGCACAAGCCGATCTACACGCCGCACCTCGATACGGGCGATCACGTGATCGTGATCAACGCCGAGAAGGTCGAGTTGAGCGGTCGGAAGGCCGACCAGAAGACGTATTTCCGTCACTCGGGGTACATGGGCGGCGAGAAGTTCATCCCCTTCCGGCGGATGCTGGAGAAGCATCCCGAGCGGGTGATCGAGCTGGCGGTGAAGGGGATGCTGCCGAAGAATGCGCTGGGCCGTCAGATGCGGTCGAAGCTGCGTGTCTATGCGGGAAGTGAGCACCCGCATGCGGCACAGCGTCCGGAACCACTCGAGATGTAGGCAATCGATGGCGAACGAGGAGACGACGCCGGCGACGAGCGCCGGTGGTGCGGAGGCGGAGGCCTTCGTGCCGACGCCCGTGGTGGATCGTCGCAAGGCGAGCGGCCCGAGCGGCGACGGGCGAACCCACGGGCTCGGGCGGCGCAAGACGGCGGTCGCGCGAGTGCATCTGCGGCCCGGTGAGGGGCGCTGGTCGATCAACGGGCGGTCGCTGGAGGAGTACTTCCCCCGGGGCACGCTGCAGCAGTCGATCGTGCGCCCTCTCGTGGTGACGGAGACGGAAGGCCGCTTCGACATTCTGGTGCGGGTCTCCGGCGGTGGCCTGCACGGCCAGGCGGACGCGATCCGGCTCGGACTGGCCCGCGCGCTCCTCAAGATCGATGAAGACTTCCGCACCCGCCTGCGCAGCGAAGAGCTGCTGACCCGGGACGCGCGGGAGGTCGAGCGGAAGAAGCCGGGTCGACCCAAGGCCCGCAAGCGCTTCCAGTTCTCGAAGCGATAAGCAGACCGCGGTGCCGCCTGCTCCTTGGGGCGGCGGTATCGCGTTTCCGGCGGGATGGAGCCCGCCGAAGCTGGAGTCATCAAGCACACCGCTGGACGTGCTCGCGGGTGCCACGAGATCGTGGTAGGCGAGGCGGATGAAGGCGGTGGAAGACACAACCCGAAGCGAAAGATTCATGTCGACAGCTCCCGCGATCCAGGACCTCCTCGAGGCCGGCGTACATTTCGGCCATCAGACCAGCCGTTGGAACCCGAAGATGCGCAAGTTCATCTTCGCGGAGCGCAACGGCATCTACATCATCGACCTGAAGAAGACCGCGCGTCAGATCGAACTGGCGCAAGCACTCGTCCGCGATGTCATTTCGCGGGGCGATCGCGTGCTTTTCGTCTGCACGAAGCGGCAGCTGCGACAGGTCATCCAGAGTGAGGCGGAGCGTTCGAATTCGTTCCATGTGACCGAGCGGTGGCTCGGGGGGATGCTGACGAACTTCTCGACGATCAAGAAGCAGATCCGGCGACTCCGCGAGCTGGAGCGGGGACAGGAGGAAGGGGCGTTCGACTTCTACACGAAGAAGGAGCGCCTCATGCTCGAGCGTGAGCGGGAGAAGCTCGAGAAGTACCTCGCTGGCGTGAAGGATATGGCGCGGTTGCCCGGGGCGCTCTTCGTGGTCGATTCGCGGAAGGAGCGAATCGCCGTCAACGAGGCCAACAAGCTGGGCATCCCGGTAATTGCCATTGCCGACACGAACGCCGATCCGGATCTCCTCACGGTTCCGATCGCGGGCAACGATGACGCGATCCGGTCGGTGAGCCTGATCACGAGGGCGATCAGCGAAGCGATCATCGAGGCGCGGGCGGCGATGCCGGCAGAGGAGCGCCGGCGGGCCGACGAGGTAGAGGCGACGGTCTACTCGTCGGAGACCGGCGAGTCGGCCCCGGCGGACGACGATCGTCGCGGAGGTCAGAAGCGGCGGCCCCGGCGGAAGCGGCGGCCGCGTCCCGAGGTCATCGCTAACCTCCGCGGTGGCACGGAGGAAGAGACCGAAGCGGAGTGAGCCTCTGCCAGTGAGCGGCGAGCCGTCACGGACGGAGTTCATCCGTGTTCGGCAAACTCGATCAACATGGGGCCACACCGGGAAACCGATGGTGGCCCCATCGTTTGGCTGGAAGTAGCGCCGCGAACACGATGACATCGTCGTGTTCCGGTTCCTGAAGAAACAATCGACGAATACCGGACGACCAGGCGAATGACGATCACAGCGAAGGACGTAAAGGCGCTCAGGGACAGGACCGGCGCGGGCATGATGGAGTGCAAGAGCGCCCTCAAGGAGGCCAATGGTGATGTGGAGAAGGCGATCGACATCCTCCGGGCGCGGGGCGCGGCCAAGGCCGCCAAGCGTGCCGCCCGCGAGGCGACCGAAGGTGCGGTCGGCAGCTACATCCACATGGGCGGCAAGATCGGTGTCCTGGTCGAGGTGAACTGCGAGACCGACTTCGTGGCGAAGACCGACCAGTTCCAGCAGCTCGTGCGGGACATCGCGATGCACATCGCTGCGTCGAACCCGACGGCGGTCCGCCGCGAGGAGATCCCGGCCGACGTCGTGGAGCGCGAGCGGAACATCTATCGGGAGCAGATGAAGGAGTCCGGCAAGCCCGAGCACATCTGGGACAAGATCATCGACGGCAAGATGGAGAAGTTCTTTGCCGAGTCCGCCCTGCTGGAGCAGCCGTTCGTGAAGAACCCCGATCAGACCGTGGGAGAGCTCATCACGGAAGTGTCCGCGAAGACCGGCGAGAAGATCGACGTGCGGCGGTTCGTTCGCTTCTCCCTCGGCGAGTGATGACAGACGTCATGGTGACGTACACCGGCGCGAAATCGGAAAAGGCGCCGGAGTCCGGCGAGGGCGGCGAGCTCAAGTACCGGCGCGTGCTGCTGAAGATCTCCGGCGAGGCGCTGGCGGGGGAGCAGGGTTTCGGCATCGCTCCCCCGGTCATCGACAAGCTCACCGACGAGATCAAGGCCGTGCATGAGATGGGTGTCCGGCTCGGGCTGGTGATCGGCGGCGGTAACATCGTGCGCGGGACGACGGCCAGCCAGGAGGGGATGGACCGGGTCTCCGCGGACTACATGGGGATGCTGGCGACCGTCATCAACGCCCTTGCGATCCAGGACATCCTGGAACGCAAAGGCGTGGAGAACCGGGTGCTGACGGCCATTCGCATGGAGCAACTGGCTGAGCCCTACATCCGACGACGCGCCCTTCGCCATCTCGAGAAGGGGCGCGTCGTCATCTTTGCGGGCGGAACTGGCAATCCGTACTTTTCCACCGATACCGGGGCGGTTCTGCGGGGGATCGAGATGGAGTCGGACGTCATCATCAAGGCGACGAAGGTGAAGGGTGTATATACCGCCGATCCGATGCGCGACCCCAACGCCCAATTCATCCCGGAGATCTCGCTTACCGATGCGATCAACCGGGAACTGAACGTCATGGACACAGCGGCGCTTTCGCTGTGTCGTGAGAACCACATCCCGATCATCGTCCTGAACCTGCAGGAACCGGGGGCCGTCGCCCGCGCGATCAGCGGAGAGCGCGTCGGCACCCTCGTATATCCATAGCCGAATCCGACATCGGTCTGGCCATGCCAACGATACCAGCCGCGCGTCAGCACATGGAGAGCGCCGTGGAGGCGCTACGAAGGGAGTTCGCGACCGTACGCACGGGAAAGGCGACACCGGCCCTCCTCGATACGGTGCGCGTGGAAGCGTACGGCTCCCAGGTCCCGCTCAACCAGGTGGCCACGGTGAGCGCTCCGGAACCCCGGCTGCTCGTCATCCAGCCGTGGGATCGCGGGATGCTTGGGCCGATCGAGAAGGCGATCCAGACGTCGGATCTGGGGCTCAACCCGTCGAACGACGGGAAGATCATTCGTGTGCCCATTCCGCCGCTGACGGAAGAGCGCCGACGCGAGTTCGTGAGGCTCCTGCACAAGATGGCCGAGGAGGCCCGGGTTTCCGTGCGCCACGCGCGCAAGGAGGCCAACGACGAGATCAAGCGGCGTCAGAAGGACGGAGACCTGTCCGAGGATGACGCCCGGCGGGAGCAGGATGAAGTGCAGAAGTTGACGGACCGCTACATCCAGCAGATCGAGGAGCTCTTGAAGCACAAGGAAGCGGAGGTAATGGAAGTCTGAGGGTGCTCACGTCCGCTCCTCTCCCTCGGCGACGCCGGCGCTGATCGGCGCCGGCGCTTCTCTGATGGTTCTCTCCGAGACCACGACACGCGTTCTCGTCGCCGCGATAGGCATCCCGGTGGCGGTTCTCGTCGTGTACCTGGGCGGCTGGGCGCTGGCGGGGCTGATCGGGGCGATCGCGATGATCGGCTGCCTCGAGTTCTACCGGCTCGCCGAAGCGAAGGGCGCGAAGCCGCTGCGCACCCCCGGAGCCGTGTTGGCCGCGCTGTTCGTCGTATCCGCGACGTTCGCGCGAAGCGAAGGTCCCGATGCAGCCGGCTTCGGAACCCTGATGGTCGTGGGTGTTCTCGTTCTCGCCACGATCTCGATCTGGAAGAACGGCGTGGCCGGGGAACCACTCCTCTCGCTGAGCACGACCCTCAGCGGCGCTGTGTACAGCGGGGCGCTCCTCAGTTTCGCGGTGTTCCTGCGCTACCTTCCGGGCCACGAGGGCGCCTGGCACGGTGCCGCGCTGCTCTTCGCCCCGGTCCTGCTGACCTGGGCGAGCGATACTTGCGCTTACTTCGTCGGCCGGGCGATGGGGACCCGGAAGCTCATCCCGTCGGTAAGCCCGGGGAAGACGGTACAGGGGGCGATCGGCGCACTCGTCGGCGCAATCGCCGTAGGAGCCGCGTACTCGCTCGTCCTCGCGAACTTCGCGACGTATCGCGTGTCGATGATGGAGGCGGGGCTGTTCGGCCTGGCTGTGTCGATCGTCGCCCAGACCGGCGACCTGGTCGAGTCGCTGCTCAAGCGCGACGCGGGCGTGAAGGATTCCGGAAGACTGCTCCCCGGCCACGGAGGCGCTCTCGACCGTTTCGACTCCCTCCTTTTCGTCCTGCCGCTGGGTTACCTCTTCTTCCGGTTCGTCGTGGGGGTGTAGTCGCGTTGCAAGAATGGCGGAAATGCCGATGAAGGGAGTTGCGATCCTCGGTGTGACGGGCTCGATCGGGCGGAGCGCGCTGGCGGTGCTCGACCAGCACCGCGATTCGTTCCGACCGGTAGTGCTTAGCGCGCATCGAAACGTGGACGCGTTGCGCGCAGCGGTCGAGCGATGGCGGCCGGAGATGGCCGTCATCTCCTCGGGCGAGGGGCCCGAGGGGATGGTCGACGGGGTGCAGTGGCGAACGGGCGCCGAAGCTCTCGTCGAGGCCGTGTCCCGCCCCGACGTGGACATCGTCCTGAACGCCGTGGTGGGAGCCATCGGGCTCGAGCCGACGCTCGCGGCGCTCAAGCTCGGCAAGCGCGTGGCGCTGGCGAACAAGGAATCGCTCGTTTGCGGGGGGCCGCTGGTCATCGAGGCAGCGAGAGCCGGCGGCGGCGAGCTGATTCCCGTCGACAGCGAGCACAGCGCCGTCCTCCAGTGTCTTCAGGGAGTCCCGGTCGAGTCTGTCACCCGGATCGTCCTGACGGCTTCCGGCGGACCCTTCCGGCAGACCGACGGGGAGACCTTGGCGCGGATGCGGCCCGCGGACGCCCTCCGTCACCCGACCTGGGAGATGGGCGCCAAGATCACGATCGACTCGGCCACGCTCGCCAACAAGGCCCTGGAGGTCATCGAAGCGCACTTTCTGTTCGGGATCGGGTATGACCGCATCGCGGCTGTCGTCCATCCGCAGTCGATCATCCATTCGATGGTCGAGTTCATCGATGGATCGGTACTTGCCCAGCTCGGGTTCCCGACGATGGAGCTGCCGATCCTCTACGCCCTCGCGTACCCGGAGCGGCTGCCCTACCAAGGCCGGCGGTTCGACCCGCTGACTGCTGGAACGCTGACGTTCGAGGCGGTTCGGGAGGAGGACTTTCCCGCCTTCCGACTGGGTGTGGCGGCGGGGCGGGCCGGCGGGGCCTATCCGGCCGTGTTCAACGCGGCCAATGAGGTCGCCGTGGAGGCGTTCCTCGAACACCGCCTCGGCTTCACTTCCATCGGCGATGCGATCGCGTCGACACTGGAAGGGTGGGGCGGTGGGCCAATCGACGATGTGGCCTCCGTAGTCGAGGCGGATCGCTGGGCGCGAGAGGCGACCCGAACTTACATCAAACGACACGCATCGTGTTGACGCTCGTTGCTTTCCTCGTCGTCATCGGCGTTCTGATCTTCGTTCACGAGCTGGGCCATCTCATCGCGGCCAAGGCCGTGGACATCCAGGTCCCCCGCTTCTCGATCGGCTTCGGTCCGCGCATCGCCGGCTTCCGCCGCGGCGAGACGGAGTACGTGATCTCGGCGCTTCCGCTCGGCGGTTACGTGCGGATGGCGGGAATGGAAGATACCGCGCCGCTCGAGGGCGGCGCGGATCCGGACCACGTGCCGTCTCCCCGCGACTTCGACGCGAAGCCCCTCTGGGCCAGGGCGCTCGTGATCTCCGCCGGGGTGGTGATGAACATGCTCTTCGCCATCCTGGTGCTGATCGGGAGCGCGCTGGTGTTCGGTGAGCCGCGCAACCCGACCACACAAGCCGTCGTGGTTGGCGAGCTGAACGAGGTCGCCGCGCCCCTCGCTTCCATCCCCTTCGGTGCCCGGATCACGGCGGTCGGCGGTGTGCCGGTCTCGAGCTGGAACGACATCGTCGAGGCGCTGGACGATGCGCCCGCGGGACCGATCACTCTCAGCATCGCGGACGCTCCCGACGTTCAGCTCGTCCTGCCGGAGAGCCGCACCGAGCGCCGCCAGATGCTCGAGCCGCTCCAGCCACTGACCCAGCCGATAATCGGTGACGTCGAACCGGGTAGCCCGGCCGCTCGGGCGGGCATCCAGCCCGGCGATCGGGTACTGTCGGCGGCGGGTCAGCCGATCCGGTCATGGAACGAGTTCGTCGAGATCGTCCGCGCGCGGCCAGGGCAGGAAGTCGAGCTCGTCATCGATCGTGGCGGACAGCAGCTCACGCTCAGACCGGTCGCGGAGAGTCAGCGCGAGTTGGACGCCGAGATGCAACGCGTCCAGATCGGCCGACTGGGAATCGCCGCCCAGCATCAGGTGACCTTCCAGCGGATGGGGTTCTCCGCTGCCGTGGCCTACGGTCTCACCACGACCTGGGAGACGAGCGCGACGATCGTCGAGTTGCTCGGAGACCTCATCACCGGCGAGGCGTCCCCGCGCAGCCTCGGCGGCCCCCTTGCCATCGGACAGCTCTCCGGTCAAGCCGCGCGGCTCGGGGTCGAGACTTTCCTCGAGTGGATGGCGCTTCTTTCGATCAACCTAGCCGTCCTGAATCTGCTCCCCATCCCCGTACTCGATGGCGGGCAGCTCGTTTTCATCGGCGTGGAGGCGGTTCGCGGACGGCCGCTCTCGATCGAGCAGCGTCTCCGGCTGTCCCACGTCGGCCTGATCATCGTTGTCGGGCTGATGGTCTGGGCGATCACGAACGACTTCCTGCGGTATTTCGGGATCTGAGAAGTACACAGATCCCGCGTGGCGCCCCTGCCGGAAGCCGCTCCGCGACTTGAATCGCACGCAAGTTCTGGTTATTTTTGAAGTTCTCCCGGATCCACGGGAGTCGGTGTCCGGGTCTCCCCGTTCGGCGGGGACCGTCGGTCAACGTTTGGAAGGGAGTTAGCTTGATGGATCGCAGCCAGATCGAGCACCTCGAGCGGAGGCTCCTGCGGGAGCGCGAACGCGCACTTCGCTCTCTCGGGCGGTTCCAGGAGCAGTCCAAGCTTTCGCGCGACAGCGCGGACGCCGACCTGTCCAGCTACTCGTTCCACATGGCTGACCAGGGCACCGACGCGATGGAGCGGGAGAAGATGCTCCTCTTCGCGAGCAAGGAAGGCCGCTACCTGTACCGGATCG
>CAZJEH010000161.1:0-3580 GCA_964544905.1 uncultured Gemmatimonas sp.
CGAGGCCGCGCGCGTCCTGCGTCCGGGTGGATGGTTCATCGGCTCGGTGGCCTTTCTCAAGGCGTATCACAAGTCGTACTTCCACATGACACACTGGGGAGTTCGCGAACTCCTCAAGCGGGCGGGTCTGGAGCCGGACTGTTTCGCGGGAGCTCAGAGCCTCAGCTACACCCTGTACGGTTCGCTCATCCCCCTGGGGAGTCGTGGGTTCCGCCGGAAGGTGTTCGGCGCGGCGGACCGCGTCCTTGGCGCGGTTCGCATGGCCGCCTTTGCCCTGACGCGCCGTCGTTCCCCGACCGAACCGAGCGACCGCTACGACGCCGGGGTTCCGATCAGCGCCCGCGATTTCGACCGGTTGAGATTCGCCCCGGCAGTCGTTTTCCGCGCCCGGAAGCCCGGGCCGGAGGCCTGAGATGCGTGTTCTGTTCGCCTCGTATACTTCCGATACGACCGGCCCGACGAACAGCCTGCTCCTGCTCCTGAAGTACTTGCGAAGGGTCCACGACGTCCGTGTACTGATGCCGGGGAATGGCCCGCTCGCGGAGGAGTTGGAGCGCCAGGGCGTGCGATACCGTGCGGTCCCTTCCCTCGACAGCCGATCCGTCTCGACACTCGTCCCCGTGTTGAGACACGAGAAGGTCGAGTTGCTGTATTTGAACAACACCTGCGGAGCAATGCGCAATGTGGCCATTGCCGGATTGCTCGCGCGAATCCCGTACGTCTGCCACGTGCGGGAGATGGGCCACGAGAAGACGTGGAAGCAGCTCGGTTACTTGTGGCCGGCAGCGGCGGTCGTCGCCGTTTCGGAGTCGTGCGGTGCCTCGGTCAAGCGATTTGTTAGGCGCGGTCGTCTGCACGTGGTCCACAACGGCGTCGACCTGAGTGGGCCTGACGCGTTCCCGCCTCCCAGCCGGGAGGTAGCGCGCCGTGCCTACGGCCTGCCCGAAGACGCGGTGGTTATCCTGAGCGTCGCGCACGTCTCGTCGAGAAAAGGGCAGGAGTATGCGATCGCTGCGATGGCGGATATCGTGAGGGATTGGCCGCACGCGCATCTCTGCTTCGTGGGTCAGCACCGCGAAGAGGAATACGTCCGGCTACTGAGCCAGCAGATCAACGAGCGAGGCCTGACGGCGAACGTCCATTTCCTCGGTTTCCGGCGAGATCTCAGGTCTCTCTATGCCGGTGCCGACATCTTCGTTCACACGGCTCTAGCCGATCCGCATCCGAGATCGGTGATCGAGGCGATGAGAGCGGGGTTGCCCGTGGTCGGCTTCGCCACGGACGGTGTTTCCGAAACCGTCGCCGATGGAGTCACCGGCTTCCTGGTCGGTCAGCGTGATGCGGCCGCGCTCGCCCGGGCGCTGGACCGGCTGATCAGCAATCCGGACATGGGCGCGGCGATGGGGGCTGCTGGTTCACAGCGCGTAGTCGAGCGGTTTTCCGCTGAACGATCGGCGGCACAGGTGGACGAGATCATCCGGTCGATCCGGCACCGACCGGTTCGGGCGGCGTCTGCACGCATGCGCGCGGATCTGCCGTCCATCAACCGATAGGAATATCCAAAGGACCTCCATACGAGCTGCCCCCGCGCGTAACGCGTATCCCACCTGTTGGCGGTTCGGACGGTGCGATGCGTAGCCAACGGGACAGCCTGACAACAGCGAAAGGACTGTACAGCATGCTAAGTTCGACCAACGCTCGCCCGGACACCCTGAACGGCTCGACATATCCAGGCGCCCGGACCGTGCAGGGGCTCGTGGTGGGTGGGGGCCCGAGCGGGCTGGCTGTCGCATATGCCCTGCAGGGCGATACCCTGGTCCTGGAGAAGCAGGATGCCGTCGGGGGCCTGTGCAGGTCGATCAACTATGAGGGCGGAGTGTTCGACATCGGCGGACATTCCTTCCATACGCCGCATCCGGAGGTCTACGAACTCGTGAGCAACCTCCTGGGGGACGGACTCGCACACGTTCAGCGCGACGCCCGAGTCTTCTCTCACGGAACGCTCATCCCCTATCCGTTCCAGAAGTTCTACGACCAGCTGCCGGATCCCGGCGTCGTGCGGGAGTGCGAGACCGGCCTGCAGCAGGCCGCCGCTCAGCAGGGAGGTGATCCGCCGCAGAACTTCGAGGAGTATATCCTCAGGAAGTTCGGGCGCGGCATCGCCGACCATTTCATGCTCCCGTACAACCGGAAGCTCTGGGCGAGAGACATTCGAAAGATTTCCTGCGAGTGGACTTCTGAGCGGGTGGCTGCACCGAAAGGGCAGAGCGAGAGCTTCGATACGACCGGCGGCAAGCGGAAGCCCTTGCAGCCCGACCAGACGGTGGCCTATCCGCGGGAGGGCGGCTTCGAGGAGATCTTCAAGGCATTCGTGCCTCACATCCCCGCTCTGGAGCTGAACTCCGAGGTCGTCCACATCGATCCGGTCCAGCGGGTGGCCACCACCAGGGACGGCCGTCGGTATCACTGGGAGTTCCTGGTCTCGACGATGCCGCTGCCGATCCTCGTCCGGATCGTTGAAGGTACTCCAGCCGCCGTCGTGCAGATGGCGGATTCGCTCGAGTACATGTCGCTCCGTGTCGCGCTGATCCTCACCAAGCGCCTGGAGACGACGATTCAGCGAATCTATTCGGCCGATCCGGAGGTGCCGCCACACAAGATCGCGCTGAACCACAATTCGTCCGAGTCGCTTCGGGGTCGACCGACGCACGCCATCATGGCCGAGGTTTCGCACTCGCCCGAGAAGCCGGTCGACGTGGACGCGATCGCGCCGAAGACGATCGATTTCCTGGTGGAGGCCGGTGTGCTTCCGTCCACCAACGACGTCCTCTGGACGGGATATGTCGACGTGAAGTACGCGTATCCCGTCTATACGCACTCGCGGCCCATGCTCGTCCAGGGGATCAAGGACTGGCTGGCAAGCCACCACATCTACCCAGTTGGTCGTTTCGGCGACTGGGCGTACGTGAACTCGGACAAATGCCTCGCTCGCGGCCTGGAGCTCGGCCGTGAGCTCAGGGAGAGATATCCGATCGGACCTCGTGTGGGGGCCTGATAGAGGTGTCGGTCCCGTTGGTGTCCGAGTTGGAGGCGTTCCATGAGTGACGCACGGGTGGCTGTCTGCCTCTCCACGCTGCGATATCATCCTGTCTACGCAGGCCCGGCGATCAGATTCCGCCGTTATGCGCCGGGGCTGGCCAAGCGTGGGATCGAGCTCGACGTGGTGACGATCGGGGAATCCGACGGGAACGGTTCTTCCCCGAACGGTCGCGACTGGACTGCCCACCCTGCTGACGTGGACGGCGTACCGGTCTACAGGGTCCCGGCCGAAGCCTCGATGGGGCTACGAGCGGAGGTAGCCCTTTCACGGGGCATGGTTCGATACTCCCAGAGCGTTCGGCGACCGGGAGTCATCCAGCTGCTGTCTCTATCGCAGTGGTTCGTCCCCTGGTTGTACCGACTCCGTAGAGAACGAATCCCGATGGTGTTCACCCGAACAATGGTTCGGGATCCCTCGGTAGCCACTTACAAGCTCCTTCCGTTGGTTCCGGCGTACCGGCTGCTCGCCAGCTTCAGGCAC
>CAZJEH010000161.1:3590-4345 GCA_964544905.1 uncultured Gemmatimonas sp.
CCGCCGCGCGGGCTGTGGCGGCGATCCGGCGCTCCGGCGTACCGGCTGCTCGACTGTGTGGTCGTCAGCTCGGGAATCATGCGAGATTCCTTGCGCCGTGAGGGCATTACGGGGCGCGTCGAAGTGATCCCCAACGGAGTCGACGTTCAGCGTTTCCGGCCTGTCGAGTCCGAGGAGGAAAAGCGTTGGATCAGAGGCAAGCTCGGTCTGCCAGTCGACTCCGAGCTGATCGTCTTCATCGGAGGGTTCCTGAGCGAGCGGAAAGGGGTGGACATCCTGGCCGAAGCATGGCGCATCCTCGGTCCGAAAAGACCGCAGGCAACGCTCGTGCTGGTCGGGCCCCAGCCTGATGCATCGAGGAAACCCGGACAGGAAGCGTTCATCGCGCGCGTGGAATCGAGTCTCGAGGCGTCGGGGGCCCGGGACCGGGTCGTGTTTACCGGGGCCGTCGACAATGTGGCAGACTACCTCCGGGCGGCCGACGTCTTCGTGTTCCCGTCGCGTCGCGAGGGCATGCCCAATGTCGTTCCCGAAGCGTACGCTTGCGGCGCCGCGGCGGTGCTGACGCCGTTCATCGGTCTGCCGGCAGAGTTCGGGCGTGCGGGTGAACAGTATCTGCTGGCGGAACATCAGCCGGAATCGCTGGCGGCGGCCGTGGAAGAAGTGCTGGACAACCCGGAGCGCCGGCGGCAGCTGTCGCAGTCCGCTCGGGACTGGGTCGTACGGGAATTGGATCTCGAGCTCAGCTTGGACAA
>CAZJEH010000161.1:4355-7980 GCA_964544905.1 uncultured Gemmatimonas sp.
GGTGAGGGTGCGTGTGCTACTGTTCGCGCTGTACCGTGACCTGGCCGGAACGTCTGGGCGATGAAGGCGCGGACATGGTGGGCGGTTGGTCGATGAGTCCGCAACGCGTGTGCTTTCTCATATCCAGCTTCAGGCCCGTCGTCGGAGGAGCCGAGGTACGGACGGAACGCTTAGCCAGCGGACTGATCGCCTGTGGTGTCGATGTCGCGGTGCTCACCCGTCGGTACCCCAACACCGCGCGACGGGAGAATATCGCAGGTATCGACGTTCATCGGCTGGGGTATCCGAGCCACAGCAAGCTGGGCGCGCTCACCTACGCCATGCATTCGTTCTGGCTGCTCGCGACGAGGTTGCGCGGGTACTCGATCGTCCATGCACAGAGCCAGGACACCCCCCTGCTGATCGGCCTGCTTGCGCGGCTGGTCCTCGGCAGAACCCTTTTGATCACTGTTCGAAGCGATCCCGTCCGCGTTTGGAAGGCGATGGATCCGGTGCGGAAGTGGCTATTCCCCCGGTATGTCGATGTGGTGGTGAGCCTCAGCCCGACGATGGGTGAGCAGCTGCTGTCGGGGGGGGTGCCGCCGGAGAAGGTGATCTGCGTACCCAGTGGTGTGGACGAGGACTGGTTTAGACCACCGACCGCGGCAGAGCGTACACAGGCGCGGGCCGAGCTGGGGCTCGAGGATGGGGTCCTGGGCTACGTCTACGTGGGGCGGCTCGAGCCGGTAAAGGGTCCCGATCTCCTCGTCGATGCGTGGCGCCAGCAGACGTCTGATGCACGTCGGCGACTGCTGATCGTCGGGGGAGGCTCGCTGGAGGACTCGCTAAAGGCTACCGTCGAGGAGGCTGGGCTGCGGGACGTCACTTTCGTGGGGCCCACCGACGACGTGTTGAAGTACCTGCAGGCGGCCGACGTATTCGTCCTCCCGTCGATTTGGGAGGGGATCTCCAACGCGCTGCTGGAGGCGATGGCTGTCGGGATCCCCGCGATCGCGAGTGACGTGCCTGGAAACCAAGCGCTCGTCAAGCACGGCGCGACCGGCATGCTCTTCAAGGTCGGCGATCGCGATTCACTGTCCCTGGCGCTGAGGGCGATGGAGGATCCTGAACTCCGGAAAAGCTGCGGGGACGCAGCTCGCCGATTTGTGGTAAACAACTATTCGTTGCGGGCTTCGATCGCGCGTCATCGCGACCTGTATCGTCGCATCGAACAGGTCTGGGGAAACGGCGATGCTCGGGCTCCAGCGGTGATCTAGCACGGGTGCCGCTGAGGTGGATGACATTCAAGACGACTTTACCCGCGCTCGAACCTTGCGTAGCCGGCCTACAGGCCACTGCGTGCGGACCTGACCGGCCATCCGCGATCGAGCCACAGGCAAGATGGGTAGCGACATTTCCACGATGCGCCGAATCGAAAAGAGAATCGCGTTCCTGATTACGGCCATCGGGAATCAAGGTGGTGCTGAAGTCTGCCTGGTGGCCCTTGCGAAAGGGCTACGGGACCGTGGCTGGGACGTGCGTGTCGTTTCGCTCCGCACGCCCTTCGATGCCGCGAAGGTCGCGGACCTCGAGGCCAAGGGCGTGATTGTGGACACGCTCGCACTCGACAGCCCCGCCTCCCTGGTTGGAGGCGTGGTCAGACTCGTCCGAATCCTCCGCCGCGCGGCGCCAGCGGTCCTCCACACACACATGGTCCACGCCAACCTTCTGGGCAGGGCCATGCGGCCGCTGACCCGTGTTCCGGTGTTGGTGTCGGCCGCTCGGAGCTCGAACGAAGGGCCGCGGTGGCGGACATGGGCTTACCGGCTTACCGATCGCTGGTGCGAAGTGACCGTGCACGTGAGTTCGCGCGGGGCTGAACTAAGCGTGCGCAGCGGTGCCGTTCCCGCCTCCAAAATCCGCGTGATACCCAATGGTATCGACGTACGGCGTTTCGATGGCGATACGGTAGATCGGGATGGCGTCAGGCGAGCGAACCAATCGGAGGACAAGTTCGTCTGGCTCGCCGTCGGCCGGTTAACGGAAGCGAAAGACTACGGGAACGCGATCGCCGCGCTTGCGGAGCTGAGGAGGCGGGAGCCGTCGGCCGTGCTGTGGATCGCGGGCGACGGGGAGCTCGGGGACCAGCTTCGACGCCAAGCTGAGGAGCGAGGGGTCGCCGACCACATCCGCTTCCTCGGGTTCCAGCGAGATGTCGGCCGCCTGCTGAACGCGGCGGACGCCTACGTGATGTCCTCGGCTTGGGAGGGGATGCCCAATGCGCTTCTGGAAGCCGCGGCGGCTGGGCTGCCACTCGTAGCGACGGACGTTGGGGGAAATGCCGAGATCGTGCTGGATGCGAAGACCGGCTTCCTAGTGCCACCGCGCGACCCGTCGGCGCTGGCAGCCGGCATGGCTCAAGTCATGTCGATGGATCCTGAGGCACGAGCGCGCATGGGCCACACTGGGCGTGAGTACGTGCGTGTCCAGTTCAGCCTCGAGACGATGATCGATCGCTGGGAGAACCTCTACCTGGAGTTCATGGGCAGCGAAAGCGGGGCGGCTTCGGAAAGGCCGCAAGCGGATGCGGCCACGTCGGTCGACGGCGTCTCCGTTGCCAATGGCGTTTCGTCCGCCAGCGGGAGAGCATGAAACCCGCGGACGCACCTGCCGACGATCTCGAAATCGTCTACCAATGATTCCATCTCCGGCTACAGAAACGCCGATTCCCGACAGTCCGGCTACCCCGATGAGCACGCGACGTCTCCGCCTGCTCATCGTCTCGAAGCGACTGCCTCGGCCGACGGCCGACCACGCGGGCGGGCAGATCACGCATTTCTATCTCGACGATGTGGTTCGATGGGCTGATGTCGATCTCGTCGCTCTGGCAACGCAAGGCGAGGATGAAACCGGCGTGGCTGCCGTCCAATCACTGGACATTATCACCTGTCCGCTTGACGGTACGGATGCATCATCTCCACGTGGGATGTTGCTCCGCGCCAACGGGTATCTACGACTGCTGAGGACTGCCCTACGACGCTGTGGGAGAACCAGTTACGATCTCATCTTGCTCGAGCGGACTGCCCTCGGCTGGATGGCGCCCATTCTGGCAAGGCGTACTCGGGTACCGATCGTTCTGGTTGCTCACGATCTATGGTTCGATCGACTGGACTCGGAGCTCGGCAAGGCGGCCTTCCCGGGGTCGATGTACTTCGGATTGCTGAAGGCGGTCGCAACACGGCTCGAGCGTCTGGGCGTCGCTGGATCGGCAGGAATCACCTGCTACGACGCCCGGACGAAGTCGCTGATCGTGGAGCATCTGGTCGGGCCGGGACGACCTGCGCCTCCAGTGTTGGTCCTGCCTCCCCAGCATCGCGTCTGGAAGGCCGACGCCGCCGAACGCCGACCGGGATCGATCTGTTTCTACGGCAACATGGCGAGGAGCGCGAACTGGCGCAGCGCCATCTGGTTCCTGGAGGAGATCTTCCCTCGCGTCCGGGCACGGATTCCGAACGCCACGTTCCACGTGGTCGGTGCCAATCCGCCCCACGAACTGCGGCGGTATCACGACGGTCAGACCGTCTTCGTCACAGGATTCCTCGCTGAGCCGGATCCGATCCTGACCGCGTCCGACGTCTTCGTCGCT
>CAZJEH010000162.1:0-7976 GCA_964544905.1 uncultured Gemmatimonas sp.
TTCCAGTCCATTAACGTCGACATCGAGCCGTTCCTCGAGTCGTGGCTGCTGCCGTGCGGCGCGGTCGGGGCGGTGCTGGTTGCCTCCTGGCTGGTGGAGGCCAAGCAGAGCGTGATCGAGAACATGGCGCCGGTGCTCGGGCGGCTGTTCACGCCGCTGTTCGCCGCGGTTCTGCTGACCTTCCTCGGCACGATGCTGGTGACCGGCCGCGGGATCGACATCGAGCGCGAGGTATTGATCGCGTTCGACCTCCTCCTGGTCCTCGTACTCGCTCTGCTCCTCTACTCCATCTCGGCCCGCGACTCCGACGCCCCGGTGGGCATCTTCGACTGGCTGCTGGTGGTGTTGGTGATCAGCGCGCTCCTGGTCGACGTGCTGGCGCTCGCCGCGATCCTGGCCCGCATAACGGACTTCGGGCTGACACCGAACCGTGTGGCAGCGCTCGGGGAGAACGTGATCCTGCTCGGGAACCTGGTGTGGTCCGCATGGCTGTACACGCGGTTCCTGCGCGGCCACGGTAGTTTCCGCGCGCTCGAGAAGTGGCAGACGGACTACCTTCCCGTCTACGGCATCTGGGCCGCGATCGTGGTCGTCCTTTTCCCGCCCCTATTCGGGTTCCAGTGACCTGTCGGGCTTCGAGCGGACCACTCGGGATTGCGCCGGCTCGGGTCGTGGGCGATGGAGGGGGATGGCCGAAGACAGAGGCCGATAGCCGACGCGGGACCCGGATCGTTGGCCGCAATCAGGTAGTCGCGACGGGAAATTCCGGTAGCGCGGATGTGTTGTGACCATCGACCGTCCCCCGCTTGCGGGGATCGCCAGGACAGGTGGGATGCGCGGGCTATGCGCGCCCGCTGGAAACCCAGCTGGGTTAAACCGGGAGACCCCGAGCCGGCCCCGTGGCGCGTGTCCCCCGGCGGGGAGGGCGATCGGCGAACAGGACGAATCCGCCGAGTTCGCGGTGTGGCGCGCCGCGCGCAGCGACGCTTGAATTCGGGCGGATTCGGTTCCGAGCTCGCTGTCTACCTTTCCTGCCAGCCCTCTCACCCCCGATGACCGACAAGCGGCCGGCAACGCGCGCTTGCGCTGCCGGCCGCTTGAGGTACGAAACCGCTCGGTTAGCGGACGCTGGCCGTCTTCGCGATGCCCATGTTGACCCGGATCCGATGCCGTCCGCTCGACTTGGCCGGCGCGTCGCTCGCGAGGTACTTTCCGTGGAGCGTAGCGATCACTTCCGCGAATCGGCGGTGTCCGTTCTGCGTCCAGTGGACGTCGCGTGGGTTGAAGTCCGACGCATTCAGATAGCGCTTCAGCGGCACGAATTCCACGCCGCGCGCTTCACAGATAGCGGCGAGTCGTCGGTCCGGGAGATCCGGATCGAACTTCTCCGGTGTCGGGGAGAGGGCCCTCAGCCGTTCGATGGCTAGCGGGCTGACCTGGGTCAATTCGGGTGCGGAAACGATCGCGATGTTCGCGCCCGCCTCGCGACAGATCTCCACGGCCCTACCTATCAGGTAGTCACACGCCGAGAACGCTCGATCCGACAGGAACCCTCCGCTGCAGATCTCCGCCAGCCTGGCCAGATACTGCCGCTGCCGCGTGTAGATCCAGGGCTCCTGGCGAACGTGGTCGGTGACGATCCCCCATCTCCCATCCTGCTCCTGCCGGACGAAGGGCATCCGGTACTGGTCGAGGTGCGGGGTCAGATTCTCGTACAGATCGTTGCCGTAGTACACGAGCCAGACCACCAGCTTGCCGCGGAGCACCGGCGCGTAGCGCTCCATCCAGAGCAGCGACTGGACGAGGTTGTACCCGTTGATGCCGATCCCCTTCACCCGGACGCCGGGAACCAGTCGGGTGTACATCCGGTCGTCGTCCATCCCGAAGCCGAAGGCGAACGAGTCTCCGAAGACGACCACGTCCGCTTCGGAGAGCGACTCCCTGCCCCTCCAGCCTTCCGCGTCGGTGGTGAAATGGAAGGCGTCGCCGGCGACGGCACGCGTGTCGAGGTTGGGCCGAGCCTTCCAGCCGACCACCGGCTCGTACTGTATCAGCTCTTTCCAGGAGGCGACCGGAGTCCGCAACCGACGCTGGAACGCACGCGTCATCGCGGAGACGGCCCAGAACGGCGCCGCCAATATCACCACAGGCAGCAACAGGACGAGCCCGATCAGACCCGCCACTGCCGCCACGAACCCACGAACGATCTCCATTCTCCCTCCCTTCAATCCCCGACGGAACGTGTCCGCTACGAGTATGCCTGCTCAGTACAGCGTGTAGTTGTGTCCGAGAACGGACCCGTCCGTCTTCGATGGCGCGTAACTCCGGAGCAGCGCCACGTAGGGGATGAGAACCAGCATCCAGGGACGCCCGGAGCCGACGGCTCGTCCCGCCAGCTGCGAAACCCAACCGCCACGCGATGAAGCGAGGCTCGAGGCTGCAGCGGTACCTCCCACGCCTTGCCCGTCGCTGGGCCGCCCATCGGTTCCATGTGCTACCCAGCCAGAAGCGGTCTGTGTCGGTGCCCGCAACGGCATCCGCGACCCGGCCACCCGTCCGACCGGTGCCAAAACCATTTGATAACAGACGCGCAGGGTAGCCGCCTCCGCGAACCGCCCCACCTTTCGTGCCGCCCGATTCCACAGCACGTAGATCTTCGCCACCACGTCGCCCCGGAGGAATCCGGCCACGGCCGCCACCAGGAGCACCGATCCTCCCAGGATTCCCAACACGGTCTGCCCGGTGAGAAGAACCACGAGGACCAGCGCGGCCAGCGTGAACGTGCACAGCGCAAGCCAGAAGCTCGTCAGCAGCGGCCGATCCGGGCGTGTGGGGAGCGTGAGCGGGATCATCAATCCAGGGTGTACTGGGCCCGATAGGAGGCCGTGTCCAGCGAAAGGGCCGCCGGCTGCTCGGACTTGGCGAGCACGAAGTCCTCGATGACCAGGTAGTCCATCTCGGTGGCCATGAAGCACCGGAAGGCATCCTCCGGCGTGCAGACGATCGGCTCTCCGCGGATGTTGAAGCTGGTGTTCACGATCACCGGAGAGCCCGTGAGCGACTCGAAACGCTTCATCAGCCGGTAGAAACGGCCGTGGCGCTCCTCGTCGACGGTCTGGATCCGGGCGGAATAGTCGACGTGCGTGATCGCGGGATATGCCGACCGGGGGACGGAAACCCGGATGCGGAGGTCCGGGCTCGACATCCGCTCGAGATCGTCCGCGTCGAGTTCGGTCCGCAGCTCCTCTCTCACGGGAGCGACCATCAGCATGTACGGGCTTTCCTCCCCGGGCTTCATCTCGAAGATCTCGTGCGCACGTTCCCGAAGCACGCACGGCGCGAACGGGCGGAACGACTCCCGGTACTTGATCTTCAGGTTCATCGTCCGCTGCATCTCAGGCGACCTCGCGTCACCGATGATGCTGCGACAACCGAGGGCGCGCGGCCCGTACTCCATCCGCCCCTGGAACCACCCGACCACCTTGCCCCGATCCATGATGGACGCGACGGTGTCGAGCAGCTCGTCCTCGGACTGGTATCGCTCGTAGACGGCGCCCTGGGAATCGAGGAATGCGGCGATGTCGGCGGCATCGAAGGCGGGGCCGAGTAGAGCCCCCCGCTGCGAGTCCCCCGGGCGAGCTGAGCGGGGCCGGTCCAGCAGGTGATGCCAGGCCAGCAGGGCAGCCCCGACGGCGCCTCCGGCATCCCCGGCTGCCGGCTGCACCCAGATCTCATCGAACGGTCCCTCTCGCAGCAGACGCCCGTTGGCCACGCAGTTCAGAGCCACACCGCCCGCCATCACCAGCTTCTTCGCTCCCGTCAGGGCGTGAATGTGACGCGCGGCGCTCAACACGACGTCCTCGCAAACCGCCTGGATCGACGCCGCGAGGTCCATCTCCTTCTGGGTGATCATGCTCTCCGGTGGCCGCGGCGGACCGCCGAAGAGCTCGTGGAACTTCGGCGAGGTCATCGTCCCGCCCTGGCAGTAGTCGAAGTACGACATGTCCAGCCAGAGCGACCCGTCTTCCCGGATGTCGGCGATCTTCTCGACGATTATCGACTTGAAGCGGGGCACACCGTAGGGGGCGAGCCCCATCAGCTTGTATTCTCCGCTGTTCACCTTGAACCCGGCGTAGTAGGTGAACGCGGAGTAGAGCATCCCCAGCGAGTGGGGGAACCGCATATCGTTCAGCAAGGTGATCCGGTTCCCACTCCCGATCCCGTACGAACTGGTCGTCCACTCGCCGACGGCGTCGAGCGTCAAAATGGCGGCTTCCTCGAACGGGGACGGGAAAAAGGCGCTCGCCGCGTGGGACTCGTGGTGGTCCGCGAAGAGTATCTCGCCGCGGAACCCGGGGCCCATCGCGTTCTCAAGCTCCCGCGGCAGGTCCAGCTTCTGGCGCGCCCAGAGGGGGAAACCGGCCGCGAACGAGTCGTAGCCGGACGGCGCAAAAGCGAGGTAGGTTTCCAGGATCCGATCGAACTTCTCCATCGGATCCTCATAGAAGACGAGGAGGTCTACGTCCGCGACCGTGAGCCCCGCCTCGGCGAGACAGTATTTTACGGCATTCGAGGGGAACCGCGGGTCGTGCTTCTGGCGGGAGAACCGCTCCTCCTGCGCCGCCGCCACGATCTCACCATCGACCACCAGCGCGGCAGCGGAGTCGTGGTAGAATGCAGAAACGCCAAGTACCGTGCGTGCCATCAGACCCTTCTGGTCAGGTTGTTCCCGTCAAGTCAGGATGACCTCAACCCCCCGCGAATCCTGAACGCTGACGCTTCACCCTCTGGCACGTTGCGAGGTTCCAAACGCCCTACGTTCTCCGCCGCTTGTCGGAAGATAGTGATCGAGCAGCGACCGTGTGTCGAGAGGCCGAGGCGGGCGACAACGCCGACTTCGGAGCGGGCGGACCGCACCGGCGAGTCCGCTTCGTATCGCGTTCGATCCCTGTGCGCTGGCGGGACCGCAAACGACCCTTCGTACCTGAATTGTCCGCTGCCGAGGGGGTGCTGTCAAGGAGAATCGTGCCGTTACTCCGGCCGACTGGGAAAAGGACCGTAGTTCCTTGAAAAATCAGCCGCTTGACCAGCCCGCGGATGGGTCGGTGGCAAGGAGGGTGTGGGATGGGAACGTGGTGTCCGCGCCTCGCTTGTTGGGGTTACGCCTTAGCGCAGTTGTTAGGGCCTTTATTTGCTGGCTCGCAGGGTCGTTCCTACCCATACACGGGGCCCGTGACAGGACCCGACGGCTGTTCCGATGCGCTCCTGAGGGGCCGCGGCTCTTTCCCAACTGCGCGGCGCCTTCCACTGTATAGACCGCAGGTATGTTCGCAAAGTCACAACCCGGAGAGGAAGGAACGATCGTGCGAATCCGAGGAATCGTCTGTGCAGCTGTGCTGAGCCTGCTGTCGGTGACCGCGTTGACGTCACGGGCCAACGCGCAGCAGGCGCTCACGTACGAGCAGGTGAAAACCGCGATGGATGCCGCCGAGGCCGAGGCCCGGGCCAACGGGTGGAACCTGACGATCATCATCGCTGACGCGCAGGGCGTCCCGCTGTATCTGCGTCGCATGCCCAACGCGATGCCCCGCTCCTACGACATCGCGATGGGCAAGATCCGCACGGTGATCGAGACCGGGATGAGCACCGCCGAGTATGCGAGCGCCGTATCCAGCGGGCAGAGACAGGCGATCGAGGGTGGCGTCACCTTCGACGGCGGCTTCCCGCTGCGCATCGATGGACAGATCGTCGGGGCGATGGCCGCGAGCGGTGCGCGGGCTGTGGACGACGCTCAGGCGGTGCGCGCCGGGATGGCGGCGATCGGAATCCAGCCCTGAGGCGTTCGGGTTCGTAACAACGATTGAGGCGGCGGGAGCGCCAGGCTTCCGCCGCCTCAATCGTACCTGGCAACCGATACCCTCGACCACCGATGGCGTCCAGGTTCAGTTCCCAAACTTCCATCTGGTTGCGTCGACAGCCGGTCGAAGGTGCCGTCACGACCCTCTGGATCCTGCTCGCGTCGGATGGCTCGCCCCGCGGAGCAGTCGCCCTTCCCGTGACCGCGCAGCCGCTCTGGAGCCGGGGCGACCAGTTGCTCGCCTCCGTCCTCGACGAGCTCGAGGTGCCGTGGCTGGTGCGACTGGAACTGGACGAAGCGGATTGATGACCGACGATCGGAACCGCCAACCGTGGACCGTCATCTCGAGAAGGCCCCGCCGGTCAGCCGGAAAGTCGGCGCCGACGGGGCTACCGCTATGATCGGTCGGCCACCACCGCCTTGCGATCTGCCGCGCAGCGTCCTTCCCATCACCCCAACAACCCAGCCACCACGCCGAACGCCGCCCAGATCCCGATCCCCCCGATGATGAGCAGGGCCAGCACCTCCCACCAGCGGTTCACATACTCCGGGAGCATATAGCGCCGACTGGATGTCAGCACGATCACTCCGACGATGATGATCGGGCCGGTGATCGCCGCCATTGCCGTCCCCGCGATCGTGAGGGCGATGAAGTTGGGCGCCGCCGGCAGCGAGAACAGCACAGGCAGGAAGAGCAGGAAGCTGACCTGCACCTTCTTGAAGGCTGGATGGTTCTCCGGGCTCGGTAGCTCCTCGGGTGCGGAACCCCGGGAGAACGTGCGCTGATAGCCGTCGAGCAGCACCTTGGTGAACCCGAACGAGTATGTCGGGAACGAGGTGAAGGTTACGAAGAAGAGGCCGGTCCAGAGCAGGAATGGCCCCCAGGGGCCGATCCCGCGGCCCACCATGATCGCCAGGTCTTCGGCCTCCCGGATCGCGATGCCGTCCGCTCCGCCGAGGCTCTCCGCGGCGACGATCCAAACCGCCAGGTTGATGACGACCATCGCGAGGATGCCAACCAGCAGGTCGAAGATCTGCAGCTTGCGGTACTTCGGCCCCGTCCACCCCTTGTCGTCCATGAAGTAGGGATAGAGGAGGTTGGCGGCGGATCCGCCGACCGCGCCGATGATGGAAGCCAGCACCACGAAGGCGCCGAACGCCCCCTCGATATCCGGCGGGACCTGGAAGATGAGGCCGCGCAGGAACGCCCCGACGTCGAATCCGTTGATGGCCACCGCGGCGAAGAAGGTCGCCATCAGCGCGCCGACGGAGATCTTCGCGATCAGCTCGAGCGTTCGGTACTGCCGACCGCGGAGGAGCATGTAGGCGGTAATCCCGACGAGCACCACCGCGACGAAGAACACTTCCCACGGGTTGGACGGCCGACCGGAGAGCTGATGCAACGCGGTCGCCGCGCCCTTGATGATGTAGGTCTGGTAGGTGAAGCCGAGGACGCACGTGATGGCCCCGAGGAGCGCCGGGAAACCGCGCCAGAGGCGGCCGAACCCCGCGAGGATCGACGTGTCGCCGTACCGGTTGCAGAGCGCGTACTTCCCGATCGCCGAGACGAAGAAGTAGCGGGCGAACAGGGAGATCACGAGCGCCCACATGAGCGCGTACCCGTACGTCGAACCGGATACCGACGCCGACACCAGGTCGCCGGCGCTCAGCCACGCCATGGAGACGATGAGCCCGGGGCCGAAGGCGCGGAGGTAGTCCATCGTCGTCACCGGGATGGCCGGCGCGGGGACGGCCGCGGAACGGGCGGCGTTGCGTTGGCTGTCAGTCGCTACGCGGTCGTTCATGCGGCTCGGGGATGTGGGAAGTTTGGTGTGTCAATGCCTGGGAGGCCGGAAGAGGCAGTGCCAAATCGTTCTCTGCGTCCGCCATCCCGGCGAAAGGCGTGCGAGAACGGCCCCGCCCTCCCCGTCGTCCCGGCGCAGGCCGGGATCCATTATTCAGAAAAAGCGCAGATGGATTCTCGGTCGCCGAGAGCTCGCACTACGTTGTTGTGAAACGCGTTATGAGTATGCATCCGCGCATCGCCAGGCGGATGGATCCCGGCCTGCGCCGGGATGACGATTGGGAGCATACGGCGCCGTAGGCCGCTCACGGTTTC
>CAZJEH010000163.1:0-5017 GCA_964544905.1 uncultured Gemmatimonas sp.
CCGTTCGGCAGCACGAGCAGGTCGATCCACTGCACGAGCATCGCACCCGCCTCCTGCTCCGGCCGCCTGGCGGGACGTGAGCGCCGCTGCGGCCGCGGAAGGGCCGCGAGGTGCTGCTGGTACTCCTCGAGCGTGAACCAGCGCTTCTGCCGCATCACCCGCCCTCCGGCACCAGGAAGCCGCTCCGCACGTACCCGCGCCAGTACGGCACGACGATCAGCTGCTTCAGCGTGGGGCGCTCCTCGTCGCCGTCCCAGGCGAGCCCGCCGCGGCCGCACCGCAGCCCGCGGACGACGTGCCGGCGGAGGCCCGGGACTGCGACCCGGAGGTAACGATCGCCACGTGCCGTGATGTGCCAGTAGAAATCCCCGACGTGCCGGACCTTGACGGCCTCCTGCACCCGCCGCATGCGGATCGGCGCTGTCGCGGATTCGGTCACCAGGCGATCTCCCAGTTGCCCGCGACGATATCCTCCGGGCTCGCCCAGAACGGCCCGCGCTGTTTCTCCCCGGTGCCTGTCACCTGCATGACCCGCCCGTCGATCACCTCGAGGTGCGTCTCCGGGGTCCAGTCCGAGCGCTGTATCTTCGCTCCCTGCAGGCAGGCTTTCAGTGCGTCATGGAATTGCAACGTCGTCCTCCCCGAAACCCGGGTAAGTGCCGAAGAACCGGCGGCGAGCATCGGCTGCCTCGCGCCGCTTCGCTTCCCGATCATGGTCCTTGGCGAGCTCGTAGAGCTGCCGGCCGACATCCTCCGCCCAGGCGTCCGTCACCTCGGCATCGCCGAGCTCGTCGACGAGCGCGGACTTGAGCTCGATCATCAGCTCGAGCTGCTGCCGATCGACGCCGCCGGCGTTGCCGAGCGCGCGCAGCATCTTCACGTTCGCCTCCGCCATCGCCGGCGAGGATGGATGCGGCGGCGGCAGGTACCCGCTGCTCGGCTGCCGGTTGAGCGTCCGGACCAGGTTCCGGAATTGCGGCATGGTCGGCGGGTTGTCGGGGTCGTGATCCATCCAGCGATCACACGCCCGCCCGATGTCTTCGGCGGACGCCCCGGCCAGCGCGCGCCGCCAGAACGGGATCGACTTCTCCCCGTGCTTCCACCTCGTGCCGTAGGCGATCCGCATCGCCGCGAACATCTCCGCGATGTCGTCAGTCGTGAGCACGGCTCACCGCCCTGCGCAGGTTGCGGAAGTACGCGTCGATCTCCCCGCCGCCGGAGTCGTCCTTGAGCGGGAACAAGCCCTGCCAGCCGTTCGCGATCGACTGCTCGACGATGGCCGCCTGGTCCGCCCCGAATCCGGCCAGCTTTCGCTGGGCGGCCAGCATCGAAGCTGGCTTGATCGGCTTGCGAATCTCCCGGCGGTACTGCTCCCAACGCTCCCATGCCTGCATGTCCAGGCCTTCAGGGGGCGGAGTGGGCGCGGGGGAGGGGCGCTTGCGCCCTCCCCCCGCACCCCCCTCTCCGTCAGGAGAGGGGGGTTTTATGTTTGCATCTGTGTTTGTGTTTGTAGGGCGGGACGAATCGGGACACGTCGGGACACGTCGGGACGCTCGCTCCTCCCGCTTCCGCTCGGCATCGCGCCCGGACTCCGTCCGCGCCGCGTCGTAGGCCGCCTTCCTCGCCTTGTCGCGGTACCGGCCATGGTTCACGATGCGCCAGCCCCACGTCCTGCCCTCGTCAATCAGCACCAGGCGGCGGCCGTCGGCGTCCTTCGAGCGGCTCTCGGGGTCGGGCTGGCAGAAGCGCTCCATGCACGCGACCACCTCGTCCGCCGGTAGCCCGGTCAACGCAGCGATGGCGTTCGGGTGCATGTCGACGACCCCGTGCCGGTCGCTCAGCGACAGAATGACGGCCCACAGGCCGATGTCGGGCCAGCGCCCGCACAGCGAACCGCGGGTCAGGGAGTTGAACAGGGGCGTGTAGCCGCTCACGGCGCAGCCTTCTGGGTGCGACAGCGCCGGCACTCGTACTCCGCGAGTGTCGGCGCGCCGCAGATCTCGCACGGTGCGGCTCCGAGGAGACGGAGCAGGGACCTCATGCCGCTCCTCCCCGCCCGTTCAGCGCGATCGCGGCACCGCGCAGGTGCGCCGCGACGCGGAAACCTCTCTCGGTCAGCTGCCAGTCCCACGCGCGGCCGCGGCGCTCTTTCTCGATGAGCCCGCTCTCGTGCAGAGCCTTGACGTAGCTGTGCGCGGACGGGAACGCCGCGGGGATATGCCGGGCCAGCCGCTCGATGGTGGCGGGCTGGCACTCGAACAGCGCGATCAGCGTGTTGAGGGCGCCGCGGCTGAGGTCGAGACGCCGCTCCGACGTCATGCCAGGCCCCTCGGCCGGAACGGGCACTCGTCCCAGGACGGGAGCTTCACGTTCGGCGGCGGCAGGTCGCGCAGTGCGTGCGCCTGGATGAAGAATGTTTTCACCTCGCCGAGCGGTCTGACGAGGTAGTAGGGTCCGAACTTCGGGTGATGCTGGCGCTCGACGAGGACCTCTACCTCGCGCCCCCGGTACGCCGCATCAATGGTGAGCAGCTCGCGAATGATGGCGGCATCGCCGGGACGGTAGCCCGATGCCTTCGCTCGATCTCGTATCCCCAACCCCAACGCCTCCATTCCCCAGTTCGGGATGCCGGCGGCGGCAGGACCACCAGAGGACCGCCGCCGGCTCCCGGGCGGGCACCCGACACGGTGGCCCGCTTCCCACTCGTTCAGCGGCGCTCGATCCGCCGCACCTGCGCGTCCTCCGCGGCGACGAGCCGGTCGTAGTCGCGCTCGATCTCCACCAGCTGCGCCGTGAGCTCTGCCCGCCTTGCCGCGATCCGCGCCCGCTCCGACGTGGGCGTCTTCGGGTGCGGGTTGTCGTAGCCCGTCCGGTCGGCCAGGATGTACATGCCGGTGTGCACGCCGCGCTCGCGGCCCATCTTCAGGATCGCCTCGATCTCCTCGAGGTCGAGCTTCGCGGGCCGATCCCCGTTCAAGCAGTCCGAGAGCCAGTTCCCGGCTGCCTTGCGTGTCTTCGTCGGCCAGAGATCCACGCCGACCGCCTCGCAGCCCCCAAGCGCTTTCACGACATGCCGCAGGGCGTCCCGCCAGTCTTCGTGAAAAAGCTCGTCTTGCGTCGGCATGCGGAATTCTTTTTTCGTCCCGTAAGGCGCCGTAACGGCTCCCCGGGCTAAATAAAAAACGTCAGCCAGCCTTGCGACGGTTCCAGCCGTCGTACAGGTCCGGGTCGAAGCGGAGCTTCCCGTCCGAGAGCTTCTCCAGTCGGGCAGCACTCAGCGGAGGCACCAGTTCGCCCCACTTGTTGACGGCCTGACGGCTGATGCCGAGAGCCTCGGCGACCGCCGCTTCGGACCCGTAGTGCTCGATTGCCTTGGAGGTCAACATGGTTGCGCGTAACGATACCATGGTTTCGCGGTGTGTCAACCATAGTAGCGCGGTGGCGAGGGTAGCCTACTGCGCCATGGAAACGATGGGCGAGCGAATCAAGCGGCTACGCGAATCCCGCGGCTGGACGCAGGAACAGATGGCTCAGAGGTTCGGTGTCAGCCGTGCCGCGGTCTCCAAGTGGGAGCGCGACGAAACCAACGACATCCGGTTGAAGACCTTCCTCGCGATCTGCGAAGAGTTCCAGCTGACCCCCAACTACCTCGTGCACGGCCCCGAGGAAGTTGGCCGGAGCTCATCCGGCAGGTTTGGCCGTCGCCGCGCCGGCTCCTGAACTCGACGAAGATCACGTTCTCGACCGCGAAGTATCGCCTTCCCCTCTTGCGGCGGACGCGGATCGCTTTCAGCAGATTTCCCTGCATTCCTTGCTACCCCACCGGTTGCACCCCCTGGGCACTCACAATGTGCCATAGCTCATGGCTCCCGGTCCGTGAGGAACATCACGCCGCTACTATAGTTGACAGCCGCGCTACTATGGTTGACAATGCTCCCCGGAACGACACCAGGGGAGCTTCCCATGAAGTCACGAATCCACCGCCTCCGGGGCAGCAAGATCGGGCTGGCGCGCTCGCGCCTGCGGCATCTCAGCACCCGCGTCGGCACCCTGACCTACGGCGATCCGCACCTCGACGCCGAGCTCGCGTCAGCACGCGCTGAGCTCGGCGACGGCCTCAAGGTGCGCGAGGGCCTCTACGACGCCCGCATGGCGTCGCTGTCGCGTCTGATGAAGGACCCGCGCGTCGCCGCGGTCCGGGAGGTGGGGTGATGACGATCTTCCTGCTGGCGCTCGTGCTGATCGGCGTGCCTGTCCTGATCTGGATGGCGTACTGCGACCTGAACTGCGAGTGCGCGAACTACGACGACTGCCCCATGCACCCGGACGAGGACGATGCGCCGTGAGCCTGCTCGACCAGTTCGTCCTCGCCCGCTACACGTCGCCCGACTACAGCGCGCGGTGCTCGGTGTGGACCGCGATCGCGATCATCCTGGGCTGCGTCGGCATCGCGCTGACGGCGGTGTGGTGGTGATGAGGGAGGCCACGATCATGAAGCGCCCGCCGCTCACCCGCGACGAGAAAGAGCTGCTCCTCATCTTCGTCCGCGCCTTCGCCGCCAACCTGCGGAAGGCCCGGTCGTGATGCTCGAATTCCTGCTCGGCGCGACGATCCTGTTCGGCGTGTTCTCGGCCCTCGCCGCCTTCGCGGTCATCGTCGAATGGCTCGGGGAGCGCCGCTGATGGGACAGACGCTCGACCTGTTCGACCCGGCCCGACGCGCCCGGCGCACGGACCCGGCGACCAGCCAGCTCGCCGCCGAGCGCTACACCCGCGAGAGCCTGGGCAAGGACCAGCGGCTGCTCTATGACCTGATCCGCCAGCATCCGGGCCACACGGCCGCGGAGCTCGCGGATCTCCTGATCCGGCGCGGCGAGCACTGGTACCGCGCGTCCCGCTTGCCGACGAAGCGCGTCTCCGAGCTGCTCGAGATGGAGCTCGTCCGCGCCGGGCGCGAGCGGAAGTGCCGCATCACCGGGCACCTGGCCCGAACCTACTACGCGGCGGGCGACTGATGG
>CAZJEH010000163.1:5117-7970 GCA_964544905.1 uncultured Gemmatimonas sp.
GTCCCGAGCGACAGGCAGGTGCTCGCGCGCCTGCGACGGGAAGGCCGGAGCGAAGACTACATCCGGTCGTACATGAGGGGCTGGCGGCAGCCGGCCGGTGTTTCACGGGGAACTCACAATGGCAACAAAGCAAAGAAACGTCGGTAGGCCGCGCCTCGGCAGGCCGCCGTGCGAGCCGGGCACGATCACCTATCACGACAAGCTGGTGCGGCACTTCGGGCGCCGCAAGGCGGACGAGATCGGCCAGCGCATTCAGCGCGGCGACGTCGACAACCTGCCGTTCTGACGGTGAGGGAAGAGCTCGTCATCGACTCCTTCGCCGGAGGCGGCGGGGCCAGCACCGGTATCGAGGCGGCGCTCGGCCGCCCGGTGGACATCGCGATCAACCACGATCCGGAAGCGATCGCCATGCACATGGCGAACCATCCGCACACCCGCCACTACTGCGAGAACGTCTGGGACGTGGACCCGCGCAAGGCGACCGGAGGGCGCCCGGTCGGGCTCGCTTGGTTCTCGCCGGACTGCACCTATCACTCGAAGGCTCGCGGCGGGAAGCCGTTCCGGGATCGCAACCGCGCGCGGCGCGTGCGAGGCCTCGCCTGGATCGTGATTCGATGGGCGAAGGCCGTCCGGCCGCGCGTCATCATGATGGAGAACGTCGAGGAATTCGCACACTGGGGGCCGCTCACCGACGACGGGAAGCCTTGCCCGATCCGGCGCGGGTCAACGTTCCGGCGCTGGCACCGCCAGCTTGAGAACCTCGGGTATCGCGTGGACATGCGCGAGCTCCGGGCGTGCGACTACGGCGCGCCGACAATCCGCAAGCGCCTGTTCATCATCGCCCGGTGCGACGACGGCGAGATCGTGTGGCCCGAGCCGTCGCACGGGCCGGGGCTCCTGCCGTACCGGACGGCGGCCGAGTGCATCGACTTCTCGATTCCCTGCCCGTCGATCTTCACGCGCAAGCGCCCGCTCGCCGAGGCGACGATGCGGCGGATCGCGCACGGGGTCATGCGGTACGTCGTGCACGCCCGCGACCCGTTCATCGTCGGGATCGACAACCGGAGCAACGGCCCGCGGGATGCGTGGCCGATCTCGGAACCGCTCCGCACGACGACGACGGAAAACCGGTTCGCGGTCGTCGCGCCTACGCTGATCAACACCCGGAACGGCGAGCGCGAGGGACAGACGCCGCGAACCCGCAACATCCGCGACCCCTACGCCACGATCACCGCGCAGGGCAGCCAGGGCGCCATGGTCGCGGCGTTCCTCGCGAAGCACTACGGCGGCAACGAGACGCCGGGATGGCCGCTCCACGAGCCCATCAGCACGGTCACCGCGAAGGATCACCATGCGCTGGTGACATCGCACCTGGTGAAGTTCAAGGGTACGAGCCCCGACGGCCAGCCCGTCACGGATCCGCTGCACACAGTGCAGGCCCGCGGCAACCATTACGGCGAGGTCCGGGCGTTCCTGCTGAAGTACTACGGGACCGACCAGGATCCGCAGCTGCGCGCGCCGCTGCACACGGTGACGACGAAGGACCGATTCGGCCTCGTCACCGTGCACGGGATCGACTACGCCATCGTCGATATCGGCATGCGCATGCTCACGCCCCGCGAGCTCTTCAACGCGCAGGGCTTCCCCGCCGACTACATCATCGCCCCGATCGTCGACGGCAAGCGCCTCACGAAGACGGCGCAGGTCCGCATGGTCGGCAACAGCGTCTGCCCGGCGATCCCGGAGGCGATGGTCCGGGCGAACGTCGTGGACGTCCAGCGGCAGAGGGCGACCGCGTAATGGAGGCCGCCTACCGCGAATTCCTCGAGGCGAAGGTCCCGGCCGCCGGCACGCGCGGATTCGACATCTCGCCGGACGACGTCCATCCGCTGCTCAAGCCCCACCAGCGGGACATCGTCCGCTGGGCCGTTGCCGGCGGGCGGCGGGCGATCTTCGCGAGCTTCGGCCTCGGGAAGTCCGTCATGCAGATCGAGACGGTCCGGCTCACGCGCGAGCGTGCCGGCGGCCGCGCGCTGATCACCGCCCCGCTTGGGGTCCGCCAGGAATTCCTGCGCGACGCCGCAATGATCGACGTGCCGCTCAAGTTCATCCGGAGCATCGAGGAAGCCGAGGATCCGGACGGGCTCTACCTGACCAACTACGAGACGGTCCGCGACGGCAAGCTGGACCCGCGTCACTTCACCGTGTCGAGCCTCGACGAGGCCGGGGTGCTGCGCGGCTTTGGTGGGACGAAGACCTTCCGGGAGTTCATGCGACTGTTCGCCGGCGACGGGAAATCGCTCAACGCGCGGGAGCGCAGCGAGGGTGTCCCCTACCGCTTCGTCGCCACCGCCGTGCCCTCGCCGAACGAGTACATCGAGCTGCTCGCCTATGCCGCCTACCTCGACATCATGGACGTGTCGGCGGCGAAGACGCGGTTCTTCAAGCGCAACAGCGAGAAGGCCGACCAGCTCACGCTGCACCCGCACAAGGAAAAGGAATTCTGGCTGTGGGTCGCGTCCTGGGCGATCTTCGTGCAGCGGCCGTCCGACCTCGGGCACTCGGACGAGGGCTATGAGCTCCCGCCGATCACCGTCAACTGGCACGAGGTCCCGACCGATCACACGGCCGCCGGCCACGAGAAGGACGGCCAGGCGCGGCTCTTCCGGAACGCCGCGATCGGGGTGCAGGACGCCGCGCGGGAGAAGCGCGAGAGCCTGCCCGCCCGCATCGGGAAGATGCTGGAGCTCCGTGAGCAGGACCCGGCCGCGCACCGGCTCATCTGGCACGACCTCGAGGCCGAGCGTCGCGCGATCGAGACGGCGATCCCCGGGGTCGTCACCGTCTACGGAT
>CAZJEH010000164.1:0-7969 GCA_964544905.1 uncultured Gemmatimonas sp.
GACCTGCGCGCTGGACATCATCGGCGCCCGCTACATTCGCGATCTCGAACCGGGCGAATTGCTCCGCATCCGAGGAGGCGAGCTCACGAGGCTACCCTCGCTCCGGAGCTTCACCCCACCCGCGCCGTGCATCTTCGAGCTCGTCTACTTCGCACGGCCCGACTCGCATCTGTGGGGATACTCGGTGGACCGGTCGCGGCGCGCCTTCGGTCGGCGCCTCGCCATCGAGCAGCCGGCGGACGCGGACTGCGTCATCTCCGTCCCCGACTCGGCCAACTCGGCCGCGCTGGGCTTCGCGGAACAGTCCGGTATCCCGTTCGAGCTGGGGCTCATCCGCAACCACTACGTCGGCCGTACGTTCATTGAGCCGTCCCAGGCGGGACGCGACTTCAAGGTGCGGCTGAAGTACAGTCCCGTGCGCGAGGTCCTCGCCGGCAAGCGCGTGGTAGTGGTCGATGACTCCCTGGTCCGCGGAACGACCTCGCAGGGGCTGGTCAACATGCTCCGCGAGGCTGGGGCGACCGAGGTCCACTTCCGCCTGGCCTCCCCTCCGGTTCGCCATCCGTGTTATTACGGGATCGACATGCCCACGCGTGAGGAGCTGATCGCGTCCGATCGGAGCACGGAGGAGATACGGCAGAAGCTGGGGGTCGACTCCCTCGGCTACCTCTCCCTCGAGGGGATGCTCTCCTCCGTCGATCCGAATGCGAGCTTCTGCTCGGCGTGCTTCTCCGGCAACTATGTCGCGCCGCTGATCGACCTGCAGCTGGGGTACGCGGTGGCGGGGTGCGATTGAGGAGGGTCGGAACTGCAGGTTCTCGAGCGTAGCCGCGAACCGGTTCCTACCGTCCGCAGAGCCCTCAGTCTGGCGGGGATTCGAGCTGGGCTTCAGTCGGGACCTGGCAACGGCTCCCTGCTATGCGGTCTTCCCCCAGGTCGCGTCGCACCAGCTAGGGATCGGTCCGGCCCCTCTCCACCGCGCCCCGCAAAGCCTTCCGCCTCACGTCCCTCGCGATGGGCTCCCCGTGGAGCTTACCGTTCTCGATGAAGATCTTGTTCGCGTCGTAGCCCGCCGCGAGAACGCCGGCGATGTATACGCCGGGCACGTCGGTCTCCATCGTTTCCGGGTTGTGCAGCGGGATTCCGGTAGCCTCATCGATCGTCACCCCAAGGTCGAGCAGGATCCCTGGGCTGGGGACATAGCCGATCATCGCCAGCACCCAGTCGTTCGGCAACGCCTTCCGCTCCCCCGTCTCGAGATCCTCGACCTCGACCTCGCGCGGCCTGATCTCCGTCAGAACGTGGTTCCATAGCGCGGGGATGGACCCCTCCGCGATGCGATTCTCGATGTCGGGCTTGATCCAGGGTTTGACCCCGCGATCGAGTTCGCCGAACTGATGGACGATCGTGACCCGCGCGCCCTCTCGCCAGCAGGTCAGCGCGGCGTCCGCCGCCGAATTCCCTCCCCCGACCACGACCACGTCCTGATCGAAGTACGGGAAGGGATCGGTGAAGTAGTGAGTCACCTTGGGCAGGTCGGCGCCGGGAATGTCGAGCGGCCGCGGGTTATCGTAATAGCCCGTGGCGATGACCACGTTGGAGGCGAAGATCTCCCGTACGTCGCCGAAACGGTCCGTCGTCCGGCAGACGAAGGTGGAACCGGTTCGGTGAATCGCGTCCACCCCATGATACTGGAGGACGTTCAGCCGGTAGTAGGAGACGACCCTGCGGTAGTATCGGAGTGCCTCGCGCCGGGTAGGCTTGTCGCCCGCGGTCGTGAAGGGAAGGCCGCCGATCTCCAGCTTCTCCGGCCCGCTGAAGTAGGTGGTGTAGGTGGGGTGCTCCATCATGGACTGGGTGACCGCCCCGCGATCCACCAGCAGGCAGCTAAGGCCGTGCGCCCGCGCGGCGACCCCCACGGCGATCCCGCACGGTCCGGCTCCGACCACGACCAGATCGTAGATATCCTCCACGAGCGATGTAGGCGTTCGAAACAGATTTCAGGGCCGCATGTACGGCCGCCATTCAATGATGAAAACAGCTTCGGTTCGGATGATCCACCGCGTACCTCGACCGGGACCGGAGCAGCGAATGGCCCTTGCGGTGCAAGACGCCGACGCCACTCCTGGTACCGGTACCTGGGCCAGCGGCTTCCCTTATTCGGGAAGCCGTGGAATGGGGCAGATCACCTCGCTACCAAGCGGCAGCAGGACTCGTCGTGAGAGCAACCGATCCAACGCGGCACGGATCGCCGGCGACGGATGCTTCTCGGCCAGCTCACTCACCCTCGCGCGACCCATCCTGACCAGCTGCTCCCAGCACTCTCGCTCGATGTCCGTCGCCGGACCGAGCAACTCCGCCCCCGTGTTGTCCTCGACCGCCGGGAGGAGCAGGTCGTGCCGGTCGAGCACGGCGTGGATGCACTCCACGTGCTCGGGACGCAGCCCCCGCGCGAGGAAGTAGGCATCCACCGGCCGATCGGGCGCCGCGTAGCGCAGGAGAAGCTTCGCGACGATCTCGTCCGCGCATGAGTAATCCATCACCCGAACCTGCGTGAAGTCGAGGATCGAGATGCACGGACCTCTCCCGCCCACCTCCGTGAGCTGTTGCTCGACGGCGGAACGGATGGCTCTGCCCGTCGGCCTCGTCACCAGGTTGCTGTAGAACGAGGTGACGGTCCGTTGATGGAGTCGCGTGAGATCGATCGCGACAGCGGATACGGGTGCCTGGTACAGGGTCCTCAGGTGAACCGATGGTGAATCTCTTCGCCTACCGTGCTGCCCGCCCCTGAGTCTCGTCGAAGACGGGCGGCGTTTCGTCGAGATCGCTGATCAATCCCGGACGGTGAGCCTGGGAGGCATCGAGCACCTCCGCAAGTTACGAAGCCGAGCTGGAACGTCACTCAACCGTCACGTTCGATCCGGGTGCGCATCGCAGGGGGCTCCGGAAAGTCGCCAACTCGGGCTTGCCGGCAGCCGGAGGCGCTCATCGGGCAGCCGACTCACGAGCATGCAGGCCTACGCCCCTTAGCGACCGCACAGCCTACGCCTGGGCTTCGTCGCCCAGCTTCACCCGCTCCATCCGATCACCGCGAGTGAGCGACTTCACGATGTCCATGCCCTCCACGACCTTCCCGAAGACCGTGTGGACACCGTCCAGGTGACGCGTGTTGGCCTCGTTCAATACGATGAAGAACTGGCTGCCGCCGGTATCCTTTCCCGCGTGTGCCATCGACAGGGCGCCAACCTCGTGCCGCCTCGGATTCCCTTTCGTTTCGCACTTGATCGTGTACCCGGGGCCGCCTGTTCCGACACGTGGGTGCGACAGGGGCAACTCCTTCGTCAGTGGATCCCCGCCCTGGACCACGAACTCCGGAATCACGCGGTGGAAGACGATCCCATCGTAGTAGCCGTCCCCGACCAGCTTCTTGAAGTTGGCCACTGTGCCGGGCGCGTCGTCCGTGTACAGCTCGGCCTTGAAGGTGCCCTTGTTGGTATCGAAGGTCACGGTATCTGGCATTGTGCGAATCTCCTCTCTAGTTGGCACCCTCACGTGTCAGACACGCGCCGGGAGCACGATCAGGATCTGCGAGCCGGGGAACGGCGCCAGCCCCTCCTGGAGCGGCGGTGAGTCGTCCCACTCCGGGATGTCGGCGATCCGGGCCGTTCCACTCCGGATCGAGACCTTGCCGCCCCATCGATGCACGCGGCTGCGAATCTGCTTCAGCCCCTGACCCCTTCCGGGGTCACGGAACCGCGTCACACCGTGCAGGAAAGCTGCCTGCAACGCGGTGACGTCGTCCCAGCGGTCTACGTAGCGCGCAGCGTGCTCCCGAGCCAGCGAGCCGCGGAACCCCACACCCAGGTCCACGACGCCGATCACGACGACCTGCCTACCGAGCCTCCGCGCCCAGTTGTACGTCTGGATCCCCACCCAGCCTCCGCTCTCGGCGTGCTCGATGATGTTCTGGCACACCTCCGACAGCATGATGCTGAATGGCACGGCGTCCGCCGGAGCATAGTTGAGCTTCTCCGTCAGAATGCTCCCGGCTCGCTCCTGGACGTGCTCGATCACCTGGTGCACGTCGTCGTGTGACCGGATCGGGGTGATCTCGAGGAGCACGTTCGAGGGGCCAGCGTGTTTTCGCGGTACGACCTCCGCCGGGAATTCGTAGATATCCGCTGCCTCCCGCAGGAACTCCATGCGGCCCAGGTAGCTCATCACCTCCGGCGATTCCGGGAGATCCAGAAGAGGCGGCGGACCATCCTCTCCGCGGAGGACCTTCCCGACGGCGAGCAGACCCACCATTCCGTACGGGTCCGCCCAGCGGACGTGGCGCGCATCCACCAGCGCCCCGGTCCCCGGCTCGCTCTGCCCTGCCTCCTCCACCAGCTGGTCGAAACCCCGCTCGTCCAGCGTCGGGGGCACGGTGATGACTCGCCTCATGTGGTCTGCGGAACGTGAGCGGAGGTCGAAGGCCGGCGGTAAGGTAACACGCCTGCGGGGTGCGTCGGAAGGACGGGGACGGATCCAGGACCGCTCGCCCTTCGACCCTTTCACCTCCCGGGGGAGCACTCGGTCGATACCCCGGCGCGCCATCAGGCGACGGCAGCGCAGTCGGACCGACGCGTCAGAGCCTGCCGCCACGCGTGCCGAGAAGGCCTTCAGAGGGCGCTCACCGAAGGACGCGGTGCCCACGTGATCGTCGGCCCTACTGCTGGTTGGTACCGCGCGCGATGATGGCATGCGGACCGTCATCCGCGGTCCCAAGGGTGCGTCCGGCCCGCCCGTCAGGTCGGATCCGCGAGGGCCGCGGCCACTGCATCGCGCAGATGTGATATTCTGCGCTCCTCGAGCTTCGCGGCGGCCGCCCGGTGAGCAGCGCGCATCGCGGCCTCCACGTCCTGACCCCCGCAGAGAGAAGCGAAGAGCACGCTGCCCCAGATGTCGCCACAGCCGGTAGGGTCTCCGGAAAGTGGAGCGACACCGATCGAGACGCTGGTCACCGGCGCCGGTTCCGCCCCTGGGGCCGCCGGGGTCTTCAGCTCGGATCCCCCGGGGCCGGCCCGCCGACGCTGCGGCCAGTCGAAGACGTCCCCCGCTCCCTCACGGACGCAGCTCACAGCCCCAGCCGCCCCCCGCGTCACGAATGCGGCCGATGGCCCAAAGCTCGGGATCCGCGGCAACAGTTCCAGCGCGTCTGCCCGCTCCGGCCCGAGCAACCCCATCTCGATCTCGTTGAGCTGGACCGCATCGAAGCAGGAAAGCCACCGCTCCCAGTCCGGCAATCGCCGTCGCTGGCGCGGGCCCGCGCCCGGCGGACCGAGGAAGAGCGAGTGAAGGTCCGCGAAGACCGGGACGCCCACGCCGCGCAATCGCTCTGCGACATCCAGCCCCATCTCGTTACCCGCCAAGAAGTTGATGTATAGCACATCGACTTCTTCGATGTGGGGTCGGAGATCCTCCCACGCCCACCCGCGGACGCCACCCGTCAACGTCTCCGTCCTCTCGGCGTGGTCACCGTACCTCAGTTCGACCCGATTATTCGGCTCGCCAACGACCGTCATACCAGGCCCGACGACGACGTTGGGCAACGCGGCGGCGAAGGCGATGGCAGCCTCGGCGAGGTCGGCCCCCAGCCTGACGATGGGAAGAATGTGAAATCCGGGCGGGCAAGCAGCGGAAAAGCCGCAGAGGGAATAGGCCAACCCACCCCACTGCTCGAGAGGACCGAGTTGACCGGGATGGTGGATCGTGTCCCAGACGAATGTGCCGATCACTCCGATCCGGCGCATGGGTCCGGATTCAGGAACGAGCGAATGAAGTGAGATGGACTGCCGCAGGCGTAGGAGCGATCACACGGTGCCGTAGGTTTCCTTCTTGAAGACCGCCGCCGCCCCGACGACCCCCGCAGTCCCTGGCAGAGCGCCGGAAACGATCGAACAACGCTCCTCGGCCGACTTGAAGGCCCGCCGACGGACTTCGGCCCGCAGAGGAACGAACAGGTGATCCCCGGCCCGGGTGACCCCACCCGCGATCACGACCATCTCCGGGTTCAGGATGTTGATGATGCTCGCGATTCCCGTCCCCAGGAACTTGGCGGTGTCCTTCATCACCTCGGTTGCGTACTCATCACCGGCGACGACGCCCTCGTAGACCGTGGCGGCGGTGATATCCTCCAGCCGGCCATTGACCATGTCGACGAGCACGGTTTCAGCACCTGCCTCGATCCCCTCGACGGCGCGGAGAGCGATCGCCGGCCCGGAAGCGTAGGCCTCGAGGCACCCGTAGTTGCCGCATTTGCACCGCCGGCCGGTCGAGTCGATGGTCATGTGCCCGATCTCGCCTGCCACATCGGAGGCACCGTGGTAAATCTCGCCGCCCAGAACGATGCCGCCGCCGATGCCGGTTCCGAGCGTGAGCCCCACCAACGTGTCGACATCGCGGCCGGCGCCCAGCCACCACTCGCCGTAGGTGGCGCAGTTGGCGTCGTTGTCCAGGACTGCCGGGAGGTTGACCGCGTTGGAGATGAGGTCACGCAGCGGGAAGTTCCGCCAGCCCAGGTTGGGAGTGTTGATGACCATCCCCGCCTTGCGGTCGAGGGGGCCGGGCGAGCCGATCCCGACACCGGCCAGGTTCTCGCGCGTCCCGCCGTGCTCGTGCAACACCTCGGCGATGGCCTGCTCGACCATGTGGACGATGCGGTCGACCACGAACTTCGCCCCGCGATGCGACTCCGTGGGCATGAGACGGAACCCGAGCACGTCTCCTCCCTCGATCGGCACGAGTCCGACACCGATGTTGGTGCCGCCCAGGTCCACTCCTACGATCCAGCGCTTCTCCGGTGGGATCATGGTCGTTGCTGGCTGCGTTTCTTGCCCGGATTCCCCCGCGGCCTGGCGGAGCTCCGCTCATCCTCTGGTGCGCTTTTCGTGGTCCCGTCGTCACAGCTGGCCGCCCCGCTCGCCTCACCGCGGCTCGGGCGGCCCGGTCAGTCGCCCACTTTGAGAACGGCGAGGAAAGCCTCCTGCGGGATTTCGACGGTGCCGACCTGCTTCATCCGCCGCTTTCCTTCTCGCTGCTTCTCGAGGAGCTTCCGCTTCCGCGTGATGTCCCCGCCGTAGCACTTCGCGGTGACGTTCTTCCGCAGTGGGCGGATCGTCTCGCGGGCGATGATCTTGTTGCCGATGGCCGCTTGCAGCGCGACCTCGAACATCTGGCGAGGAATCAGCTCCCTCAACTTCTCGGCCATAGACCGGCCATACTCGTAAGCCTTGTCCTCGTGGATGATGACCGAGAACGCGTCGATCTGTTCCCCATTGATGAGCATGTCGAGCTTCACCAACCGGTTCGGCCGGTAGCCCGCCAGCTCGTAGTCGAAGGAAGCGTACCCGCGCGTCACCGACTTCAGACGATCGTAGAAGTCCAGAACGATCTCGGCGAGCGGCAGCTCGTAGGTGAACTCCACCCGCGTCGGGTCGAGGTAGGTCATCCCCATGAATTCGCCCCGCCGCTCATGGCAGAGCTTCTGAACCCCTCCGATGTATTCCGCCGGTACAACGATCCGCGCCCTCACGTACGGCTCCTCGATCCGATCGATCTTCGTTCGATCGGGAAGCGCCGACGGATTCTCCAGGTGCAGGACTTCGCCGTTCGTCAGACACACCCGGTACTCCACGTTGGGAACCGTGGAGATGAGATCGAGGTCGAATTCCCGCTCGAGGCGCTCCTGGATTATCTCCATGTGGAGCAGGCCGAGGAAGCCGCAGCGGAACCCGAAGCCGAGTGCCGTGGACGTCTCCGGCTCGTAGAACAGCGAGGCGTCGTTGAGCTTGAGCTTTTCCAGCGCGTCGCGGAGCTCCTCGTACTGTTCCGTGTCGGTCGGATACAGGCCGGCAAAGACCATCGGCTTGACGTCGCGGTAGCCGGGGAGGAGCTCCTTCGCCGGGTTCTGCGCATCCAGGATCGT
>CAZJEH010000165.1:0-7867 GCA_964544905.1 uncultured Gemmatimonas sp.
CCTTGACGGACAACCTCAGATGCCCCGGCGCAGGCCGGGATCCATCCGCCTGTCGATGCGCGGATGCATACGTATAACGCGTTTCACAACAACGTAATGCGAGCTCTCGGCGAGCGAGACTCCATCTGCGGTTTTTCGGAGTAATGGGTCCCGGCCTGCGCCGGGACAACGGGGAAGGTCAGACGGTTTCGACACACTCTCCTGCGCCGGGATAGCTACGGTGGGACGTAGCGCGGGCTCCGTTTACGGGTCCTTGCCGCGCAACGGGGCGGATCGACCGTTTGACGCAGCCTCCAGGTCCGCGGAGAAGGCGGCGCGGCCCGCAAAGCAGCGCGGCAAAAGGCTGGTGACTCGCCCGCGGATTGCGTCGTCGGAAACAGAGAGTCCCCGACGACCTGGAAGTCCAGGAGCCCGGCATCCGGGCCGGGTGCCCATCACGGGAGGTCAGATGCGACTGGCAGCGGTGAAGCGGCAAGCCGCCGGCGCGCTGTTGATCGCCCAGGCAGCGTGCGGTTCCGGTGTGGAGCCGGAGGCCGGGAATCTCGCCCGCGTCGAAATCGAGCCGGGATCGGTGAAGGTGGAGGTGCGGTCGACGGTCGAGCTGGAGGCACGGCTACTCGACGAGGCCGGCAACCCGGTCGGCGGTCCGGACGTCCACTGGTCGGTCGAGGATTCGAAGATCGCCGAGGTTTCCCAGGACGGGGTGGTGACGGGCAGAGCGGTCGGAAAGACGAGGGTAGCGGCGAGCGCCCAGGGGATGGATGCTGTCGCCAACGTCGAGGTGACGCCCCGCTCGGTCATCCGCATCCTTGTTACACCGCCCGACATCGACCTTCTCGAGGGGCAGACGGCGAACCTGCGCGCGGCGCTCCTCGATCGATCGGAGCGGGAAATCGATGATCGTTCCGCCAGTTGGTCGTCGACGAACGCGAATGTGGCACGGGTTGACAGTGACGGCCGGGTGACCGCGGTCCGCAAGGGCTCGGCGAAGATACGGGCCACGGCTGACGGCCGGACGGGGGAGGCTGTAGTCAACGTCGCGGCACGCCCGGTGGACCGCGTCGAGATCTCTCCGAGCTCGGTAACGCTGGAGATAGGTCAGAACCGTCAGTTCACAGCGACGGCCCGCGCCAGCGACGGCTCCCGCCTCGAGGGCCGCGCCGTCGCGTGGTCGAGCAGCAACACCAAGGTCGTCACCATCGGTAACGACGGGATCGCGCGGGCGGTCGGCGAGGGCTCGGCGAACGTGGAGGCCCGCATCGAAGGAAAGAAGGCCAGCGCCGCAGTCACCGTGCGTCCGCCGGCAGTCGACAGGATCGAGATATCCCCACAATCATTGACGCTGAGGATCGGTGAGCGACGGCAGCTAAAGGCCACGCTGAAGGCTGCCGACGGATCGACTCTGACCGGACGCACCGTCACCTGGAGCAGCAGCCGTCCCCTCGTGGCTTCGGTGAATTCCAACGGACGGGTGACCGGGCTCACATTGGGCGAAGCGGTGATCACAGCGACTTCGGAAGGGAAGACGGCCACGGCCGAGGTGCGGGTGCGGAACCGGTTCGGCCGCGGCAGCGATGACGATTGAGCAGCGGTGTCCAAGCTGCCTGACGAGCATTGTCGCTGAAGGCGGACGAGCAGACCGGCGTCAGGCGACTCCGGCGGTCCCCTCATCGACAGGCGCGCGAGCGATCAGAACCTTGTCGATGCGTTTGCCGTCCATGTCGACCACCTCGAGGCGAAGGTCCTGGAACTGGAAGCTCTCGCCCGCGGTCGGAACGTGACCTAGCTGCGCGAAGACGAACCCGGCGACGGTGTTGTAGTCGCCCTGCGCCTCGCGCGGCTCCTCCATCCCCAGTGCCTCCCACAGGTCGTACATCGGCGTCGCTCCATCGACCAGCCACGAACCGTCCGCGCGCTCGACGATCATCGAATCGACGGGCGACACCATCTCCCCGGCGATCTCTTCCAGCACATCGTTGAGCGTGACGATCCCCTCGACACCGCCGTACTCGTCGACGACGACGGCCATGTGAACCCCGCTCTCCCGGAACATCTCGAGCAGGCGGAGCGCTCTCATCCCCTCCGGGACGAATAGCGGCTTGGTCATCAAAGACTCGAGGTCGATGCGGCCCCTGGCGATCATCGACGCCAGTAGATCTCGTGCGTCCACCATCCCCAGGACACGATCCACCTGCCCGTCGCAGACGAGGAAACGGGAGAAGCGATTCGCGGCGATCGTGGCGCGGATCTCGTCCTCGCTGTCCTGGATGTCCAGGTAGACGATGCGGCGGCGCGGTGTCATCAGAGCGGAGGCGCGCTGATCCGCAAGCCAGAAGACCCTCTCGACGATGTCCTGCTCCTCCTCCTCGAACACGCCCGCCTCCGCCCCCTGCTCGAGCAACGCGGACACCTCCGCTTCGGTCACCGGTGGCTCGGCACCCTTGCGGATGCCCAGGACGCGGACGAGCAGGTCGGTCGACACCCCGAGGACCTTCACCAGCGGAGCGGCGAGGATGGAGAGGGTGTTCATCGGCCCGGCGACCAGCGACGCGACCCGCTCGGGGTTCGTCAGCGCGATCCGCTTGGGGACCAGCTCGCCGATGACCAGCGAGAGGTAGGTGATCACCACCACGACGAGTGTCAGCGAGATCTCGGCGCTGTATGGGGCGAGCCAGGGGACCTGCTGGAGGGACTCGTCGAGATGGCGGGCGATCGTCGCGCCTCCGTAGGCGCCGGCGAAGATCCCGACGAGCGTGATGCCGATCTGGACCGTCGAGAGGAAGCGCGTGGGGTGCTCGGCCAGCTCCAGCGCCCGTCGCGCGCCGGCATCGCCCTGCTCCGCCCGCCCCTGTAGCCGTGCCCGACGAGCTGAGACCACCGCGATCTCGGACATGGCGAAGATCCCGTTCGCCAGGATCATCAGGAAGATCAGGAAGATCTCCAGCCCTATTCCATCGAGCACTTCGTCGTTCCTTTTCCCAGGGCGACCGCCGCGGCGCTCCGCCCTGCCGGCGCGATGCATCGTTTCGGGGCGTGACACCGCGCGGCGGCGTCGGCACAGTGTGCGGCGGTCGAGAGCAACGCGCCAGAAGCCGGCTGGACCGTCCCGTGGGACCAGGCAGCGGCGGGTGGGCTTCGGTCCCCGGCCCATCGACGTCCGATCGCTATTGCCGACGCTCTTGCCTCGACGCACCCTGACGGCTGTGGGCCGCCCACGTTGCGCGGCGCGCGTACAGGTATATAGTGTGCCATCCTCCGCGTCCCTCCAGCGAACCGGGACGCCCCTCGTCCACCCCGGAGGAGAGGTCCCATGCCGCACAGAACACGCGTGGTCACGCTGTCCGTCCTGCTCGCCGCCTGCGCGAGCGACGCACCTGAAGCCAACCAAACGGTGGAGGAGATGTCCCAAGCCCCCGTGGAAATCGCGACCGAAGTGCGGATCGAACGCCTCGACCCGCGCTTCGACGAGCTGGTCCCGGCAGACGTCCAGGTCGAAGTCCTCGGCGGCGGCATCCGCTGGGCCGAAAGCCCCACGTGGAACCCGAACGACAGTTCGGTCCTGGTCTCCGACGTCATCTCGAACGTGATCTACCGCTGGAAGGAAGGCGAGGGAATGGCCCGATACCTCGAGCCGAGCGGGTACACGGGGACCGAGCCGTACCGGGGACGCGAGCCCGGCAGCAACGGGATCATCTTCGATGGCGAGGGGCGGCTGATCATGGCCCGCCACGGCGACCGCAACATCGTTCGCCGCGAGCACGACGGGACCATCACCGTGCTCGCCTCCCACTACAACGGGCGCCGGCTCAACAGCCCCAACGATCTCGTCTTCGGGCCCGACGGAAGCATCTACTTCACCGACCCGCCGTACGGTCTGCCGGATACCTTCGAGTCCGCCGAGAAGGAACAGCCGCACAACGGCTTGTACCGCCTGCATCCCGACGGAACGCTCGAACTGCTGTACACCGAGCTGAACGCGCCGAACGGCGTCGCGATCTCACCGGACGCCTCGAGGCTCTACCTGTCAAGCACAGACCCGCAGCAACCCTACTGGCTGGCGTTCCCTCTCCGCGAGGACGGGTCGATCGGCGAGAGCCGCATCTTCCGGAGCCCGGAGCTGGACGGGCCGGGATTGCTCGACGGAATGGACATCGACGTCCATGGCAACCTGTGGGCGACGGGCCCCGGCGGGGTCCACGTGATGTCGCCCGACGGTACGCTCCTCGGCCGCATCGTCACCGGCGTCCCGACAGGGAACGTCGCCTGGGGCGATGACGGCAGCACACTCTACATCGCCGCGAACGACAGGCTCTTGCGGATGCGGACGACAACGCAGGGATTCCCAGGCTTCCAGAACATGAGGTAGCGCATTGCGTGGTGTCGCGAAGCAGTGAAAGTGTGAAGCCGCAAGACTAACTTCGACTATAGGCATCGCGCAGAGCCGCTGAGCCGCAGAGGGATCGCGCGAGGAACCTGCCTTGCCGGTTCCCCGGTCTTCCCTGTTCCCGGAATGGTTAAACCGCCGTGGCCCCGGGCGCGCTGGATCTCAGCGGCTCTGCGTGATCCCTTCGCGGCTTCGCGTGAGGTCGGCTTCGCCCTCAGCAGCCTGAAGACGGGCCGGCCCTGACAGGCGGTGGTTTCGCGGCCTTCGTTGCGACTCAGTCGCCGGCAGATGCGACCACGACCTCCCCGGTCATCGTGGGGTGGAAGACGCAGAGATAGTCGCCGCCGGCGCCCTCCACCACCCATTCCCAGCTACCCCCCGCCTCGATCGGCCCCGAATCCCAGCCACCAACCTCCGACGTGACAGTGTGCGGAACGGCGTCACGGTTCAGCCACACGATCGTATCGCCGGGTGAGACGGAGAGCCACGCTGGCTCGTACCTGAACCCGCTGATCTCCACCTCATGCCGCGTCACTCGTGCCATCTCCGACGCGCCGCACGCCGCCGTCATCAACAGGACGACGGCGGGCAGCCAGATCCGATTCACGATCCGTCACCGGCTCAGTTGCCGGCGAGCTGCGACTGAAGCGAGCGAGCGTGGTCGAGATGGGCCTGGATCGCCGGTCGCACATCCTCCAGCAGGCCCCTCAACTCGGCGTTCGACGCGTTGGGAATCAGCGTGTTGTCGAGCGCGTCGAGCACCGCCTGGTGGTACTCCACCTCGCGGTCGATGTACGCGCGGTCGAACTCCGTTCCGCTCAGTCCCTCGAGGCGGGAGCGCGCAGCCTCGGCATCTGACTGCAGCGAGCTGCTCACCTCGTTGGCCTGCGGCGTGACGCCCAGCCGCTGAGCCAGCGCTCCGGCCTGCTCATTCACCGCGGTATGGTCGGTGATCATCGTGCGGGCGAAGGCCTGGACTTCCGGCGACTGCGCGCGCGTCTCGGCAAGCTCCGCGGTCTCGACGTCGATCGTATTCGCCGTCACCGCGATGTGCGCGATCTGCGGATCGCTCAACGCCGGCGCCTCCATCCCCGACGCCGGCTGCTCGGTCGCCTCGGGAACCGTCATGTCCCCCAGCGCCTGATCGGATTCGTCGGTACTGCACGCCGCCAGGGCCGACATCGCAATGGCCACCACCGCGAGACGTTGCATCGTGATCATCGGACCACCTCCACTTTGAATGTTTCGTCGTTCCATGTTCCCAGTGATCACGATGCGTACCACTTGATAATAAGTCAATAGTTTTTTGTGTATATTATGGACGACTGGTCGCTGGCTTTGTTGGTGATTCCCAGGTCTTCCGCCTTCGAGGAAGTGCGGGCCCCTCGACTTCGCTCGGGGCGACAACGAGTGGGTCCCGCTTGCAATCTCAGGCGTCCTGTCCGCATGTTCGCTGTACGGCGGGACCACCTCGTCCGGGCCCCGCGACCCACCCTTCCTCGACCTCCATGACCCGACCCTTCCTGCCGATAAACCTCCGCACCGCGCTCCGGATGGCGGTCATGCTGGCGATGGTACCCGCGTGCCTCCGGGCGCAGGATGGTGCCTCCGCCACACGCAACCTGTACTGGTCCGACATCACCGTCACCGCGGATCTGGACGCCGACGGGCGACTGCACGTCGTCGAGCGGCAGTCGATGGTGTTCGATGGTGCCTGGAACGGCGGTGAGAGGTCGTTCAACGTCCGTCACGGCCAGGTACTACGGCTGGCGCGGATCAGCCGGATCGATGCGGCGACCGGGGCGCGCACGGACCTGGTCGAGGGAGATCTCGATGCGGTCGATGAGTACAACTGGGTCGCCGGGACCCTGCGCTGGCGAAGCCGATTGCCGAGCGACCCGCCTTTCCGCTTCGAGGAGATTGTATACGAGCTCGAGTACACGTTGTGGCCGGTGCTCGAGACGGCGGCGGATGGGGACTACCTGTTGCGGCATGATTTCGCCTTCCCCGACCGCGTTGGACCGATCCAGCAGTTCGGTGTCGATCTGACTTTGGACCCGGTCTGGAGGACATCGGCCGGCCAGACTGTTTCGGTCGACGCCCAGTGGCTGGAGGCGGGGCGGGGCTACGTCCTCACCTTGCCGCTCGAGTACGTCGGCACCGGCAGACCCGAGGCGGTCCCGGCCGGCGCTCCGGGCCTGGTTCGATCGGGCGTGGCACTCGCGGCCCTGCTCATTCCAGTTCTCGTCGCCGTGGGATTGCTTCGTCGCGGGCGCGAGCTGGACGAGGAGGCGCCTCTCGCGGAGACGGATACGATCGACGAGGACTGGCTGCGCAGGCACATCTTCCGCTATCCGCCGGAGATGGTCGGTGCGGCCTGGGATCGTTCGATCGGGCAGGCCGAGGTGGCCGCGTTGCTGGCGAGGCTCGTTGGTGAAGGGAAGCTGACCAGCCGGGTCGAGGTGGGGAAGGACGCCGTGCTGCACCTACGCCGTGTCGCGCCGCTGAGCAGCTTCGAGCCGCACGAGCGCGATCTGCTGAACGGCCTGTTCTTCGATGGCGGGGAGGAAACCGACACGGAGTCGATCCGGGAGCATTACAAGAAGTCCGGGTTCGATCCATCGAGCTACATCCGCCCCGAGCTGACCCGGCGGATGGAGTCCTTGCCCGGTGAGGGCCGACGCCAGCGTAACTACCTCCCCGGGATGTCGATGGTCGGCGCCGGCGTAGCCTGCGCGCTGCTGCTACCCGATCGGCCCGGACGGTTTCTCATCGCCGCCGTCGGGGTTGCCCTCGCGGTGGCCATCGGGGCGCTGGCATTGGCCGTGGCGGCGGAGCTGTCGCGGCGGGTGGTCCATCGGCGGTTGATGGCCGTGATACTGGTCGTCGTGATCGCGGTGGGCGGGATCCTGCTCGCCCTTCTGGCCACCGGTGCCTTCGAGCGCGAGGGTGGCCTGGTGTTCTACCGGCCCGGCTCCTGGCTGCTTATTGGACTTGCGATCGTGCTCGCGGGGATCGGGGTGCTGATCGTGACCATGGCCCAGCCGACCGAGACGGCGGAGCGGCTCGCGTTCCGTCGGAGGCTAGCTTCGGCCCGCCGGTACTTCGCGGAGCAGCTGGAGCGCGAGCAGCCCGAGCTGAAGGATGCCTGGTTCCCGTATCTGCTCGCGTTCGGGCTGGGTCCGCAGATCGACCGGTGGTTCCGCTCGTTCGCCGCGCCGGATTTCGCCACCCGCCGTTCCGGGATGGTCGCGGCGGGAGGGATGGCCGGATCCTCCGTCGGGTCGGGTGGCGCATCGAGCGGATGGTCGGGTGGAGGACCGCAGTTCGGAGGAGGTAGCTGGGGCGGTGGCGGTGCGGGTGGAACGTGGAGCGCGGCGGCGGTCGGGCTGGCGGCGGGCGTCAGTGCGCCGAGTAGCAGTAGCGGCGGAGGCGGGGGTAGCGGCTCGTCGGGCGGCGGCGGGGGCGGCGGCTGGTAGAGGC
>CAZJEH010000166.1:0-7848 GCA_964544905.1 uncultured Gemmatimonas sp.
TGAGGTCGGTTGCCACAAGGATGGATCGGATGGTCTTCACGTCATCGTTCCGTGGATCGAGTCGGAGCACCGGAGCGGGCTCTCTCCGTCGCCCGGCGGCGTCGAAAGCCGCACCGAGCAGCTTCGCGGTGTTCCTGCGAATGTGGCCCGCAGAGCGCCGTACCGCTACGGATTCGGTCCGAGGGCACCACTACCTGTCCCGACGCGGGTGCGCCCGACGATTCCGGATAGCAGTTGCTGCCGACACGCCTCACGAGCCATCCCTCATATGAGGCATTGCCTTGAGCAGCCCCCTACCGGCGACCCCAACGGGCGCAGCCCAAGGTAGCCGGCCAAGCATGGCATTCGAGTCCGCCCACAGTAAAGGAATCAGGATGAGGGTTCTGCGAAAGAGCCGGATCGACCGATGTACCGTGCAGTCAGAATGCGAGGGGACCACCATCCCATCGACGGCTGCGCGTTCCGTTCCCTTTTGATCAACCGGCTTCGATGACCCCCGCTCAGTCCCGCGCGCTGCAAGGTGCGGCCCTCTCTCTCGGAGCACCGCTCGGCTGGCTCGCGATCCAGATGCTGGGCGGGGCATCGCCGATGGCGTCCCTGAAGGCCGATTGGGGAACGTACCTGTACATGCTCGCCGCGACCGCGACCGTTTACGGTCTGTACGGTCGAAGGTTGGGGGAGCGGGAGGCCACCCTGCTTCGCGCGAACGATCGTCTCGAAGCGCTCGCGATCACCGATCCGCTCACGGGCCTTCGGAATGCGCGCTACTTCCACGCTCGCCTGGGCGAAGAGTTCGCGGAGATGCAGCGGACCGGCAAGCCAGTCGCCGTCGCCGTGATAGACCTGGACCACTTCAAGGTGGTCAACGATCGGTTCGGACATCTGGTGGGCAACGACGTCCTTGTCACCGTCGCCAATGCGATTGCACGGACGACCCGCCACGGCGAAACGGAAGCGCGGATCGGGGGAGAGGAATTCGCGCTGCTACTGCCGGACAGCACGACCGAAGCCGCCCTGGAAGCGGCGGATCGAGTGCGTCGGGCGATCGTGGAGGCGGAAACGCCTGTCGGGGAGGCCGAAGGCGGCGCGATCCGGATCACGGCCTCGGCAGGGGTCGCGAGTATGGCCGACCTCCCCGGAGCATCCGCGATCGAGTTGATGCGAGCAGCCGACGATGCGCTCTACCGGGCGAAACGGGAGGGCAGGAACCGAAGCGTAGCTGCCCGTCCAACCGACGACCGGAGCGAACCCTCCCCCATCATCGACGAAGGTGGAGAGACAAAGGCGGAAGAACGCGGTGAGATGTGACACGCGCGATCCAGGCACGCGCAGCCGGCGGAGCAATCCGACCTCAGTCGGGTTTCGTGATCTCGCGCGATCGCTCCAGATCTGCCAGGAACATCTGCTGCGCATCCCGTCCGAGTTCCGGATCGGCCATGATGGCGTCCAGCTCGTAGTTCACGGCGAAACCCAGCGGATTGAGGTCGGTGGAGCCGACCCTTACCCATTCGCCGTCCACAACGGATGTCTTGGCGTGCATCATGACCCCGCCCCACTCCCAGATGCGGACGCCGCTGGCCACGAGGCGGCCGTAGAAACGACGGGCGAGCCGGGTGACCCAGGGATGATCGTTCCGGCTGGGGAGGAGCAGGCGCACATCGACCCCATCTCGCGCCGCGCCGATGAGACCCTCGATCTCCGCGTAGGAGGGGAAGAAGTAGGCGGTCGCGATCCAGATGGAGCGCTCAGCCAGCACGCTCTGGACCTGCAGGCCCCGAGCGACGCGCAGCCTCCAGGGCTCCCCTTCGATGATCGCGACCAGCGCGCCATCCTCCGTGGTAGCGGGTGGCGGCCGGCGTCTTTCGACGCGCTCGATGTCTCCGGGCTCGGCACCCCAGTGGCGGCCGGCTCGGAGCCACATGGTATCGAAGGCGCGCCGCATGTCCATCGTGGCGGGCCCTTCGATCCACACCGCCGTATCGCGCCAATGGCGGGGCGGCCCTGATCGCGGACGTGCCGGGTCCCACTCCTCGCCGAGTCCGAACCCGCCGGTGACTCCGATCCGACCGTCCACGACGAGCTGTTTGCGGTGGTCGCGGGGCAGGAGGCCGAGCCAGCGTCGCCATCCCAATCGATTGAAGATGCGGACCTCCACGCCGGCGCTCCGGAGGTCGTCCCAGTAGCGACGGGAGGTCGTTCGCGATCCGATCCAGTCGGCGATCACGCGCACCCGAACGCCGCGAACCGCAGCATCCTTCAGGGCCTGTGCGAAGCGCGCTCCGACACCGTCATCCCGAATGATGTAGCTTTCCAGATCGACCTCCGTCCCGGCCTCGTCGATCGCCCGGACCATGGCGTCGAAGGTTTCCGGGCCGTCGTGAAGCAGCCGAACCCGATTCCCGGCAGTGACGTTCGCGCCCGCGAGACGCCAGATTCCGCGTGCGAACTGTCGTGTAGGCTGGTTCGATCCGGAAGTGGACTCGGGAAGGGGCCGGGTATCGATTGCGGGATCGGGCATGGGAAGAGCGGCCGCGTCGCTGGTCCCTTCCCCGCGCTCGGCCGGTGGCTCGCCGACGTTTCGTTCGGTTTCAGCGTCCATTTCCATCATTGTGGCCGTTCGCCCGGCGAAGGCACAAGCGGACAGCGACCTCCGGTGACGCGGGGGGCGGAGGGGAAGCGCTCCGCATCGCTCGGCTCGAGCCGTACAGTACAGAGCAATCGATGCCTCCGCCCGTGGGTTCGGTGTCGCAGCCGTATGTTTGCAGCCCGCGCCTGAACCTTGCGGAGCCCTGAACCCGACGCTACCACACCGAAACCGAGCTCTACGACTATGCGGCTGCTTACACTGAGGACCATCCTTGCGACGAGCGATCTGGAGGACGGAGCTGCGGCGGCTCTACGGACTGCTTCTCTCCTCGCGGATCTGGCCGAAGCGCGCTTGCACGTTCTGCACGTTCAGGTCGGGGATGAGGAACGATGCAGAGAGAGACTGGCGGAGCAGTACGCGCTCGTCGCTCCGGAAAGCAGCCGGCCGGAGAGGGTCTGCGTTCGCCCCGGATCTCCCGCCGAGGCCATCGTTCAGGAGGCGCTGGAGCTCTCCGCGGACGCGGTCGTTCTCGGGCCGCACAGAAAGGCTGGGACGGAGATCGGCGACATGGGCAGTACGGCTGAGGCGGTCGTGCGCACGTCTCCCTGTCCCTGTCTCGTCGCAGCGACCGAGTTGCGCTTGCCATTGAGGAGTGTGCTGGTGCCGATCGAGGCGTCGGATTTCTCACGGGCTACGCTGGCGGTCGCTCTCGCCTGGGCGTCGGCCCTACGGCCGCGTGGGGCCAGGGCCAAGCTCGTGGCGCTACACATCACCGGTGGACGGCCGCGCGACCTGGCAGCCGAGGAGGTCAGGCGGGCGGTCGATCGTGCGCGTGCCCTCGCCGGTGGCGCAGCATTCGTGGACATTGTCGAGGAGATCGACGAAGCCACCGACGTAGCGGGCAAGATCCTTCGCCGCGCGCGAAGTGAGCCGGTCGATCTGCTGGTCATGGGTACCCGCGCCGATGACATCTCTCCATCCGCCATCGGCAGCGTTTCGGCCGCGGTTGCTCGCGAAACGCCGGTTCCTCTTCTGCTCGTTCCGCCGCGGTATCCTGCTGGAGGATAACGGATGAGACTCGGTGGCGATTCATGCGGGCCAGCGCTCGAGGGCTACGCCCCGGACTGAGACGGATCAGCCTACCGCAAGAGACATCGCACACCGATCCGGGCGCGGCCCTTCGCGGTTTCCAAGGGTTGAAGAGGCGTGGCGGTCCCGAGCCGAATGCACCTCGCCTTATGGATCTTCATCGCCGGTTCCCGTGCGCGGGTCGCCGCCAGATAGCGTGAACGTCGGTGCATCGCGCCGGCAGCACCACGAGGAGACTCGCGGATGACGAACACGAATCCAGGAGTGCGCATCGGGATCGCCCTCGGCGGCGGTTCCGCGCGAGGCTGGGCACATATCGGCGTGCTCGACGCGCTCGCCGAGCGGGGAATCGAGCCGGATATCGTGTGTGGCACCTCCATCGGGGCACTGGTGGGCGGGATCTACGCTGCCGGGAAACTGCGGGAGCTGGAAGAGTGGGTGGTGCGCCTCACCCGCCGGGATATCCTGAGCCTGGTCGACTTCACGATCGGGGGGGGCGGGGCGATCGGAGGGAGGCGACTTATAGAGCTCTATCGGCAGCACCTCGGCAGCGCCGCGATCGAGGATCTCCCGCGGCGATTCGCAGCGGTAGCCACCGACTTGATGTCCGGAACGGAGGTCTGGCTCCAGGAGGGAGACCTGCTCGAGGCGATTCGGGCTTCCATCTCACTCCCGGGAATCTTCACGCCGGTTCATAGAGACGGGCGCTGGCTCGCGGACGGAGGACTCGTCAATCCGGTGCCGGTGAACCTGTGTCGGGCGCTGGGTGCGGAACTGGTCATCGCCGTAGACCTGCACGGGGGAACGCTCGTTCGCACTCAGCGCGACGGGTTGGGATCGGTCCAGCCAGCCGTCGTACGAGACGGAGGCGATCCGGCCGCGCATGAAACCGCGAACGATCGTTCGGAGACGCCGAGCCCGACGCCGCCACAATTCGGCTGGGTCGTTCAGACGGCCCTGGACATAATGCAGGTCCGGCTCAGCCGATCGCGGCTGGCAGGAGATCCCCCCGACCTGCTCCTGTCGCCGAGGGTCAGACACGTCCCCTCACTCGATTTTACCGGCGGCGAGCGAACGATCGAGGAGGGCCGCAACGTCGTCCGGCGGATGATGCCGGCGCTCAACGATCTCCTGCGTCCGGTGCCTCCCGCCTAGTGGCGGGCTCCGCATTCCGCATTTCCTCTGGATCCGGGGCAGGAGTGAGCCCCGTGACCTCGAGGATCTCCTTTTCGTCGAGCGTCTCACGCTCGAGCAACGCCGCGGCGAGCGCATCGAGTGCATCCCGATGCTCCGTCAGCAGCCGACGAGCCTCCTCCAAGCATTCCGAAATGATGCGGCGGACCTCCGCGTCGATGAGGCGTGCGGTCTCCTCGCTGATGTTGCGTGGCCCCTCGTAGCCAATCGCGGGCCTCAGGAAGGGGTTCTGACGAGGGGCGAGCTGAACCATCCCCAGTTCGTCGCTCATCCCCCAGCGGGTGACCATGTTCCGAGCGAGCTGCGTCGCCTGCTCGATGTCGTTCTCCGCGCCGGTTGTCCTGGTCCCGTAAACGATCTCTTCCGCCGCCCTGCCCCCGAGCATGCCGACGATCCGGGCCCTGAGGTAATCCTCCGGATAGTTGTAGCGGTCTCGCTCCGGCCGCTGATAGGTGACGCCGAGTGCCTGGCCTCGCGGAACGATCGAAACTCGGTGCACCGGATCCGCCCCGGGAACGACCAGGCCGAGGATCGCGTGCCCTCCTTCGTGATATGCGATGCGCTCCCGGTCGGCGGGGCTCAGCAGCAGAGGGCGCTCCGGCCCGAGGACGATCTTCTCGAGCGCATCCATGAAGTCGGCCTGCTGCACGCTGTCGCGCTCGCGGCGCGCAGCGAGCAAAGCCGCCTCGTTTACCAGGTTGCGGATATCATCGCCGGAAAGTCCCGGTGTCGCCGCGGCGATCTCACTCAGGCTCACGTCGGGGGCGAGCGGGACATTGCGCGTGTGGACTTTGAGGATCGCCTCTCGCCCGTTCCGGTCGGGCAGGTTCACCACTACCCGACGATCGAAGCGCCCGGCACGAAGCAACGCCGGGTCGAGGACGTCCGGCTGGTTGGTGGCGGCGAGGACGATGATCCCTTCCCTGCTGGAAAAACCGTCCATCTCGGTGAGGATCTGGTTGAGCGTCTGCTCCTGCTCACCCACCCCACCGATGGCGATCTGCCCACGTGCCCGCCCGATGGCGTCGAGCTCATCGATGAATATGATCGCTGGCGCGTGTTCCCGTGCCTGCTTGAACAGGTCGCGAACGCGTGCGGCGCCGACCCCCACGATCATCTCGACGAACTCGGACCCGCTCATCGAGAAGAACGGCACTCCTGCCTCTCCGGCGACTGCCCTGGCGAGCAGCGTCTTGCCGGTTCCGGGCGGTCCGACCAGGAGCACCCCCTTGGGGGCTGTGCCGCCGAGCCGCGTGTACTTCGCCGGATCCTTGAGGAAGTCCACCACCTCGACCAGCTCGTTCTCCGCCTCGTCGATGCCCGCCACATCGTCGAAGGTCACCCTCTTCTCGGTCATGGTGTCGAAGCGCCGGGCCGTGCTCTTTCCCATCCCGAAGAGCCCGGCCCCCGGGCCCTGCTGGGCCGCGCGCCGGAAGACCCACACGTACGCGCCGATGATCAGCAGAGCCGGAGCGAAGCTGAGGAGAAGAGAGAGCCAGACGTTCTGCTGGTTGATCGGCTCTGCCCGGATCTCGGTTCCCGAGTCGATCAGCAGGGCTTCCAGGCCGGGATCGACGAACGTTGGGATCGTGGTCGTGAAGTCCGTCACCTGTTGTGGAGTGTCGCCCATGATGGAGTCGGGCGCGGGCGGGTAGGTGACGGGAGACCGAAAGCGGCCGGTTACCGTTTCGCCCTGGCTGAAGATCGATTCGACGTTCCCGCGCGCTGCCTCCGCCCGGAAAAGCGTGTAGGGAACCGTTACCGCTTCCGGGACCGGAAACAGCAGGCGGAAGAGCAGGAAGTTGAAGAGCAGCAGGAGAAGGAAGACCAGCCACATCCGCCGCGGCGGCATCGGCGGTGTTGATGCTCCGGTTGAATTTCCGGCGGCGGCTCCGCTATCGGTTCGCCCGGGGGCGGACTGCTCGTTCGCCATGTCGTCACTCGTCTCTGTGTCGCCTTCAAGCCGAGGGGCGCACCGACCCCGATGCGAGGCGGTGGGCTGCGCTACACGACGTTCGAATCACCATCGAGCTGAGGCCGACCGAGCCCCGTCAGGCGAGTCTTATCCTTGATCCTGCTCGAGGGAGCCGTCCCCCGAGAGATGCTAAAGGTAGGCCCGGACGGCACGGCAGCGGAAGTGGAGCCGGGGGCCGAACGCAAGGCGCAGTTGGTGAGCGTGCTCATGCCGGATCCTCGTCCCGGAAACGAGGCGGCCGCTGTCTGTGATACGGAACCGCGCAGGAACGGGACGACGCTCGATTCAGGGCGGATGGGGGCCGAATCGGTTGCCCGTCTGCTGGCCGGGCGCCGCAAGGAGATAGATCACCAGACCGACGTTCGGTAAGGGTTCGAAAGAGGGCACAACCAACCGCCCCGAAATGGCCGCAGTCATGCCGGGCATTTGAGGGACGGAGCAAGAGCGGGCACTATGCTGGCGAGCATGATCACGCCGATGGCGGGACCGATCATCGTCCGTGGATCGTACAGGCCCAACGCTCACGCAGCTAGCAAGGCGGCGACTCGGGTGATGAAAGGAAATAGCCCGCCTCGAGACAGTCACCGCGGACGATCCGGCCTTGAAGGATGGAGCAACGGGGCGATGGCCCGATGTCGTCGCTCTATAGCAGGATCGCCGGACACCCGGCTGCGGGAGCAGTGGGACCAGGGAATGAAGGAGATGAGGCTACGCAGGACGCCAAGCCTACCCGCTCCCACAATGACCGCTAGTGCGTCCCACGACAGGCTGAATGAAGTTACAGACGTCCAGTCGCCTGTCCCTTGCAGTGCGGTGCTGGCTCTTTGGATGAGTGCTGAGGTTGGCGAACAGCCTTCGAAGAGCGGCGGAACAAGACAAATCCCGGCGCGCGCCGCTCGCGGCCGGGTTTCATCTCTCGCCAGCGCGCCAGGTAGGATTCGAACCTACGACCTACGGCTTAGAAGGCCGTTGCTCTATCCAACTGAGCTACTGGCGCCAAACC
>CAZJEH010000167.1:0-7823 GCA_964544905.1 uncultured Gemmatimonas sp.
CAGGGTTCAGCGACCCGCAGGCCTCTCGGTTCTAGCGACGTCTCGGCTCGTCTATATAGTCTTCCGGAGCCGGAAGCCGAGGCTGACCTGGAAAGAGAGGCCGTCCCGGTAAATGGGGCTGCGGGTCCCGTAGTATCTGCGGAGGTTCGCAGCCTGGTTCCGGAGCCGCTTCGTCGACGAAGTAGTCGAGGACGGACCCGACGCCGTACGGACAGTCATCCGTCACGGCCGTACCCGTCCACTTGCTGATTCGCCTCACCTCCACGTCTGCCGGCCGTTCCCAGGCGGGAGGCGGCTCCTTGTCCTCGTAGAACTTTCGCACGACCTGTGCCCAAACCGGGACCGCAAAACCGCCTCCTGTGGCACCGCCGGCGATGGTCTCCGGCTGGTCCAGACCCATCCATACTCCCGTCAGGATGTCCGGCGTGTAGCCCACGAACCACACGTCGGTGGCGTCGTTGGTAGTGCCCGTCTTTCCTGCCGCGGGGATCGTATACGGCAGGTTGCCCACCGCGGGGTTACGCGCCCCGTATCCGGTACCGCCATCGACCACTTCCCGGAGCATGTCGGTGACGATCCAGGCCACGGACGGCGCGAACGCGACTCGTGGAGCGTTCTGCGGCTCCCACAGCAGGCGGCCCTCGCCGTCCTCGATCCTCCGAATGAAGCGCGGCTCGATGCGCATCCCCCCGTTGGCGAACGCAGCATAGGCGGCGATCAGATCGAGCGGGTATACCGCGGCCGATCCGATGAAAATCGACGGGTAGCCTGGAATCTCGGTGTCGATGCCCGCCCTGGCCGCCAGATTCCGGACCGGCTCGGTGCCGATCTCCATCCCCAGCCGGATGGCGACCAGGTTCTTCGAGCGCTTCAGCGCCTCGCGGAGAGTCATGTCGCCCTCGTAGTCACCCGAGTAGTTCCGGGGAACCCAGGTCTGGCCGTCCGGGAGGGTTACGAAGATCGGAGAATCGGGGAGCGTATAGAGCGGGGATCGGCCCTGCTCGAGAGCGGCCGCGAAGACGAACGGCTTGAAGGCAGACCCGGGCTGCCGCAGCGCCTGAGTCGCGCGGTTGAACTGCGAGTGGTGGAAGTCGCGCCCCCCGACCATCGCGAGAACGTCTCCCGTGTGCGGGTTCATCGAGATGACCGCGCCCTGCAGATAGGGGGTGCTGGTGACCTGCTTCTGCGCACCCTCCTCCTCGCCGAGATCCGCAACGAAACGCTCGTAGCTGATGTGGCGATACCAACCGTAGGTCCCGCTCTCAACCTGTCGGAGTTGCTCCTCCAGCGCGGCCTCGGCCTCCGCCTGCAATACGGGATCGAGCGTCGTGTAGATGCGCAGCCCGCCCGTGTAGAGCAGTTCCCCGAATCGCTCCTCCAGGTCGCGCCGGATCTGCTCGACGAAGTACGGTGCCCGCATCACTCCGGCGGGCGGAGCGAGGTTGAGCGGCTGCTGCTTGGCAAGCTCCGCTTCCTGTCGGCTCAGCACGCCCGTTTCGGCCATTGCCGTAAGCACCACATTGCGGCGGCCGAGTGCAGCGTCAGGGTTGCGCCGGGGGTTGTACGCGGTCGGTGCCTGAGGGAGACCGGCGAGCGTGGCAGCCTCGACGGGCGTGAGCTGGGAGGCGGGCTTGTCGAAGAATGTCCTCGCCGCAGCCTCGATGCCGTACGCCCCCTGACCGAGGAAGATATGGTTCAGGTACAGCTCGAGGATACGCTCCTTGGAGAGCTGCCGCTCCATCGCGAGGGCCAGGCGCGCCTCGGCGATCTTCCGGCGGAACGTCTTTTCGCCACGGGGCAATTGCTCCGGGAAAAGGTTCCGGGCGAGCTGCATCGAGATCGTGCTCGCACCCGAGGCGGCGAACCCGTCGAGGATGTTGTCACGTACAGCGCCCAGGATCCGCAGCACGTCGATGCCATCATGCTCGAAGAACCGCCGGTCCTCGATGGCCACGAACGCGCCGTATACGTGCGGCGGAAGATCTTCCAGCGAGACGAGCTGCCTCCGCTCACGGTAGAAGAGACCGAGAAGACCGCCGTTCGCATCGTAGAGCTCCGTGGCCCGCTGCGGGGAGAAGTCCTCGATCTGGGCGGCAGTGGGACATCCGCCGTCGCAGGCGTTCGTCCACGCGCCGAGCGCGGCGCCCGCGCCCCCGAAGAAGAGCGCGACCGCAACCAGGAGGACGAACGTCCACACACGCTGTCGCTTCGCGAACCAGCGTGCGGAGCGTTGGAAGAGGCTTGTGCTCCTCCCCTCCGACGTTGTTGCGGATATCGGTTCGCTCACGCACCCTCCGATGCTACTCGATAGTCGTCAGCCGGGCGCTGACCAACTTCGATTGTAAACGACGGCAGTTCGCCGGGTTCCGTCGCTCGCGACGGCAGATCACTCGCTTCTGCCCCCCGAACGTGCCTCCGCGTAGAGCTCCTCGATCGTCGACGCGTAGTTCCGCTCGACGACGTGGCGCTTCACCTTCAAGGACGGCGTCAGTTCACCTTTGTCGATGGTGAACTCGCTGGCGATCAGCGCCACTTTCTTCGGCAGCTCGTACCGCGCGAATCCGCTCAGGCGAGAAAACACCTCCTTCTCGATCGCCTCGTGGAGCCGACTGTCCCGCACGAGTGCCTCGGGGTGAGCATCGGTGATGCCGCGATCCTTAGCCCAGCCCCGCACGTAGTCGAAATCCGGCACGATCAGCAGCGACGGGAAGGGCCTTCGGTCGCCGATCATCACCACCTGGCTCACGAACGGAGACAACGCGACCTCGTTCTCGATGGGTGCCGGCGCGATGTTCTTCCCACCGGCCGTGACGATGATGTTCTTCAGCCGGTCGGTGATCCAGACGAACCCGTCGGCGTCGATCATTCCGATATCGCCGGTGTGCAACCATCCATCCGCGTCGATCACCTCCGCTGTGGCCTCCGGCCGCTGGTAGTACCCCTTCATGATCTGCGGGCCACGGGCGAGGATCTCCCCATTCGGTGCGATGCGAATCTCGGTCCCCGGGAGGGGGATTCCGATCGACCCGAGCTTCACCTGGCCCGGGCGATTGACTGTCAGCACCGGCGACGTTTCGGTGAGCCCGTACCCCTCGAAAACGGGTATCCCGGCCGCCCAGAAGAACTTGGCTATTTCCGCGGAGAGCGGCGCGCTGCCTGAGATGAACGCTCGGATCCTGCCGCCGGTGCGCGCTCTCAGCTTCGAGAAGACCAGCCGGTCGGCGATCCGCTCGCGCAGCCCCGCGGGGCCGGTTCGGCCGGCGAGCCGCTCATCGACAGTCGCCTCTCCCACCTTCTTCGCCCAGGCGATCAGCGCTCCTCGCAACCCCGTGGCAGCCATGACCCGGGCGTAGATCTTCTCGAAGATCCGCGGAGCCGCGCCCGCGATATGGGGCCGGACCTCCATCAGGCTCTGCGCGACCAGATCGACGGCGGGCACGTAGGCGATGGTGGCTCCCGCGTGGAAATAGTAGTAGTCGAGCAGCCGCTCGAAGGCGTGCGACAGCGGCAGGAACGAGAGCGCCACGTTGCCCGGGTCGAGGTCGATCACATTGTGCTGACGGCTCGCCGCGATGTTCGAGGCGATGTTCCAGTGCGTCAGCATCACGCCCTTCGGGTCACCCGTTGTCCCGGACGTGTAGATCAGGGTTGCGAGGTCCTCCGGGTCTACTTCACCGGCCAGCTCCTCGAGATAGCTGGTGAGCGGCTCTCTGGCGGCCGTTGCGCCGGCCTCCTCGATCTCCGACAACTGCCGGACATCGGTGTCCTTCGGGATCGGGTCGAAGACGACGAAGGACTCCAACTGCGGAAGCTGGCCCCTTACTTCGAGTACCTTGCCCAGCAGTTCCGCCGTCGAGACGAACAGGAGCCGGACGCCCGCATCGCGCAGGATGTACGAGATCTGGGCCGGTGGGAGCGTTGTGTAGACCGGTACTACGGTCGCCCCGAGGAACAGGCAGGCGTAGTCGGCGATCGCCCATTCGGGCCGGTTCTCCGAAAGGATGGCCACACGATCCCCGCGCTGGATCCCGACGGACCTGAGACCTGCGGCGAGGTGGGCCACCCGGCGCTCCACCTCGCTGAACAGTATCGGCTGCCACTCGCCCTCTCCGACGCGCCGGAGCATCGCCGTAGCCGCCCGGTTGCGCTTGACCGACGCGAGGAACGTCTTGGTCAGCGTGTCCGCCTCGACCTTTTCCAGCGGTATGACGGGCGTTTCGCTCAGGCTCGTGGTAGCCATCTGGGTCGTGGTTAGACCGTGGTCCCGCAGTAGCGATCGAAAGCGTCTATCAGGTCCTGGGCGATCTCGTCGGCGTCGCGTCCCTCGATCTGGTGTCGCTCGAGCATGAAGACGAGCTCGCCGTCCTTCATCAGGGCCATGGACGGGGAGGACGGTGGGTAGCCGTGGAAATGGCGGCGGGCCTGCGCGGTCGCCTCCAGGTCCTGCCCGGCGAACACCGTCACGGCGCGATCGGGGCGGACCTCATGCTGCAGGGCAAGCGCGACCGCGGGTCGGGCGTTCCGAGCGGCACACCCGCAGACCGAGTTGACGACGACGAGCGTCGTACCGGGCTCGGCAAAGGTCCGCTCCACGTCTTCGGCGGTCGTCAGCTCCAGGACACCCAGGCGAGTCAGCTCCTGGCGCATGGGGCGCACGAGAATTTCCGAATATGGCATCGTTTCCTCCAGAATATCGATCAGGTTAGAGCTCCCATGACGCGGCTCAACGACGCCCGCTCCACGGGACATCCTCCGCGCCGGCTTCGAGATTCGCCAGCCGTGCCAGTGTGAATAGAAGATCGGAAAGCCGGTTCAGGTAGGCCAGTACCGAACCTTCCACCGTCGCTTCGTCGGACAACTGCGTTACGCGCCGTTCCGCCCTCCGGCATACGGTTCGGGCGCGGTGCAGTTCCGCGGCGACCACGGACCCGCCCGGGAGGATGAAACTCTTCAGCTCGGGGAGACGCGCGGTCGCCGCATCGATCCATTCTTCCAGAGCACTGATCTCGCCGCTCGGTAGCGGCGGAAGATGTCTGGCCGCCGCGGCCGACCCATCAGCGCCCGGCGTAGCGAGATACGCGCCTATCGCGAACAGGTCCTCCTGGACACGTCGGAGGCCTTCGATCATGAGCGGCGACGACGGCAAAGACGCGGCACCCAGCGCGGCGATGGCCACACCGATCGAGGCGTTCAACTCATCCACTTCGCCATAGGCTTCGACGCGAATGTCCCCCTTCGACACCCGTCCCCCACCGAAGAGTCCCGTCGATCCGGCGTCACCGGTGCGCGTGTAGATTTTCAAGCTGGATCCCGTTTCCAAGGGGACCACCGGTCGTCCCGAGCAATGTGCCTTTTCGTCACCCGGCGACCGCGGGCTCGAGCAGTTCCAGCGTCCCCCGATCTGCATCGAGCCGGGCACCTACGCCGAGCGGGAGCGTCCAGGTGTCCGCGGTGTGCCCGAACGAGAGGCCGCACACAACGGGTACGCCGAGGTCATGAAGTCGATCCCTGACGACGTCCTGAGGCGACGGCAACGCCGGATCATCATCAGGACAGTCACTGAGCGCACCCACGGCCACACCGACTACGTCGGCCAGCACCCCGGATAGCAGCAACTGGGTCAGCAACCGGTCGATCCGGTACGCCGGTTCCCCTACATCTTCCAGGAACAGGATTGCCGAGCGTGCGGAAAGCTGCAGAGACGTACCGACAGTCGCCGCGAGCAACGACAGGTTCCCACCCACGAGCGGGCCTTCCACCGCACCGCCTCGGATGGTCGTCGGTTCCGCGTGTACTGCGGAGCGGGGCAGCACGCCGACCGGCCCATTGCCGCTCAGGACCCGGCGCAGACAGTCCCGGGTGAACGCCGGAAAGTCCCTGACGCCGGCGTGCGGACCGTGGAAGGTCGTAATACCCGCCCGCAGCGCCGCCAAGTGCAACACGGTATTGTCACTGAAGCCGATCAGCGGGCGCGGGCGTGCGACGAGGGCGCCAAAATCGATACGATCAACGATTCGCAGGGTTCCGTAGCCACCGCGAAGGCACCAGATCGCGTCGTTGTCGCCGTCGAGCGCTGCCTGGAGGTCCGCGAGCCGCTCCTCGTCGCTGCCGGCCAGATATCCCTCCCGTCGATGAGCGTGCGGCCCCACGACAGGTTCCCACCCGAAACTTCGCACTCGCTCCACGGCCCGCTCGATCGCCCCTTCCGGCAGCGGACCTGCGGGTGCGACGAGGGCGATTCGCGATCCCTCGCGAAGCCCACGTGGACGGATCATCCGGTGATGTCTCCGGAAAACACAGCGGCAACCCGGATCTTATCAGTTAGGCGTGTTCGGCCAAGGGCCATCGGGCTGTCCATTCGGGGTGAAACGGAAAGGGAGCATTCAGGGTTAGATGGCATGTCTCATGCTCTCAGTCAACCTGTTATCCACACATTCTCCCCGGGACTGGAGCGATCAATGGTCTTCGACTTCCACGAAGACGCGCTACCGGCGCAGCTGAACGAGCTATACTGGCACAGCGGTCAATCGATCGAAGAGATCGTCCGGAGCGCCGGGGTGACAAGGAACCGTCTCTACACTTCGGTGAAACCGCTTTCCTCGGGCGTGGAGTGCGGCTCCTGTGGCGGAGACTTGCAGTTCGTCAATCGTCGTAGCAGACTGGCCGGCGTGGCGGTGTGCTCCGCATGCGGTAGCGAGGCTTCCGTAGACGTTGGGCACCCCCCCGACGTTGCGACTTCCGAGATCGTGGCATCCTCCGAGATCGCGGCCATCTCCGACGCCGCTTCGGCGTACGACGACGTGTCGCCTGACATTAGGGCGCCCAACGGCGCGGGGCGCGGCCGGTGGCGGACGGAACGGGCGGCTCTGCTGGGCGGAGCTGCGGCTCTCGGGGTGGTCCTCGCGGCTGCCGCCGCGCGCGTCATGAAGTGACCTGAACCATCATACCCGGCCCGATCGACTTGTCACGGGACGTGCAGAACTCGCGAATCGAAGCGCTCAAACGATTGCTGGAGACGCGTCCGGACGACCCGCGGGCGCGTTTCGGCCTCGCTCTCGAATACGAACGAGCCGGAGACTGGGAGGAGGTGGTCAACCAGCTACGTCTCTATCTCGCGGCATCCGAAGACGAGGGCAATGCCTACGGAAGGTTGGCCAGGGCGTTGAGAAATCTGGGCCGGATGGACGAGGCACGGGAGGTCTATCGCCAGGGGATCGACGCAGCTGAGCGGCACGGGCATCCATCAATGGCCATGGAGCTGGAGGAGGAGCTCGATTCCTTCTGAGGACCCGACCCGTTTCCTTCCTGACGGCTTCACGACATCATCTCACATCGCCTGCGGGGCTCCTGCCAACGGGATCTCACGATCAGATCGATTTTTCGAACGAGGTGGTCGATCGAGCCGCGATCCATGCGTGACGACACCCGGGGTCGGTGGGGGGCGGGTTCTGGCCCGAAGATAATTGATATTCGCCGGAGACCGGATCCGGCTGGGGTCAGCGGTCGGTCTCCACCTGAGGCCATCAGGTCTACCGAGCATCGAGCCGACACCCCCAAGCCAAGGAAGCGTCCCAAGGACCTGTAAAATCGGGCCCGGGACCAGCCACCCCGGTGCAACCAGACCATCCGGCGCAAGCTGGACCGCAGGTTGCGCCGAGGCGCCCTCCTCCCTGACGCACTGCCCTCCATCGGATCGCGACGTCGAGAGGCACGCCGTACGGTATCGATCTAGCGACTGAATCGGAGAACGCCGATTTCGGGGAGACCTGGCAGCGCCGTGCTGACTGCCGATTCCGTCCCCATCGGCCCCGCCGAAGAGTTCA
>CAZJEH010000168.1:0-7757 GCA_964544905.1 uncultured Gemmatimonas sp.
GGTCGATCGCTCGATTCGGGGGGATAGTACCAAGGCGCCGCATACGTGCTTCGCTCGGGCTCCTGGCCGAGGGGGTAGGGTAGGGTCTGGAACTCCAGGTTTTGCGACCGGGTGATCTGGGGGACCAGAACGAACGTGAGGGCACCGACAGTGACCCGCACGCCACCGGTGATCTCCAGGTTCAGGCCCCGGCCGGCCCACAAAGATCCCTCGTTGAGGGAGAACGGCACCGTCGAGTTGTGTACCGCGCGGATCTCAGGTAGAAAGATGCCGACGGAACGACCTCGATCACTGTGAGAAGCGAGTAGCGAGGAGGCGGAGCGGATCGTGAACCCGTCCAACGGGGCCTCGCCCACCTGCTGCCGCAGCCGCTGAGCGTCTTCCAAAGGTCCGCCCAGCATGGGAAGACGATTGATGCGGAGGTCCCAGGATGATTGTGCGGCCCCCGGGGAAGCGGCGGGAGCCTCCTGGCCCGTCAGGGATCCGGGAAAGATGAGCACGTTCAGCGAAACCGCCGCCAGAACACCGACCCGCCTCGCCGTTCTCCCCGTTCGATCCCTGTCGTGCATCACTCCGTCGAGGGTTGCCGAGGCCTCAGAACCGCCGCCGTTCAGGGTGGACAAGCTACCAGTAGTACGGGTACGATACAACCGGCCGCGTTTCGCTTCGGACGACCAAGGAGATCCCTAGATTGCATCGACGACTGCCGGTGATCCGGCGATGGATACACGTCCCGCTGATCCTGTCAGCCCTTCTCATCCTCACTGTCGATGTCAAGACCAGCGTCGGTCAGGAGACGGCATCCGCCCCGGTGTCGGCCTGGGCCGAGACGTCCGTCGGGTCGGAGGCCGAGCGCTATCTCAGGATCCTGCAGATCGGCGGCACTTCCCGGCTCTATCCCGTTTCCATCCGGGGTTGGGGGATCGACGAGATCGAGCGGATGGCGGTCGACTCGACGCGGCATCCATGGGCCGCCCGCTACGGCTACGTTCCCGGCGATCAACGCCTGGGCTGGATCCGCCCGAGCCTGCAGGTCTCCTACAACTCCGCCTTTCCGTACGGGGGCGACGACGGGCCGATATGGGCTGGCAAGGGAATCACGCTGGCCCTGAACGGCGGGGCTGCCGTCCAGTTCGGTCCGCTCAGCGCCAGCCTCGCTCCGGTTGTCTTCTCGAGTCAGAACGCTTCCTTCCCGCTGACGCCAAAAGGGCGTGAACCGCCGGAGGCATTCCGTGATCCCCGGACTCCGGATTTCATCGATCTACCACAGCGTTTCGGTGAGAGGGCATACTCGCGGATCGACCCGGGCCAGTCGACCGTCCGACTGGACCTGCGCGGCCTCGCGGTCGGGATTTCCTCGGCCAACCAACAATGGGGACCGGCTCGGCACTACCCGATCATCCTCGGTCCGAACGCCGGTGGGTACCTTCACACGTTCCTCGGTACAGGCCGACCCCTGAATCTGTGGATTGGACGTCTCCACGGCAGGCTCGTCTGGGGAGCGTTGGAGCAGTCCGCCTTCTCCCCCGTGCCTGAGAGCCACAAGCGCCGGTTCATGTCCGGCCTGGTAGCGGTTTTCAGCCCGAGAGGGGTGCCCGGCCTGGAGCTTGGCGGATCCCGGTTTTTCCATCTGGAATGGCCTGAGGGCGGCATCTCGGCCAACGACCTGTTCCGTCCTTTCGAATCGCTCCTGAAGAGCCGGCTGGACGAGGTCGACGTCCTCGGCGAGAACCAGCTCGCCTCGGTGTTCGTTCGCTGGGCATTCCCGGGTACTGGGCTCGAGATCTACGCCGAGTTCGGCCGCGAGGATCACAACCACGACCTCCGCGATCTGTTGCTGGAGCCCGACCACGCCAGCGCCTACCTGTTCGGCTTGCAGAAGGTCTGGGGAGGAAACGACAGCGCGTGGACCGTCCTGCGGGCCGAGGTCGCCGAGGCCACGCCGAGCCACCTGCTGAAAGTGAGGCCGCAGCAGTACTTCTACAACCACAGCGTCCAGCGGCAGGGGCATACACACCGCGGCCAGCTCCTCGGGTCGCCCGCGATCTACGGCGGCGGAGGGGCGATCCTGGCGCTTGATCGATACCACACGCGCGGCCGACTCACTGCGTTCGTCGAGCGCACCGATAGGCAGGACGGTACCTTGGCCGTTCCACGGCGCAAGATCGTAGATCTCATGTATGCGGCCGGTATGGAATCAGTGTTCTTCCGCGGTCGCTACGACCTCGCAGCGGGCCTGACTGGCGCCTGGAATCTCAATCGCGATTTCGAGGACGATGTGGTGAACTGGAACTTCAGGATCGGAGTGCGCGCCGGGTGGGAATAAGGCCTTTGCTCGCCGGGAGAGCGAGAGCGCAGGGCACCGCGCGGTCGACCTCCTCGGACTGCGGCTGCAGGCCCCACGGCAAGTGGCTGAGCCGATGGGTCGCAGTCCGCGCGATCGAAGGGAATTGGCAGCTCCGTAGACGGTGACGCGTGCAGATTCGGCATGTGGGAGGCCGTCTCGACCCGAAGCCAACCCATCGACTTGCCAACGCAGGCAGCCGACATATGTCGACCGGTCATAACTTCCGGCTTTGCATATCCTTCCAGGTCGCCGGACCGCTCCGGTCAAGCCGCGCGCCTCACCTCAGCAGGCTCACCAGCAGGCTCGTAACTGACAGCAGCGCGCTAACGACGAACGTGCTGTTGCGATCGAACCACCCTCGGCGGCCGACGAAGATCTCGTCGCCGGAACGGACGTCCACAAGCGCGAGCCCGCGTTCGGCGGGAATCTTGTCGAGAACCACGCGGCCCTGGCGGACCACCCGGATGTTCCGGAGGTCCCCGTTGGGGTTCGCGCCGCCGGCGAGGGCGATCGCGCCTGCCAGGCTCATTGTTGGATCGACGAGCTGCAACCCTGGCTCGTTGACTTCCCCGAGCACATAGACTCGGCGCAGCGGCGTGATCACGATCGACGGGTTGCGCAGTTCGTTTCGATACCCGGCCAGCAGTCTTTCCTTGACCACGTCCGCCGAAACCCCACCGACCTGCTGGGGGCCCAGCAGCGGCAGCGTGACCACGCCGTCTTCCTCCACGAGGAACTCACCGCTGAGATCCTCTTCGCGCCAGATCTCGATCCGCACCACGTCGCCAGGCGCGACAGTCACCGATCTCTCCGCGCCATTTTGCCCCGACGCGTGCAGCGGAAACAGGATGAGCGCCGCCGTGATGATGGAGACAGTCCGCATGGTCCTCGGAAGTTCACGTGTCACGCCAAGCATAGGCGAACGTTTCATGGGTAGCAATGCCGGCCGGCAACTCTTCTCCGACCGCTGGTGGGTGACCGGCCCTCGTCACCGTGACCTCGACCGGCCTCCGGGCGTCCTTTCCAGCGGTGATGGTCGGATTGCGGCGTGCCGAAGCTAGATTTAACTTGTAATGTTTTGTGCTCGAAGGTTGAGTTCCATTCGGGCGTACATTGATTCGTCGGTTGACCATAGGGAGTAGCGGCGACTCCAAGGCCGAGAGGCGGGAGCGTCATTGGCGGCAATGACTCTTAACTGATTGAAGGCATGCACATAGCTGTCGTCGGTACTGGCTACGTCGGTCTGGTCGTGGGGGCATGTCTCGCGGAAACCGGTAACGATGTTGTCTGTTGCGACATAGACGAGGGCAAGATCGCGCGGCTTCAGCGTGCCGACATACCGATCTACGAGCCCGGCCTCGAGCCGCTCGTCTCCCGGAACCTACAGGAGGGCCGGCTCTCCTTCACCACCGACGTGGGCGGAGCGGTCGCGCAGGCGGAGGTCATCTTCATCGCGGTTGGCACCCCCCCGGGCGAGGACGGGAGTGCGGATCTGCAGCATGTTCTTGCGGTGGCGGAGACGATCGGCAAGAACATGCCGGAGACCGGGCCGGAGAAGATCGTCATCACCAAGAGCACGGTTCCGGTTGGCACGGCACGTAAAGTAGCCGAGACCCTGCGTCGCTACACTTCGCGTCGCGTGCACGTCTGCAGCAACCCGGAGTTCCTGAAGGAAGGCGCCGCGGTGCAGGATTTCATGAAGCCCGACCGGGTGGTTGTGGGGGTGGACTCCGAGCACGCCAGGCAGCGGCTCGCCGAGCTGTACAGCCCGTTCGTGCACACGGGCAATCCGATCATCTTCATGGACATCGCTTCCGCCGAGATCACCAAGTATGCGGCGAACGCGATGCTGGCCACGCGCATCAGCTTCATGAACATGATCGCCGGTCTCTGCGAGGCTGTTGGAGCGGACGTGTCGCTGGTTCAGCAGGGGATAGGTACCGACGCGCGCATCGGGCCGGCGTTCCTCTTCGCCGGAATCGGATACGGTGGGAGCTGTTTCCCGAAGGACGTCAAAGCCCTCATCCACACCCTCCGCCAGACGGGTATCGACGCGTCCATCCTCGAAGGCGTCGAGGAGCTCAACCACGCGCAGAAGGTTTTGCTGCTCAACCGCGTCATCGAGCGCTACGGAAGCGATCTCTCGGGCCGCACGTTCGCTGTGTGGGGCCTCTCCTTCAAGCCGGAGACGGACGACATGCGCGAGGCTCCTGCGCTGACCATCGTGCGCGGGCTGGTCGAGCGCGGGGCAATGGTCCGGGCGCACGACCCGCAGGCGCGCCACGAGGCCGAGCGCTACTTCGCGGATCTCCTCGATGCCGGCCGGCTCGTCCTCTGCGACAAGAACTACGATTGCCTCCAGGGCGCGGATGCCTTGCTTGTCCTAACGGAATGGCAGCCCTACCGCCGGCCCGACTTCGAGCGCATCGCCAGTCTGCTCCGCGAGCCGACCATCTTCGACGGGCGAAACCTCTGGAATCCCGAGAAGATGCGGGAGCAGGGCTTCCATTACGTTTCGATCGGCCGTCCCTCCGTATCTCCTCTTAGCGTGGTCGCGACGCACGCAACTGGAATCTGACGCGGACGATGCGGATTCTCATCACCGGTGCCGCGGGGTTCTTGGGCTCTCATCTCTGCGACAGGTTCATCCGCGAAGGACATTACGTGGTGGGTGTCGACAGCTTCAGTACCGGCACCCCCGACAACATTGCCCATCTCATCGGGAATCCGCTGTTCCAGTTCCTCGAGTACGACGTCACGAACTACATCTACATAGCCGGTGAGCTGGATGGCGTGCTCCACTTCGCGAGTCCCGCCAGCCCTATCGACTACTTGGAGATGCCCATCCCCACGCTCAAGGTGGGGTCGCTGGGAACGCACAAGACGCTGGGTCTGGCAAAGGCGAAGAAGGCGCGCTACCTCCTGGCTTCGACGAGCGAGGTCTACGGCGACCCGCAGGTCCATCCGCAGCCGGAGACCTACTGGGGGCACGTCAACCCGGTGGGACCGCGGGGCGTCTACGACGAGGCCAAGCGCTTTGCCGAGGCCATGACCATGGCTTACCATCGCTATCATGGCGTCGACACGCGCATCGCGCGCATATTCAACACCTACGGACCTCGCATGCGTCCTGGCGATGGTCGGGTCGTCAGCAATCTGATCGTCCAGGCCCTCCGCGGAGATCCGCTGACGATTTATGGAGAGGGGTTGCAAACCCGATCCTTTACCTACGTCGATGATCTGGTTGAAGGGATCTACCGGCTTTTTTTCTCGGACCGCACCGAGCCGACCAATATCGGCAATCCGGGTGAGTTCACGATCCGGCAGTTGGCGGACCTCGTTCTCGAGCTGACCGGGAGCAGCTCGACGGTTACGTCGCTGCCGCTTCCGGTCGATGATCCCAAGACGAGGCGGCCGGATATCACCGTCGCTCGTGAAGTCCTGGGCTGGGAGCCAAGAGTGCCGCTTCGCGAGGGGTTGGAGCGTACGATTCCGTACTTCCGGAAGGTCGTCGAGGAAACGGGCGGCACCGCCAGGACCCTGTCAGGAGCGTGAGCGGGCAGTTCGGGCGATAACAGGTGAAGTCAGGTGGGTTGCGGCTGAAAACACAGGCAGCCAACTTGGCAATCATGACGGGGTGCCGGCCCATCGGAGCGGCAACAGGCCCTTTCGGGCCGATTGAGGAGAGGAAATGATCCGTAGAGGTGCTGTCGCACGGGGTCTCGTCGTCCTGATCGAGCGCTTGCGCCGACTTCACCGCCGACCGGTTGTCTTCTTCATCTATGCGGGAGCGACGGCGGCGGCGTACGCATGCGCATATTTCATTCGGTTCGAGTTCTCCTGGAATCCGGCGTATACGCGGACCTTCCTGCTGACTCTCCCCCTGCTCCTTCTCGTCCGCAACGCCGCGTATCGCTTCTTCCGGCTGTCCCGTAGCCGCTGGCGTTTCGTCGGGATCTCGGACGTTCTTCGCCTGACCCGGGCCGCGGTGGTCGGAACTCTCCTATTCACCGTCGTCACGCGCCTGCTGACTCTGACGCCGTACGTGCCGCTGTCGGTCGTCGCTCTCGAGGGGGTCCTGACGGTGATCTTCACCGCGGGCGTGTGGATCGGTTATCGAGCGATATTCGAAAGGGTACGCCACCGGATGGCCGATCGTGGGAAGGCCGAGCGCCGCGTGATGATCATCGGGGCGGGAGAATCCGGCTACATGCTCGCGCGCGAGATGCTGCGCAGCGTAACGGGTTATCGCCCGGTCGCGTTCGTCGACGACGATCCCCACAAGTGGGGGACGCGGTTGGCAGGGCTGGAAGTCGTCGGCTCTACCGACGAGATGGCCGAGTACGCTGAGCGGTACGAGGTCGAGGAACTGGTTCTGGCTGTGCCGCGGGCAACGCCCTCCCAGATGCGCTCCCTCGTGACGAAATGCGCCTCGGTCGGGCTCCCCTACCGCGTGCTGCCCAACATTGCGGAGGTTCTCGCCGGGAACGTGCGGGTGGACCAGATCCGCGAGGTACGCATCGAGGACCTGCTCCAGCGGGAACCGGTGCAGCTCGATCTGGTCGAGCTCGCGGAGGACTTGGACGGCGGTTGCGTACTGATCACGGGAGCGGCGGGCTCCATCGGTTCGGAGCTGGCCCGGCAGATAGCCCACCACTCGCCCGACCTGCTGCTCTTGCTGGACCAGTCGGAGACCGCGCTCTTCTACCTGGAGATGGAGCTGCGGCAGCAGTACCCGAACCTGAAGATGATTCCCCTGGTGGCCGACGTCGTCGATCGGTCGGCGATCGAGAGCATCTTCATGACGTACGACCCCACGCATGTGTTCCACGCGGCCGCCTACAAGCACGTGCCGATGATGGAGCGCAACGTCCGCGAGGCAGTCCGCAACAACGTGCTGGGCAGTTACGTGGTCGCGGATGCCGCGGGGCGGCGGGGGACGGGTAAGTTCGTGCTCGTCAGCACCGACAAGGCTGTCCGTCCCCGCAGCGTGATGGGTGCCACGAAGCGGTTGGCGGAGGCCGTCGCGCTGGAACTTCAGGATCGCTATCCCCGGACGATCTTCGCCGCCGTTCGCTTCGGTAACGTCCTGGGCAGCAACGGCAGTGTCATCCCCATCTTCAAGCAGCAGATCGCGTCCGGGCAGCCGTTGACGGTGACGCATCCGGATGTCACGCGGTATTTCATGACCATCCCGGAAGCCGTACAGCTCATACTCCAGGCGTCGCTACTGCCGGAGATCCGTGGTCACATCGCGATGCTGGAAATGGGCGAACCTGTGCGTATCGTGGAGCTCGCCGAGAACCTGCTCCGCCTGTGCGGGTCGAGCACGGAGGGCCGGATCGTGTTCACCGGACTGCGGCCGGGCGAGAAGCTGCACGAGGAGCTTGTCTACGAGAACGAGAACCTC
>CAZJEH010000169.1:0-7753 GCA_964544905.1 uncultured Gemmatimonas sp.
ACTACACCTTTCTGACGTACGCGAAGATCTGGGAGGCCGAGTCCGTGGGGCCTCCGCCGCTGCCGGGGCTGGCCACGGCCGGCGAAAAACTACCTGAATCCGCTGATCGATGAGGAATTCCGCAGCCCGGATCGTCTCGAGTCTGCTTCTATTCACATTCGCCACGTCCTGCGCGCCGTTGATGGGCGGGCCACGCGGGGGTGCTGGAACCGGGGCGTCGCCGCTCGCGGTGGGCCTCGACCAGGTCTTCGACGACCCCGCTTTGCGCAACGCTCACTGGGGGGTTCAGATCCGCTCGCTCGATTCGGGAGAGGTGATCTACGAACGGAACCCAGAGCGGCTCTTCACGCCGGGCTCGACCATCAAGCTGCTCACGGCCGCAGCCGCCCTTGAGACACTGGGCCCGGACTACAGCTACACCACCACGATTTCCGCCGCCGGACCGGTTCGCAACGGCGTCCTCGAGGGGCCGCTGGTCATCTTCGGCACGGGCGATCCAACGTTCAGTGGCCGCTTCCTCAACGATCCGCGCGACGCCTTCCGCGCCTGGGCCGATAGCCTGCGCGCCCATGGGATCACCCGCATCGTCGGTCCGATCATCGCCGTGGATACCGCGTTCGCGGGGCCGAACCTGGGCAGCGGCTGGGCGTGGGATGATCTCACGAGCGGGTATGCCGCCGAGTTCGGCGCGCTGCAGTTCAACGAGGGAGTCATCGAGCTGGATGTGTTTCCCAGCCGGGTCTCCCTGCAGCCGGCGCTGGTCGTGCTCACCCCCCCGACCCAGGCGGTCCGGGTGATCAATGATACGCGGACGGTTCTCGAGGGGAGTCTCACCGCGCTCAGGGTCCTGCACGACGAGTCCGGCAACGGCGTGATCCTGCGCGGCGAAGTCGCGGCCGACGAGCCCGGCGCCCGCCTCTCGGTGGCGGTTCGCAATCCTGCGTTCTACTTCGTGATGGCCGTGCGGGAGGCGCTACGGGAACGCGGCATCGCCGCTGAGGGGCCGGCGATCCGGCATACCGCCCTGGAGCCGTACGATCCGTCCCTTCGAGAAGCGGTCCCGGTCTTCGCGCACCGTTCCCCGCCTTTGCGCGAAATCCTTCCGGCGATGCTGAAGCCGAGTCAGAATCTGATCGCGGAGACATTGCTCAAGACGGTGGGGCGAGAGGTCCGGCAGGTCGCGACGACCGAGGGGGGAGCGGCGGTGGTGGACAGCCTCCTCCGAGTATGGGATGCCCACCCGACTCCGTATCGGATGGCCGACGGCTCCGGGTTGTCCATCTACAACCTCGTTTCTCCCGCGATGCTCGTTGCCCTGCTCGATCGGATGGACCGTGCCGAGCAACGGGACCTCTGGCTCGATGCTCTCCCGGTGGGCGGGCGCGACGGTACGCTCAGCGATCGCATGCGCGACCCACCGTTGCTCGACAACGTTCGCGCGAAGACGGGGACCCTCACGGGAGCGAGCTCGCTCGCCGGCTACCTCACTACGGCCCGGGGGGAGCGGGTCGTCTTCGCGATCGTGGCAAACAACTATACCCTGCCGGCAGCCGAGGCCCGGCGGGTGATGGACTCCGCGCTGGAGTACCTCGCGACGTACAGATGAGGGAGGAGATGCCACGCGGGTATCGGCGCTGGCGAGCCGGCGGTGATACCCGGTGCGCCCTGACGACTGTCGGCTTCGATCGAGCCGACAATGGCGATCGGGGACGGGAAGGCCCGACAACCCCATCAACCATCTGCAGCGATCTGCTGCAGACAAGGCACGGCTTCCACGCGAACGGGTCCAGGACACCCTCCTGCACAGGGCGCGTCAACCGATTCGCGGACTCGATCTCGCGCCTCTTAGCTTGCTCCGCTCAGCTCTCGGAGGTCCGGCTCGACCTGGGCCGCTTCAACCTCAGGGTGATGGAGGACGTTGCTGATCCGGCGCCGACTGGCCCGCATCCGTAGAGCCGACCTTCCCGCCCCTGACCCGTTTCATCGACGGGTTCGCCGCGAGTAGCTCCAATTCGTCCGACTCGATATCGGTGAGTCGCTGCATCTTGTCGTTGAGCCGACCCAGAAGGATGCGTGCTGCACGCAGGTCATGGTTGCTCTCGATGAGCATCAACGCGATGTCGCCGGCGCCCCACAGAAACGCCGCGAACACGATCAACCTGGTCGTCTCGACGAGAAGCGTCGCGATCGAGGCCGTCCCCACCTGGACCAGTCCGATGACTACCTCCCCGACCGCGAGGAGGATCAGGAACAGGCTCAGGACCTTGAAGAGGCGGGCGATGTAACGGAGCCCCTCGTGCGGCTCCAGGTCCTCGCGGCGGACCGTGCCCGGCGGAGGAGCGTCCTCGCGTCGCTTCATCGCGTGTGCTTCACCCTCCTCGGGGCCCGTATCGGCGAATCCGACGCCACCTGTCTGTCCCGTGCTGATTTCGTCCATCCTGGCTCCTCTGCTGGGAGTGACTACCACCGCGCCCGGTGTCCCCTCGTATCGATGTGGACCATTCCGCAGTGGGCGCCCGGCTCGGGTTTGTAGATCCCGATTCCCCCGATGAGGTGCGGGTATCGCCGCTCCACCTCTTCCGCCGCCTCGGCGATGACTCGCGCATCGGCAACCGTGGCGCGGCCGTCGCCGGTGAGGTCGTCCATGCAGGCGTCCTGGTTGTTGTCGATGGCGATGTCGGCGGCGTCCCCGTACATGTGCCGGGAAAGCGCACCGCGCCCCTGCGTGTTGCCGCCCGTCGCGTTGTACCAGGGCGTCCTGAAACCGCTGATCACGAACACGTCCTCTACGATGTGCCCGCGCCGCTCGAGCTCCTGCAGTGTCAGCTCGAGCTTGTCGAGCAGGCGCGTGGATAGCGCGACGTACTTCGGCCAGACGTCCTGCTGCCCCTTCGTCAGGAAATCCTTCAGCTGGAAGTGAGTGGAGACGGGCGTCTCCATGTTCTCCGGGGTCACCTCGATGAAGCCGCGAGGTGGCGCGTAAGCGCCTTCCCCGGCGGGCCATCTGCCGACTCGGTAGCGACCGATCCGGCCTTCTCGCAATCGCTCCGCCGACACGAGGGTCACCACGCTCAGGCCGGGCACCTCGCGAACGACGCCCGCCATCTGCACGAGCACGTTCCAGATTCCCGAACGCGTCGGGAGAGCGTCGGACGGGGGCGGAGGCACGGCGGTGTCGGCTCCCAGTGGCGCATACGTGACGGCCACCTCGTCGGGCAGATCCTCAGGCAGGCGAAGGGAGTCGCCCGGCTCGCTGATCACCAGTCGGATCGCGCCGCTCTCCCCTCGGACATCTTCCCAATCGACGAGTGCCGCCATCGCGGCATCCAGGAGAAAGGTGGCGGGCACAGGGGCTTCTCCCGACAGCGGTGGAGGGGTCGAACCCAGTCGACGGGCGATCTCAGGCACGCCTCCGGCCTCCAGTGATTCGACCGCGACGTAGATCCAGCCGGCAGCGAAGATCAGGAAAAGCAGGATCAGCGCGCCGTCTAGGACACGCCGCTGTGTGCGCGTGAACCCGGTCCGTTCCCAGATCGTCCGGGGTTCCCTCCAGACGGGGAAAAGATGTTCGTCGGTTCCATACGGCATGGCGCACGGAACCATTCAATGTCCGTGCCCGGTACGGAGTTGCGAAACGTGATGGAAGACGGGCGAGGCCTAGGCTCCCCCGTCGATACCGCCATCTGGTAAGGACTGACGGGTGGCGACCGACGATAGGACGGTCAGAGGAGCTCCGGATCGATGTCCCTGAGCGAGAGAGGCGGATTGAGGATTTCGCGAAGGATCAGCGCCTTGCGGACTTCGGCCGGATCGTGGAGGGCCCGGCGGATATCCGTGTAGATCGGGCTGGGCCGGGCCACGGCAACCTCCATCGGCGCTGCAATTGCCAGGGTCTTTCGGGGAGAGGTTTTCCGGACAGGAGCCGCGGCGACGGGAATCTCGGGGAGTTCGGGCAGCGGCCTCGCCCATTCCACCTCCAGGCGTACAGGCTCTTCCGCGTCCACCTCCTCGTAGCTCTTGACCCACTCCGGCTCGAGTCGCTCGAGTGTTTCAGGTTCTACGTCCACCCGATCGTCGGTTGATTCCGGCCACTGGCCCCAGCCCTCCGACCAGCCTCCGTCTGTCGACGGCGCCGGAGCCTGCTCGACCCGGCGCCATCCCGTCGGCAGGGCTGATTCATCATCCTCCATCCGCTCCCACTCCGGCGGAACCTGACGGCCCTTGCGGGCGTGCTCCAACACCTGCTGGATCACCGGCAGGACGAAAAAGAAGATGATGAAGAGGACCGTTACCCAATCCATGATCAGACCTGGTTGCCGTCGCCGCTCCCGTCAGGCCTCGCGATGGACTGCCTCATCTCGGTGTCGCTCTGCAGGTTGCGGTACCGGGCGTAGTCCATGATCCCGAGGTTGCCGGAGCGGAACGCCTCCGCGATCGCCCGCGGCACCTCTGCCTCCGCTTCGACGACCTTTGCGCGCATCTCCTCCACCCGCGCCCTGTTCTCCTGCTCCATGGCGACCGCCATAGCCCGTCGCTCCTCGGCCTTGGCCTGCGCGATCTTCTTGTCCGCCTCCGCCTGGTCGGCCTGCAGCTCCGCGCCGATGTTCTTCCCGACATCCACATCGGCGATGTCGATCGAGAGGATCTCGTACGCCGTGCCGGCATCCAGCCCCTTGTTCAGCACCGCCTTGGAGATCATGTCCGGGTTCTCGAGCACCGCCTTGTGGCTCGGACTCGAACCGATCGTCGACACGATTCCTTCACCCACACGGGCGAGTATCGTCTCCTCCCCGGCGCCACCCACGAGCCGGTTGATGTTCGCGCGCACGGTCACGCGCGCGAGCGCGATCAATTGGATGCCGTCCTTCGCCATCGCGGCGACGCGCGGGGTGGTGATCACCTTCGGGTTGACCGACGTCTCGACCGCCTCCTTCACGTCGCGGCCGGCCAGGTCGATCGCCGCGGCCTGCTTGAAGCCGAGTTGGATGTTGGCCTTGTCGGCGGAAATGAGGGCTGCCACAACGCGGGCGACATCGCCTCCGGCCAGGTAGTGCCCCTCCAGCTCATCGACACTCAGGTGCAGCCCGGCCTTGGTCGCCGCGATCAGCGGCCGCACGATCGAGTGCGGATCGACCCTCCGGAACCGCATCATGAACAGGTTGATGAACGACAGCCGCACGCCCGACGCGTACGCGTTCATCCACAGCCCGATGGGAACGAAGCGCACGAACATGATGATCAGCAGCGCCGCCAGGACGAGGATGACCAGTGAGCTTCCGAAAATCAGTTCTTCCATTTCGGGCCGTAGGTGGGTCAGGGTCTGGAGGTAGCGGGCGAAGAGCCCGCTCGAAATGCGACGGTGGCCGTAGCGGCCGCGCGATCAGGCGTTCGCTACGGGCGTGACGATGTGACGGTAGCCTTCGGACCGGATCACCTTTATCTGCGTGCCGGCGGGGATCCAGGGGCCTTCGGAAACCACGTCGATCCGTTCATTCGCGATCGAAGCGGTCCCGGCAGGCCGCAGGTCCGTCAGGGCGACGCCTTCCTGGCCGATGAGATCGGGGCGCGCCTCAGCCGACACGTACCCTTCGTCCCGGGTCAGCTCCTGCTTGAGAAGGATGTGCTTGGCACGTCGATCCTGAGGCAATCGGCGGATGAGCTGCCATCCCGCGAGCCCTACGAGGACCATGGATCCCACCAGGACGCCGACCGCGATCATCATGTCACCACTCGTCGGGAATCGACCGATCAGACTCAGGAAGATACTCGAAACCAGGGCAAGCGTGCCCATGATCCCCGCAATGCCGAAGCCCGGCAGAACCAGGACTTCCACCCCCAGGAGAATCAGCCCCAGCCCGAGCAGGATCGCCACCTCCCAACCGGCCAGGCCGATGATGAAGTGACTACCGAAGAAGAGCGCCAGCGATGTGATTCCCGCAATCCCGGCCAGGCCGAACGCCGGGGTCTTCAGCTCGATCAGCAGCCCGAGGAAACCGAAGGAAAGGAGGAACGGAGCGACGAGCGGGTGGGTAAGGAACCGCACCAGCCGCTCCGCCCAATTGACGCGGGTATCGACGACCGTCGCGTTTTCGAGGTCGAGCGAGGCGAGCAGCCCGTCCCAGTCGTCGGTCGGCTGGGCGTAACCGAGCCGGATCGCTTCTTCCGTGCTCAGCGTGAGGAGCTGCCCGGCCGCGACCAGCCCATCGATGGCGATGCTCTCGTCCACCATCGCCTCGGCGACGCGCGGGTCCAGCCCCCGCGCTTCGGCCAGCGACCGGAACGCCGACCGCATGGCGCTCACGATCTTCTCGCTGGCCCGCTCCCCATCCCCCGTAACGGGTGTCGCGGCCCCAAGTGTCGAGCCGGGGCGCATGTAGATCTCGTCGGCGGCCAGGGCGATCATCGCCCCGGCCGACAGGGCTCGCCGGTTGACGTACGCGTAGACAGGCAGGTTGGCGTCGGCGATGGCGTCGACGATCTGTTCCGCCGCGTCGATCCGGCCGCCCGGGGTGTCGATGTCCAGCACCGCCGCGGCCGCACCGGCTTGCTCCGCCTCCGTCAGCGACCGCTGGATGAACGGAGCCAGCCCCATCTCCACGACGCCCGTGACGGGGATGCGGTAGACCGCCGGTCCACCGGTTTCCTGGCGCGCCGCAGCCGGCACGGCGAGGAGGAGCACGCCCGCGAGCAGGGTCAGGGGGAAAGTCCAGCTCCGTGTGTGGCTTCCTCGCATCCGGCTACCCCTGGCAAGCTGTCAACCGATCTGGACGGTACCGCCTGCGTCAGCCCACGCGGAGAAGGGCCTCCAGCTCCTCGGGAGTGAGTGGCACCGACGCACGCGAGCCCATCCTCCACCCTCCCCGCGCAGGCTTCCGCGCGACGGGAGCCGGCTCCGAGGTTGTCAGGCCGAAGCCGTAGCCCTCGAGCTCCACCTTCGGAAGCTCCTTTCCGATGTGGTACTCGATCGCGCGCAGCTCCCCGATTTCCGCGGGCGACATGAAGGTGATCGCCTCGCCCTTCTGGCCGGCCCGCGCAGTCCGACCTACCCGGTGCACGTAGCTGTCGGGGTCCTGCGGCACGTCGTAGTTGATGACGTGGGAGATCCCCTCCACGTCGAGGCCGCGCTGGGCCACGTCGGTCGCCACGAGGACCCGCACCTCCCGGTCGCGGAAGGAGTCGAGCGCCTTTACGCGCTCCTTCATCGCCCGGTCCCCATGCATCACGGCTGCCGAGATACCGGCATCCCTGAGCTGCCCGATCAACTTGTCGGCCCCGAACTTCGTCCGGGTGAAGACGATCACCGAGTCCATCCCCGGCCGCTTGAGCAACTCGAGCAGCAGGGCCGTCTTCTTCCGCGCATCCACCGGGTAGACGAACTGCTCGACGCCTTCCGCCGTCGTCGCCTGGGGCGCGGCTTCGACCGTCACCGGCTCACGGAGGCTGTCGTAGGCGAGCGAACGGACCTCGTTGGGTAGGGTCGCTGAGAAGAAGAGAGTCTGCCGGTTCTTCGGGCAGTGCTTGAGGATCTGGTTGATCTGGGGGCGGAAGCCCATGTCGAGCATCCGGTCGGCCTCGTCGAGGATGAGGACTTCCAGCTCGGAGAGATCCACATTGCCCCGCTCGAGGTGGTCGATGAGGCGGCCCGGCGTGGCCACCAGCACGTCGTAACCGGCGCGGAGGTCGCGCACGTCGCGATGCACCGGCGTTCCGCCGTAGATCACCCCGATCCAGAGGTGCAGATATTTCGCGTAGT
>CAZJEH010000170.1:0-5509 GCA_964544905.1 uncultured Gemmatimonas sp.
AGAATGATCGCCCAGAGCATCTCCTTCGCGTACGCACCCGGCCCACAACCCTTCGACGAGGACTCTCCACTGGACGTCGAGCGGGAGGATCACGTTGGCTTGACCGCGCGCGGCGTAGCCCTGCTGGAGCGTCACGTGCTCGAGGCGCCACTGGTGGGAATCGTCCTCCGCTACGGTAAGCTGTACGGCCCGGGAACCGGCTTCGACGATCCACCACCGGGTGGCCCGCTGCACGTCGATGGTGCCGCGCTGGCCGCGAAGCTGGCGGTCACCCGCGGCGAGCGCGGCGTCTACAACATCGCCGAATGGGATGGGACGATATCCAGCAGAAAGGCCGCCCGGGAGCTCGGCTGGGTGCCGGACCGCATTCCCGGACAATCGAGCAAGCCGTCTCTGTAGCTTCCCGCGGCGTACCGAGTCGTTGGCCAGGGCGCGACCACCCGAACGGTGCACGTGGAACTCGGCTGAAGGCGGTTGACAGGACGTCCTCTGCTCGTAACGTGACACCGTCCGGCGTGCCGCCTCTCCCGCGCCTGCCCACCCATCGCACCCATCGCCTTCGCCATCCACAGACCGGGAGCTGACGATGCCCACACTGCCGCGCGTCCCCACCCGAGCCTTCCTCACCGTCGCCTGCGCCGCCCTCCCGTACATCCTCGCAAGCTCCGCAACAGCCCAATCCGCCACCACCCGCCAGTGGCAGTTCGCCGCCGGCGCGAATGGGGAGGGCTGCCAGCTCACGCTCGTGGAGCTCCCCACCCCGCAACCCGGTCCCGGCGAGATCCAGGTCCGCATCCGCGCGACCTCGCTGAACGGCCACGACCCCGGCTACCTCCGGCGGACCTGCCGCCCCGGGGGTCCGGACGGCCAGGTGGCGCTCGCGGACGGTGCGGGCGAGGTCATCGCCGCCGGCCCGGGCGTCACGCGCTTCCAGGTGGGGGATCGCGTCGTCGGCGCGTTCTTCGCCGACGCCTACATCGACGGGCGCAGGTCGCCGGATGCGATGGACCACATCCGGGGTGGACCCGGACCCGGCATGCTCTCCGAGATCGTGGTTGGGAGCGAACAGGGCTTCGTTCGCATTCCCGACTATCTCTCCTACGAGGAGGCGGCGACGCTCCCCACGGCCGCGGTAACGGCGTACGTGAGCCTGTTCAAGTACGGCGGCCTGCTCCCGGACGACTTCGTGCTCCTGGAGGGCACCGGCGGAGTATCGAGCTTCGGGCTGCTCTTCTCCGTCGCCGCGGGCGCGAAGCCGATCGTCACCAGCTCGAGTGACGACAAGCTCGCGCGTGCCCGGGAGCTGGGGGCGTTCGGGACGGTGAACTACCGGACGAACCCGGAGTGGCAGGAGGAGGTCCTCGCGCTCACCGGCGGAGCCGGAGTACAGCAGGTGATCGAGGTCGGCGGGGTGGAGAGCCGGGACCGCGCGCTCTCAGCGCTCGCGGTCGGCGGGCACATGGCCCTCGTGGGCAACCTCAGCGGCGCGCCGGGCCCGCTCGAGACGCGGGGCTTCTCCAGCCGCGACATCCGCCTGAGCTCCTTCTTTGTCGGCTCCCGCGCGGATTTCGAGGAGATGAACCGGTTCATGACGGGCCATCGGATCCGCCCGATCATCGATCGAACCTTCGACTTCGAGGAGGCGCCGCAAGCGTTCGACTTCATGGAGAACGGGGACTTCATGGGGAAGGTCGTCATCCGCATCGAGTAACGCGGAGCACTCTGCCGCAGGGACTTTTCCCACTGGCCGTCCAGCCGCTGTACCTGCCGGTTCACGTCTTGCGGTCGGGCCGCTCCAGCGACCAGGTGGTCGAACCCCCGCGGCGCTGCTTGTATAACCTGTTGCCCCCTGGTCTGTCTCGCTCCACCGATCGGCCCCGAGCAGCAGGTCGATCCTTTCTCGTCGCTACGGCCTTCGAGGCCCAGCCCACCGCAAGCCACTCCCGCACGAACGAGGATCATGTCAACACAGCTGTCGGTCGACCGGCAGGAAGGCGGGGAAACACGATTCGTCGGCAACGACCGGGTGCTCTTCGGCATCATCTTCGGCGTCCTGGCGTTCTGGCTGTTTGCCCAGACGACGCTGAACATCTCGCCGGTGATGGCGGAGGACCTGGGGATCGAGACGAGCGTGATGAACATCGCCGTGTCGATCACGGCGCTCTTCTCCGGCATCTTCATCGTCGTCATCGGCAGCCTGGCCGACCGCTTCGGCCGCGTGAAGATGGTGCAGATCGGCTTCGTCCTCAGCATCATCGGCTCGCTGCTGGTCGGGCTCGCCCCGCCTGGCGGGCTCGCGTCCGCCTTCCTGATGACGGGCCGAATCGCGCAGGGGCTGTCCGGCGCGTTCATCATGTCGGCCAGCCTGGCCCTCGTGAAGGCCTACTGGGAAGGTGCGGCGCGTCAGCGGGCGGTATCGCTCTGGTCGATGGGCTCGTGGGGCGGGTCGGGATTCGCCGCACTCTTCGGCGGCCTCATGGCCGAGAACGTCGGGTGGCGCTGGATCTTCTTCGCCGGCGCCGCGCTGTCCCTGCTCGGCATGCTGATGGTCGCCGGGACGCCCGAGAGCAAGGCGGAGGCGAAGGGGGCGTACCGGTTCGACACCTTCGGCGTCCTCACCTTCATGGTGATGATGGTCTCCCTCCAGGTGTTCGCCACCCAGGGCGGGAACTTCGGTTGGGGCAGCCCGGCGACGCTGGGTCTGCTGGCGGCGAGCATTCTCTTCGGGGTGCTCTTCTTCCGGGCCGAGTCCGGCAACCCGGACGGCTTCGTCGACTTCGGCCTGTTCCGGAACATGACCTATACGGGCGCGACCATCTCCAACTTCCTGCTCAACGGTGTCGCGGGGATCCTCATCGTGGCGATGACGCTGGTCCAGGTAGGAGGAGGGATGACGGCGCAGGAGGCCGGAATGCTGACGATCGGCTACGCCGTCGCCATCGTCGCGTTCATCCGTGTCGGTGAGAAGCTGCTCCAGCGGTTCGGTCCGCGCCGACCGATGATCTGGGGATCGATGATCGTCGGCGCATCGATCATCTGCCTGATGCCCACCAACCTGACGCTCGATACGTACCGGATCCTCTCCATCGTCGGGTTCACCCTCTTCGGCCTCGGGCTCGCCTTCTACGCGACCCCGTCGACCGACGCGGCGCTCTCCGCGCTGCCGGACGACCAGGCGGGGAGCGGCGCGGGCCTCTATAAGATGGCATCATCGCTGGGCGCCTCCTTCGGCGTCGCCATCTCCGCCACAGTGTTCACCGCGCTCAGCGGCGACAACAGCTCGGTGTCGTGGATCGAAGGGGTCTTTACCTACCTGGGGCGGCAGGACAATCTCGCCGTCCGCCAGGCCGCCTTCGTCGCGCTGGCGGTCAACCTGCTGATGGTGGTCGGGGCCATCGTCTCCATCATGGTGACCATCCCGAAGCAGCAGCGCAGCGAGCGCTGACTCACCTTTCGCGAAGAATACGCCCAACGAGGGGGGCTCTTGATGAATCCGATCCTGGAAGCGCTGCGTGCCCGGCAGGACGAGATGAAGGGGTGGTTCGAGCACATGCATCGGCACCCGGAGCTCTCGATGCGGGAAGCGGAGACCGCGCGTTACATCGAGGACGTCGTCGGCCAGTGGGGATACGACGTCGAGACCGGAGTCGGCAAACACGGCATCGTGGCGTCGCTGACGGTCGGGGAGGGCGGGAAGGCGATCGGGCTGCGCGCAGACTTCGACGCGCTACCGATCCAGGAGGACAACGACCTGAGCTACCGGAGCGAGGTCGAGGGCGTCTCGCACCTGTGCGGCCACGACGGGCACACCACCATGCTGCTGGCCGCGGGCAGGTATCTCGCGGAGACCAGGAACTTCAACGGAACCGTGCGGCTGATCTTCCAGCCGGGTGAAGAGACGATGGAAGGCGGGCCCGCGATGATCGAGGACGGGCTCTTCGAGCGCTTTCCTGTGGACGCGGTCTTCGGGATGCACAATATGCCCGGACTGGAGCTGGGCAAGCTGTACTTCGCGCACGGCGAGGTCATGGCCGCGGTCGACAACTGGGAGATCGAGCTGACCGGGAAGGGTGGGCACGGCTCGATGCCCGAGCTGAGCATCGACCCCGTCGTCGCGGGCTCGTCGCTGGTGATGGCGCTCCAGACCATCGTCTCGCGCAACGTCTCACCGCACAACAGCGCGGTGGTGACGGTCGGCGCCTTTCGCTCCGGCGACGCGGGGAACGTGATCGCCCAGTCCGCGATCCTGCGGCTGTCGATCCGCACGAAGACGCCTTCCGATCGGTCGATGGTGCTCGATCGGATCCGGGACCTCACCCGGACGCACGCGGAGGGTTTCGGCTGCACCTACGAGATCCGCGAGGGTGTACCGGGCGCGGTTCTCGTGAACGACGAGGAAGAAACGCTACGGGCGGCCGAGATCGCACGAGCCGCGTTCGGTGACGACGAAGTGATCTATCCGGGGCCCACCTTCCTCGGCTCCGAGGACTTCGCCTTCATGCTGCAGGAGAAGCAGGGCACGTACTGCTTCATCGGCAACGGGGACACGCCGATGGTGCACCACCCGCGGTACGTCTTCAACCAGGAGATCCTGCCGAAGGGAGCGGCCTATTGGGTGGCCCTGGCGGAAGGGTATCTACGTTGACCGGAGAGCGTCTCCTGTTCGGAAGGCTCCCTTAGCAGTTCGAGCGCATCGGCGGGGGGGCCCGACCGCACGACTCGGTCGCCGGCATCCGGAACGGGCCAGCGTTCAAGATGCCGCGTTTGCGCCGGTCACGACTTCCGCCACATCACCCCCGCCTCGTCAGCACCACGTGTGTGGCTGCCTCCGTCGGCACGTGCGTCGTGCACTCGTACCCCAGCTCCAGCAGGTTGAGTCCGTGGAAGAGGTGCTCGCCCGACCCGAGCACTCTCGGCGCGATCGCCACGTGGAGCTCGTCGATGAGCTTCGCCTCGAGGTACTGGCGGACGGTCGACACTCCCCCACCGATCTGCACGTCCATCCCGTTCGCGGCCTCCCTGGCGCGCTCCATCGCTTCGTGGATCCCGCCCGTCACGAAGTGGAAGGTGGTACCGCCCTCCATCTCGGCCGGCGGCCGCTCGTAGTGCGTCAGCACGAACACGGGTCCGTGATAGGGTGGGTTCTTCCCCCACCAGCCGCGCCAGCTGTCGTCGGGCCACGGCCCACGGACCGGCCCGAACATGTTGCGCCCCATGATCCAGGCCCCAACACCCTCGCGGAAACGCGCGGCGAACTCGTCATCGGCTCCGGTGCTGCCGCCGCTCTTTCCCTGCATGCGCTGGAAGGTGCGCGTGGGGATGTACCAGTCGTGCAGCTCCTCGCCGCCGACACCCAGAGGTTCTTCCCGGGTCTGAAGCGGGCCGGCTCCGTAGCCGTCCAGCGAGATCGAAAAGTTGTGCACACGTACGCGTGTCATTGTCTCTCTATAGCGTAGATGAGGATCCCTTACTGCGGCTTCTATCGTTACAACGACTACACACAGGAGCG
>CAZJEH010000170.1:5519-7726 GCA_964544905.1 uncultured Gemmatimonas sp.
CACGTGCCGCACTGGACTGCGTCCGTGGCCACGTTGAAGAGGCTACCTTCAGAAGAGGCGTTCCGCAAACCTGCTCGAGCTCTCTCCCGCCCTCGCACCCCCTGTGAGAAGGGCATCGATCAGCTCAGAAGGACAACCCGCCAGGGGTTCCAGACGCACAGACACGGAGGGGCTGACCACCAGAGACTCACCCTCAGGGCACCGGGTTTTCCTTCGCTGGTGAGTACCGGACCGGAGACTGCGGCGCCAGACATCTCCGGACCGGGAACCGTGAGCCGGCCGCCCCTGTCCCCGGCACTTCCGCGCCCGGAGAGCTGCAGAATGATCGTTCGCAGCTGGCCACACGATCGAACAGGGCCTCCGCGCCTACCGGGGATCCAGGTAGACCGTGAAGTACACCCCGCCGGGCCGGCCACCCTCGAACGGCAGATCGCTGAGCACGTGTGAATCGACCGCGCTGAACGCACGAGTGACCTCGAGCTCGATGCGCTGCGGCTGTCCCGACTGGCGGATGCGCTCGATGCCGACCTGAACCCCCGCGCCGAACCTGCCGTCGTAGTTCAGGTCGCCGCGTGCGAAGCGGAGCACGCCAAGCAGGCCCGCGCCAACGCCCACGTAGGGACTCACGGAGCTCAGCGGCCGGAAGCGATACCCGAGGGTCGCGAACATCACGTCGAGGCCACCGACCGCTCGCTGGCCGCGGCCACGCGACCCGAAGAGTGAAAGTCGCGAACGGAACAGCTCGAACTGCAGGTGGTCCGTCCGGGCGGGGTTCACGACGTACCCCGCCGAGATCGTCGCGCCGACGCTGACGTCGAGGAAGAGCGCCGGATCGGAGTAGGAGACGCCGCCGAAGCCGAAGCGGAACCCATCCTCGCGCAGAGGCCCTCGATAGGTGACGGAGGTTACCGCCCCGAGGGTGGAATCGGGCAGCGTCCGGCCGGTGAATTTGCCGACCAGGACCGGGACGATGGCGTTGAGCGCGGAATCGACGGTCGCGGGGGTGACCAGCGTGGGCGGGAAGGTCTCACCGGCCCGGGGGGTCTGCCGATCGAAGTAGTCGATCGAGAGGCGCCAGCGGTCGCGGTCGGCGCGATCGAGGTCGATGGAGACGAGGGCGTCCGCGCCGAGCGCCGCGCCCGCCTCCCACGGATCGTACCGGGTGGAGGCGAGCGACTCGACCACCTGGGGATCCTCGCGGACGCGCAGCCCGGGCACGTTCACCGCCCGCAGCTTCTGGTTGAGCGTGCGCACCAGCTCGAGCAGGATCGCCCGGTTCTCACCGGTGGCGGGATAGGGCTGATAGCCCGCGACCGCGAGGTAGCGCGGCGGCCGCTCCCTGCGGCTGTAGTCCAGCTCGATCGCTTCTCGAAGCTCCGCCGTCAGCCGGGCGACCTGCGCGTTGATCGTGTCGAGATCGGTCGCGGGCATGGTGGCGCCACGCGTCGCGATGATCTCTCCTGACTCCATCGCCACGCACCGGAGCGACAGCTGGATCTTGCCACCCAGCTCCCAGAACTCCCCCATCACGAAGTAGTTCGCGTTCAGATAGCGGTTCGCCTCCAGGATCGTCGAGGTCCGGACGAACCCCTCGGCCCCGCGGAGCACCTGGTCGAGGATCGAGTCGCGGTTGAAGCTCTCCACCAGCACGATGCTGGTCGAGACCTTCAAGCCCTCGGCGACCATGTGGGGGAGTCCGGTCGTGAGCGCCTCGAACCGATCCCGGTCGCCGCCGGACATGCGGAAGGGCATGACGGCGATGCGGATGCTCAACCCGAGCGTCACCTCCAGGAAGTCGGCGATCTGTTCGACGGCGCGGTCGTCGAACCCGGGTGGGCTCTCGAACTGCCGGGTCGCGACCACGCCGGAGGAGTCCGCGACGATCACGTCGATCTGCTGGATCGCGCCCAGGTCATTTGAAGTAAGGCCGACCACGCGGTAGGCCGGCAGCCTCCGGGCGATCTCTCCAGCCACGACTGGCATCGATCCGGTCGGGGCGGCGCTCACGTAGCCGGCATCCAGTCCGAGCTCCCGCAGCCCGGCGGGGTCGCCCAGCGTCGCATCGAAGTCGACTCTCGAGAGGAGGTTCAGTCGGTCCCGCACCCGTTCGGCAAGCTCGCTCAACGCAGCGTCCCGGCCGGGGTCGCCAGAGAGGTCCGGTGTGACGATGACGGCAGCATTAATGCTGGGCCTTACCCGTGAAGCAG
>CAZJEH010000171.1:0-7665 GCA_964544905.1 uncultured Gemmatimonas sp.
GAGGACCTCATGCAGCGCCTTCGCCCCTTCGCCGAGGCCGCCCAGCGCTCCATCCGAGAGCCGAAACTCGCTACCTCCGAAGCCGCATGAGCGATTCCACCATCCTTGACGAGGCGCTAGCGGAGCTGAACGAGCTTCGCGGCGAGATCGAGCAGATCGACCGCGAGCTCATCGAGCTCATCGCACGCCGTGTGGACCTGGCGCGTCGGGTCGGCGCCGCCAAGCGCCGGGCCGGTCTCCCGACCCTGGATCCGGCGCGCGAGGCCGCCGTCGTCCGCCGGGCTGGCGCGCTCGCACGCGAGGCCAACCTGGACGACGAAGATGTGCGGTACATCTTCTGGCATCTGATCGGGCTTTCGCGGCGAATGCAGATGGAGGCCAGGAGTTGAGCGGAGAGGAAGGTCCGGAGGACCGCCCGCTTCCGCCTTCGTTGCCTTCGACCGTCGCCGTCATCGGGCTCGGCCTCATCGGCGGATCCATCGCCCGGGACCTTGCCGAACGCGGGGTCCGCGTCCTGATCGACGACATCGACCAGGACAGCATGAACGCGGCACTGCGCGAGTTGCCGCGGTCCGAAATCCTCAGTTCCCCCGCCCAGCTCACCAGCGCGGGGATGGTCGTGATCGCGACGCCCGTCGACATCGCCAGGACCACCCTCCGCCGCGTCGTCCCCGATCTTCCGCCCGACGCCATCTTGACGGACGTCGGCAGCACGAAGGTCCCGATCTGCGACCAGGCGATGGAGCTGGGCATCGGCGACAGGTTCGTCGGCTCCCACCCCTTCACCGGCGATCACCGCTCCGGGTGGACTGCTTCCCGCCGCGCCCTGTTCGCAGGGTCGCCCGTGTTCGTCTGCCCGACCGAGGAATCTTCCCGGCAGGCCATCGAGACGGTTACCGCTTTCTGGGCCGCTCTGGGAGCGAGCGTGCGACTGATCGATCCGCGCTCACACGACGAGTTGATGGCCTGGACCAGTCACCTTCCGCAATTGACATCGACGGCTCTGGGTGCCGTTCTGCGATCACGGGGGATAGAGCCGTCGGCCCTGGGGCCCGGCGGCCGCGACGTCGCCCGGCTAGCCGCGAGCTCGCCCGATGTCTGGACCGCCATCACCCTGCAGAACGCCGATCCCATCGACACCGCACTCGAGCAGCTGCAACTTCAGCTCGCCCGCTTCCGTACTGCAATCGCGCGGCGAGACGAGGCGGCGCTGAGGGAGCTTTTTAGAGATTCCCAGGAGTGGCATCGCGGCACTTTCGGTGGCCCAACCGACGCCTGAAAGCCGGTCTCGATATCGATGCGGAAGTTGCGCGAGCATCCGCTTTGCCCCATTTTCGTAGCCATCCATGGAGAGGCTGGCATTCGTTACCGGCGCTAGCGGATTCGTCGGTCGGCACCTCGTTGACGAGCTCGTCAGCCATGGATGGCAGGTCCGAGCGCTGGTTCGACGGCAGAGCGATACCAGGCATCTCGAGGAGGTCGGAGCCGAGTTGTATCGCGGCGATCTCCTCGATTCGCAATCGCTGATCGAAGGCCTGGATTCCGTTTCGGCCGTATTCCACCTCGCAGCCGTGACGGCGGCGAGAACGGACGCGGAGTACGAGCGGGCCAATGCCGGTGGTACCAGGGCGCTGGTGGAGGCGATCAGAGCCACCGCGACTCCTCCAGTCCGGTTCGTGTACCTCAGCTCGTATGCGGCCGGAGGTCCGGCTGTCGGCGATGAGCCGCGGCTGCTGGCAGAAGCGCCCGCTCCGTTGACGGCGTACGGTCGAACAAAGCTTGCGGGCGAGATACTTGCCCGTGGGGCGGAAGAAGCGGGAACAGGGGTGGTCGCCGTCCGGGCACCCGTGGTGTACGGACCCGGCGATCGCGCACTTCTCCCCTACTTCCGCCTCATTCGTGGAGGGCTGGCACCCGCGCCGGGAGGCGAAGATCGCAAGCTGCACCTGATCTTCGCCCCCGATCTCGCGCTTGCGCTGCGCAACGCGGTGGACGCGCGGCCGGCGCTCCACGCGGTCGCCGATCCGACCGTATACCGATGGAGCGAGGTCGTAGCAGCAATCGCCGAGGGGCTCGGCCGTCGGCCGATTCCCGTACGGTTGCCGCCGGTTCTCGTCAGGACGGTCGCCACGCTGACTGAGGCCGTCGGACGGTTGCGCGGGACCGCGACGCCGTTCAACAGACAGAAAGCAGAAGAGATGCTCGCCAGCAACTGGACGTGCGATCTCTCAGGCTCCGATGCCCTCCTGCCTCCGTCGGCCGTCACGCCGCTGAGGGAAGGTATCGAGCGCACGATACGTTGGTATATCCGCCAAGGATGGCTTTGATGGGAACAGCGCAGGCAAAGGCGCGGGTCGAGCAGCCAGTCGACCTCTTTGACAAGTGTTTCCGCTATACGGCGGCTCGGGAGGTCATCTCCAAGGGTATCTACCCGTACTTCCATCCCATTCAGGAGTCCACCGATACCGAGGTCGTCATCGGCGGGGAGCGAAAGATCACGGTCGGCTCCAACAACTACCTCGGCCTCACCCATCACCCGTACGTCCTCGAGCGCACCCAGGCAGCCCTGCACCACTACGGCACGGGCTGCACAGGCAGCCGGCTCCTCAACGGGACGCTCGATCTCCACGAGGAACTCGAGCATCGCCTGGCGAATCTCCTCGGCCAGGAGAGCGCCCTCGTCTTCAGCACCGGGTACCAGACCAACCTGGGAATCGTCGCGTCCCTGGCGGGCCGTAACTCCATCGTACTGCAGGACAAGCTCAACCACGCCAGCCTGGTCGACGCGGCGCAACTTTCCGGCGGGCAGATGGTGCGGTATCCGCATCGCGACCTCGGCACGCTGCGGCTTCTGCTGGAACGGCACTGGAACGCTTCGGGAGGCGTGCTGATCGCTACCGACGGGATCTTCTCGATGGAGGGCGACATCGTCGACCTGCCGGGGATCGTCGAGCTCAGCCGCGAGTTCGGCGCGCGATTGCTTGTCGACGACGCCCACGCGCTCGGGGTCCTAGGCGAGCGGGGCGGAGGAACTCCCCAGCATTTCGGCCTCGAGAAGGAGGTCGACCTGGTGATGGGTACCTTCTCGAAGTCGTTCGCATCGATCGGCGGCGTCGCGGCGGGTCCGGAGCCCGTCATCCACTTCCTGAAGCACCACTCGCGAGCGCTGATCTTCAGCGCCAGCATGCCGCCATCGGCTGTGGCGACCGTGCTCGCCTGCCTCGACGTTCTGGAGCGCGAGCCCGAGCGCCGGGAGAACCTGTGGGCGAACGCGTCCTATCTCCGGAGCGGACTGCAGGACCTCGGCTTCGACACGGTGTCCTCCGAGACGCCCATCATTCCCGTCGTCACCGGCACGATGGAGCGCACCTTCGCGTTCTGGCGGGCGCTGTTCGACGAGGGCGTGTTCACCAACCCGGTAACGCCACCCGCGGTGCCTGAGAGCTCATGCCGTCTCCGGTCCTCTGTCACCGCCACGCACACGCGCGAGCAGCTGGATCGAGTCCTCGAGGCTTTCTCCAAGGTCCGGACCCGACTGGGATATCCCTGAGCGCGTCGACGCGTCTGGTGCCTCGGGCCTCTCTCCCGGTCACCGCTCTCTCCGTGTCGGCTCAACCCGACGTCCCGGATGTCGCTGAGTAGTCGACGAGCGCCCGCGATCGCTCCGCGGATCCGCGAAATCCCCCCCGGGGAATCGCTCAAGTCCTTCATCGATCTCACCTGGTCGATCAACCGCGACGATCCGTACTGGATCTCCCCTCTCCGTCAAAGCGTCGAGGTCGCGCTCGACCGCAAGAAGCACCCGTTCCACCGTCACGCAAGCGTCGCCTACTTCCTCGCGGAGCGGAACGGCCGTCCCGTTGGACGGATCGCCGCGATCCTGAACCGTCGCCACAACGAGTTTCATGGCGATCGCGTGGGGTTCTTTGGCCTCTTCGAATGCGAGCCGGACATCTCCACGGCGTCGCGACTTCTCGATGCCGCCGCGGAGTGGCTGAGGGAAAGAGGCTGCGATTCGATCCGCGGCCCGATGAACTTCTCGACCAACGAGGAGGTCGCTTCGCCGGGGGTGCTCATCGAAGGGTTCGACACCCGCCCGACGTTGATGATGGGCCACAACCCGCCCTACTACGGCGAGTTGATCGAGCAGGCCGGCTTCGTCCGCTGCAAGGACCTCTTCGCGATCCATCTTCCCGAGGGCAACCCCATGCCCGACTGGGAGGATCGTGAAACCGCCATCCTCGATCGATACAATGCGATCATACGACCTCTCGACCTCCGCCGGTTCAAGCAGGAGGTCGAAACCATCAAGGAGGTCTACAACGCTGCCTGGGCGAAGAACTGGGGCTTCGTTCCGGTCACGGACGAGGAGTTCGACTTCATCGCCCACGAGTTCCGCCCGATCGTCGATCCCGACCTCTGCCTCATCGCCGAGGTAGGCGGGAAGCCCGTCGGGTTTTCCCTCGCCCTCCCCGACCTCAACCAGGCGCTCCGCCACCTCCCGGATGGCCGGCTGTTCCCCTTCGGTCTCGTGAAGCTCCTCTGGCACCGTCGCAAGGTCGACGCGGTCCGCATCATCACCTTCGGGTTCAAGCCGCCCTATCAGCAGTCTGGGCTTGGCGTGGGGTTCTACATGAGGACCTGGAGGACGGGAATCGCCAAGGGGTACTTCTCGGGGGAGGCCTCGTGGATCCTGGAGGACAACTATCGGATGGTCCGGCCCGTCGAGCGCCTCGGCGGACGCATTCACCGACGTTACCGGATCTACGAGCGGGCTATCTGAAAGAGGCCGCCCCCGGTCCCTCAGCCGTGCCCACCCGGAGAGGACTCGTAGAGTCTGGATGGGGGAAGAGTCGGCATTATCGGGAACCGGGAAGCGGACTGCCTAATACAAACGTTTCCAGCTTACGTTCCTGTCCTGCAGAGGGTTGCGGCGGTCGGGCGCGGTTAATGCTCCGAGTCGGCGGTGTCCGTCGCGGGGCAATCCATCAATCCGACATGAACCGATCGCTGTTCCTCGAGGTGGTACTCGTCCTGATCCTTGTCGCGCTGGGGATCGTACTCTACCTCCGCCCCGCGGCGGAGGGATTCGTGGGGGCGCACTGGTGGTACTGGGTCGTGCTGGCGCTGCTCCTGTTCGCGGTCGCTGGGCTGCAGACCTGGCGACGTCGGCAGCAGCGAAGGCAGGAACTTCACCGGTGGATCCGCGAGGGCCCATCGACCTGACCCCGTCGTCTCCCCTTGGTGCTTCTGTCCGGGTCTGGTAGGCTGGTGTAGATTCCGCGCGGCCGGGAGCGCCGGATCTACATGAAAGTCGCATACTTCACGGAAAGCCTCTACCCGAACGTCGATGGCGTCTCCCGGACGCTTGCGCGGCTGTTCGCGACCCTGGAGCGGAAAGGAGTCGAGTTCCGCGTCTTCGCGCCGTTCCTTCCCTGGCCCGAGGTGACCTGGCGGGATCGCGTCATGAAGGTCCCCTATGTGCGCTTCCCCCTCTACCCGGATTACCGGATGAGCCTGCCGCTGGCAGGCAAGGCGGCCGCCGACCTGCGGAGAGATCCTCCCGACCTGGTGCATCTCGTCAGTCCGACGCCGATGGCCTACCGGGCGCAGGCTGTGGCAAGACGAATGGGGATACCATTCGTTGCCAGCTTCCACACCCATTTCGTCTCCTATTTCACCCACTACGGCGTCGGAGGGCTGGAGCCGCTCGGTTGGCGGCTGCTCCGCGCCTTTTACCGCGACTGTGCGCGGACCTACGCGCCGACGCGCAGCATCGAGCGGGAACTGGTGGCGCATGGTATCGACAACGTCGAGATCTGGTCGCGGGGCGTGGACCTCGAGCGGTTCTCTCCGGTGCACCGCGACCCGGCTCTGCGCGCGTCGGTGCCCGGCAATCCGGACGATCCGATCCTGCTACTCGTCAGCCGCCTGGTGAAGGAGAAGGACCTGGCCGACCTGATCGCGGTCGATCGGGTGCTCAGGTCCCGAGGTCTGGCGTATCGCTTCGCCGTCGTGGGCGATGGACCGATGCGGGCCGAGCTCGAGTCGGCGCTGCCACGAACCCACTTCGTCGGGGCGAAGAGCGGGATGGAGCTCTCCGCGTGGTACGCTTCCGCTGACGTCTTCATCTTCCCGTCGACGACGGAGACCCTCGGCAACGTGGTTCTCGAAGCGCTGGCGTCAGGAGTGCCGGCGGTGGTCGTGGACCGTGGAGGGCCCAAGGACCTGATCGCTCACGGGTCGAACGGGTACGTCGCGAAGGCGAAGGATCCCGCGGACATCGCGGACCGGGTGGCCGAGCTGCTGACCGACGCCGATCTGCGCCGGGCGATGTCGATCGCTGCGCGCGCTTCGGCGACCGACCGCGATTGGGAGGCGATCAACGAGCGGCTGTTGGAGAGCTACGCCCGGGTGATCGACGAGCATCGCGCTTGGTCGCGGGGGACCGCGTGATGCCCGGCTCACTGACACCGGATCCGGATCTCCAGGATCCGGCGAGGGGTGGCGACGACGGAAGGTCATCCGGCCGCTTCTCGGGCGCCCTTCCCCAGGGGTTCGACAGGCTTATCCGCACTGCGTTGGTCATCATCCCGATCGGCGTGATCGGCAACATCGCTTTCTCGCTCGCTGTGACGGATCGCGAGGTCCTGCGGTCGGTCGCGGGGTTCCCGCGGGACCATCTCGTCTTCGCGTTGCTGTTGACGCTGTTTCCGTGGTTGACGAACACCCTGAGGCTTCTGATCTGGACTGATTTCCTGGGTCACCGCCTCACGTTTCGGGAGGGGTTCCGGATCACGCTGGCAACCGACATGGGCGCCGCCGTCAGCCCCACCGCTGTGGGGGGTGGGCTCTTCAAGTGGGCGCTGCTGATGCGGAAGGGGGTGAGCCCCGGTGCGGCCGCTTCCCTGGCCACACTCAGTCCATTCGAGGACGGCGTCTTCTTCCTGCTCGCCATTCCGACGGCGCTCTTCATCTCGGCTTCATGGGACAATCCCGCCCTCGACGCCGCGGCTGAGGCGTTCCGGAGGAACGCCGTGCCGGCCCTCCTGATCACCGCGGGCATCGCGGTTCTGACCTGGCTGACAGTGAGGTGGGCGCTGAAGGGTGGCCTCGGAGAGCGCACGCAGCGGCAGGGCCGGCGCCTCGTCCAGCGAGTCCGCAGGACGCTGCACGGCATATGGATGGATGCCCGCGAGGTCTACCGGCTGATACGCGTGAACGGAAAGCTGCGCTTCGCCCTCAGCCTGAGCCTCACCGGGCTGCAGTGGACCGCCCGCTACTCGGTGGTGTCGCTGCTGATCGCGTTCTTGGGAGCGCCCGTTCAGCCGGTTCTTTTCTGGCTCCTGCAGTGGGTCGTCTTCACGGTGGCGTCCTTCATTCCCACCCCAGGCGCCGCTGGCGGGGCCGAAGCCGCGTTCTTCCTCGTTTACAGCCCGTTCGTCCCCAGCGAGGTGCTCGGGCTGGCGACGGCGGGGTGGCGCTTCCTCACCTTCTACCTGTTGCTCGGGCTCGCCTCGATCCTGTACCTGCTCATCGGTGAGCGCCGCCGCTGAGAGCGTCGGCGAGTCGTTCTCGGGGCGTCCGCGCGCCCGTCCCAACCCATTTCCCGACACCGCTCCGGCCCTCGACAAAAGCGCTGCAAGAGCTTATATTTTCGTGCAT
>CAZJEH010000172.1:0-7658 GCA_964544905.1 uncultured Gemmatimonas sp.
AGCATCCTCAGCAAAGTCAACAAAGCCAACCAGACTTTGGCGACACTACACTAGCGGACATCGATGGACATCCGCCGACCGCTCGGGCGGGCAGCTGGGGTCGGTGACTCTACCGGGCGGCGAGTGGAAGACTCCCCCAGGGGCACGGGAGCTGAAGGCGGTTATCAGGGGTCGCCCCGCCTGGTCGTGTCGAGCTTTCGAGTCGGGCGAGTGGCGTTGCTCGAAACCGAGGCGGCGAGGCTCGGGGAACGGCACCGTCACCTTCTTGCCCGTGTAGTCGGGCCATGGCGACCGTCGATCTCGGTCCGGGATAGCCGAAGATCCGAGCCGTTCCTATCCTTACCAACCGTCACGCGGCCCGACCGGCACCTCCCGCCTTCCCGATCGCATCCGACTACCCCCAAGCGGTACGATCCGAAGTTCCTGCCTTCCTCTCTATTGCCATTGTAGCAACAGTGGGCGGGACGCGGATCATCTCCAGCCCAGCAGCTGCATAGCCGGCCTGCGGAGCGATTGTCTCAGCGCGGAAACAAGCCTTCCATCCGGTCCGCGGCATACCCATCCATCGACTTCGCACTGACAACAGTGGACAGGACGCAACAGCCACTGTCGCGCCCCGTTGTCAGGTAGGATTCCGTTCTGCTCCCGGTTGTCGCTGGATTGTCATTGTAACGGTCCAGCGACGTTTGTTCGCATTTCGCGACAACGCAGAAAAGCCTCACTGATGAAACAGAACGGCAGGCCATTGGTCCATTGTGCGTAAGTATCAATTTTCACTGAGCTTGTCAGATCGACCAGGCCAGTCGGTGGAGGATTGGCAGAGGATGGAATAGGCCTTGCCCTAGTATCGGCACGACCGCTGTGGAACATAACAGCCCGTCGAGTCGGAAGGATGTCGTTCTACCTGTCGGTGTCTGAAGTCTGCCACACTGCTGTTGCGGTGAATCCACTGTGCGGATCGGGGTCGGACCATGAAGGTACTGCGGAAGAAACGCTTTCTGGATACGCGGGGACAGGCGGCCGTCGAGTTCGCGTTGGTGCTCCCAACACTCGTGCTCCTGTTGGTCGGCATCTATGAGCTGACCCGGTACTATCACACGCGAATGACGGTGCGGCACGCCGTAGCCGAGGCCGCGAGGTTCGCGGCCACGGGCCAGGTTCTGACTGACCCGGAAACCGGTGAGGAGTTGTCTCGCACCGCCTCCATTGTCAGAGCCATCCAGAACAACGCGAATGGGCTGACCCTCGACGTCGACGGAATCATGATCGATCCCGCCGACGGTGGAGGGCCGAACGACGTTGTCCGCATCGTCGCCACTTATCGCTTCACCTACATGGACTCTCCGCTGGTGCGTTCCTTCGCGCCGCCGTTCGCGGAGTTCACCGTGGCGACAACGTTCAAGAACGAGCCGGTGTTCTAGCCATGGACAAGATAGCGACGTTGTTGAGACGCGTTTTCCGTCACGTTTCATTCGTGCGTGACGAACGCGGGCAGGCGGCGGTAGAGCTCGCCCTCCTCGCTCCCTTCCTCTTCCTCGTCTTCTGCGGAGTGGCGGAGACCGCGAACGTCATCGAGAAAAAGCACGTGATGTCCGCCCTGACGCGCGAGGGAGCGAACATCGCTTCGCGGGGTGCGTCGATGCAGCAGGCACTAACGGCAACCCGACAGAACCAGGCTGCGAACGGCCTCGGTGTGGATGGCGGGGCGATCGTCAGCCGGATCATGGTCGAGGACGGGGTGCCCATCGTCGTCGAACAGGTAGCCAGCGGAGACTACGCCCAGCTGAGCAGGGTCGCGCGGGTGGATTCGGTGGCCGTTCCCTATCTCTCGGCCGGCCTGCGGGAGGGACAGCGGTACTACGTCGTCGAGCTGTTCATCCCCTACGAGCCGGTTACACCACTGCACAGGCTCTTCGAGAGCCATATCCCGGAATCGCTCTATGATCGTTCCCTTTTCTGAGCGGCGCCCAGCACGGCTGCTCGGTCGGCTGAGGAACGAACGGGGAGCCGTAACCCTTTTCGTCGCCCTTTCGCTGGTTGTCACACTCGGCGTAGTAGGAACCGCGCTCGACGTCGGGCATGCGTACCTGGCCCGCACGCGGATATCGCGAGCCGTGGACGCGGGCGCGCTTGCCGCCGCCCGCACGCTGCGGCAGGGACAGGCGGCCGCGGAAGCCGAGGCAGAGGCTGTGGCCTATGCGAACCGTATCGCCCCGGAGTTGGGCGAGATCGAGACGGACATCCAGTTCGGGATGAATGACCGGGGGGAGAACACCGTCGAGTTCAGGGCCACCCAGCAGCTGGAGACCGTCTTCCTCCGACTTCTCGGGTTCAAGGACATCACCGTGTCGGCGGTCGCGGAGGCCGCGGTGCCCCCGCTGGACGTAGTGCTGGTACTCGACGTTTCAGCCTCACTGAGCTCGTACGGCGGCTGGAACGAACTGAAGGACGCCTCAAGGGCCTTCCTGAGCTACTTCAACGACCAGGTCGACAAGATGGGACTTGTCTCGTTCCATCTCGTCGCGAACCACGAGGTCGGACTCAGACACGAGTTCCAGACTCCTGCCCGGCAGGCGATCAACAGCCTTTCGTCGGAGGGCTATACCAACATCCAGGAGGGGCTGCGGCTGGCGCGTGAGCAGATCACAGGGCCCGGAACCCGCGAACGGGCGGCGAAGGTGGTGGTCTTCTTCACCGACGGCCGGGCCACCGCCATGCGCGGGAACTTCGGCGGAGCGGACCGGGCGGTAGCTGTCAATCCCACAGGCAACAGCTGGGCAGGGTACTGGGAGAACCCAGCGGGTATCTCTCCGAAGGGCGTAGGCGCCGCGAACGGGTGCCGGGGATCGGGTAACTGCTTCGGCATCAGCGGGAACAACCTCCGCACCATGGCGGCGGACGCCGGACTGCAGCAGGCGGAGCTCCTGCGCCAGGACGGGGTGATGGTCTACACGATCGGTCTGGGCAACACGTCGTTCCCCCCCAACGACCTTCGGGCGCCCGACCTGGACTACCTGCGGCGGATTGCCAACCAGGACGGTATCGTCAACTCGGCGCAGCCGGAGGGAAAGATGTATTTCGCGCCGAGCCCCGCGCAGCTCGAGAGCGTGTTCCGCGAGGTGGCGAACGACCTGATCGTGCGGTTGGCGCGGTAGGATCATGCGCCGAAGATGGCCGAAGACCGGAGCCCGTTTCACGACGGACTCCGGTTTTCGATTTGAAGGGCGCGGTATGCAGGGAGGCGAGACCGGCGGTTCCTTCTTCGCCCCGGGGTTCCCTTTCTTCCCGGCTTGAACCCGTCATCTTCCCGGCGAGAACCGAGGCCCGTTGCCGGCAAGGACGTGGGAGGCCCGGTTCGATCCCGGTAGGTGTTCTCCGCGTCCGGCGGGTTTCGGCCCTGCGTCGAACCCGGTGGGGCCCCGAAGCCTTCGTGCGCGAGGCGGCTGATGGGTCCCGGCCTTAGTCTGGACGACGCGGAAGGGTCCAGAACTGTCGACGAAGGCCCAGCCCGCGCTATCTCCCCGTCATCCCGGCGCAACAGGGTGTGTCCGCTCAGTTCCCTCGACGCGGCTCCCCGCAAGCCAGCGGAGCAGCCGCTCCTCGAACTCGTCACCGGCCCAGTCTCCGACCTGCAAACGAGGCAGACGGTACGGGTCGGCCCCGGCCGTCAGGGGCCGGGCGGAGGACGTGCACGCGCGCCGGAACCCGGCGCCACGGAGCAGCGAGACCATGTTGCCGTCCTCTCGAGGGGCGTTGAACGGGTAGGAGAAGGAGGTGGGAGCCGCGCCGAGGACGTCGCGCAGGGTATCGGAGGCGGTGCGAATCTCCCAGGCCCGCTCGGAGGACGCGAGCCCATCGACCAGGGGATGGGTCACGGTGTGACAGCCGATCTCGACCAGCCCGCCATCCGCTAGGCGCACGACTTCCTCGGGCGCAAGAGTACGCCTGCCGGCCAGGTCGAGCGCGGGACGTCCGCATCCCTCGCGGATCTGCTCCATCACGGCCTCGCGATCGGCCGCGAGGAGGGGCTGTATCGTCCTCCACAACTCTATGTACGCCGCATGGCGCGCGGTTGGCGGGGGGGCAGCGACTTTCCACCCGAGCGTCAGGCGAGTCTCTGGCGACTGCGCGTCAGCCTGATGCGGTTCAGTCAGGGTGAACCGACGAACGCTGTCGTTCGTCGTAACGATGATGCCCGGTGGAAGATCCGCGTCGCCCAGCAGAAGGGCCTCGAGCTCGTCCCACCAGAATGGATCGGACGACCCTAGCCAGCCGGTGGCGATGAAGACCGTGGCCGGAGCGTCCGCCCGCTCGAGGACGGGCCTGGCCACGTGGAGATTGTCCGCGTAGCCGTCGTCGAACGTGATGAAGGCTCGTGGCCTTCCGGGTGATGGGATCGCTCCGGTGCCGTCGATCTCGCTCAGCGGGGATATCCGCGTGTGCTTCGAGAGGACTTCGAGCTGCTCGGCGAAGTTCCGCGGGCTTACGGCCAACGAGAACGGGTCCTGGATTTCGTCCGCGATCCGGTGATACATCAGGATCACGCCCGTCGCGAGCCGGGAATCGGTTCGGCGAAGGGTGAGCGGAGGAGCCGATCCTTCGATGCCCTTCGCCGCTGAAGAGTCATCCGGGCCGTCCATGGGGGGGCGCGCGGCGCTCTCTGCGTCACCCCGCGCTACCCGCCTCTCGGGCTCCGTGATCTTCCTCGCACGGATGGCGACCGTCATCCCGTAACCGGGGTCGTTGTATCCCAGCTCCGAGTCCGTCAGCTCCTCCGCCGCCAGCCCGTAGAGGAAGGCGGCGGCCGCGAGAACGTTCCCGAATGCCTCGACCGTGACGTTCGGCTCGCCGAAGACGTCGCTGAACAGGCACCGCGCGGAGTTCCGGGTGAAGGACCAGTACCAGGTCCCCGACCACTCGTAGTCGTACGACTGGCTGATCCCCGGGACCGTGGCGAGGACCACTCCACCCGGCTTGAGGATGCGGTGCAGTGTGCGTATCGCCGCCGGCAGATCGTAGATGAGCTGAAGTGTCTGCGTGATGATGACGCAGTCGAAGGTCTCGGATGGGATGTTGTCGCCCTGCGCGAGATCGGCGATGATCGTCGCCGACGGCTCCCCTTCGGTGACGTGGAGGATGTCACTGATGGTCACCCGATCGCCCCCGAAGCGCAGGGTGTACTCGTTGTCCCCGATCTCGAGCACGCGACCGTGGACGTCCCCAGCGTGCGTCTCGAGGAACCGCTCGATGTAGTAGCGGTCGACGGGCCTGCCGCGGTCGGTGCCGAAATCGGAGCTGATGGGCGTGAGCCGGCGCAACGCCCCGAAATCGACCTTCCCGACGGGAATCCTTGGCTCATCCGGGATGCTCGGGGTTCCCGGTGTGCGAAGTCTGCCGGGCGGCTCCGGGATGAGCCGTCTCCCGTCCCTGACCCGAGTGATGGCTACGGCACGGAACTCGACCGAGGTGGTGTCGCAGCCCAGGTCGAAGTGGACGCGGGCGTCGTCGGCGTCGGACCGGGCCTTGAACCGCTCCTCGAAACGCCGCCATTCCCGGTTGCAGGTGGCATTCCCGTACAGCCCGAGGTTCGACCACGGTGACCGTGCGAGCGCGAGCCCGTAGCCTACGTTGCGCTCTTCGTCCGCTCGGGCCTCGAACGAAAGCGAGTACTCCTCGCCGCCTTCCACCGCGAACCCGGGGAGGTTCAGCTGGGTGTCGTACGGCTGAGCAGATACGGAGCGGGCGATCTCAACGCGAACCGATTCGACCTCGCCTGCTTCGTAGACCAGCCGCGCAACGTTTCCCGCCGCGGCGCGGAGCAACCAGTTGAGCGATTTTCCGTCCATGTCACGAAGCGCGTTGGCCATGGCGACCGCGACCGCGGGATCGTCGATCATCGACTCGTCCAGCCAGGCCTTCAGCCATCGAAGGAAGACTCCGCGCATACGTCGGTAGTCGCCGGACCTCTCGACCTGGGCGCTGCAGGACCACGGGTGCACTCGGTATCGATCCCAGCATTCCGATGAGACGTAGACAGGGGTTGTTGCGTAGATCTTGCTCAGCAGCGCCTGGTCCTCGTAGAAGCCGGTGAAGGACTCCTCGAAGCCTCCGACTCGCTCCAATGCCTTCCGTTTGATGAGCCACGAGCAGTTGCACGGCGCCGGGTGCTGACCGAGCGGGTAGAGGAGCGACAGCAGCTCCGGCGGATGGTATAGAGCATCCTCCGGCACACCCAGGGTCACGATCCCGTCCCGCTGCAGATCCTCCGGACGCCCTGTCCAGCCGTACCAGTACTCTGTTGGTCCGCACACCATGCCCGCCTCGGGGAAGCGCTCGAGCAGGGCGACCTGACGTTCGAGCTTCCGCGGGAGCCAGACATCATCGGCGTCGAGAAACGCGACGTACTCTCCGGCGGCCGCGGCGAGCCCCAGGTTCCGGCTCGCGCTCATGCCGCGGTTGGCATGGCCGGGGTGTTCCAGGTACCGGATGCGGTCGGCGTGTGCACGCTCGTACTCGCGGGCGATCGTCGTGCTGCGATCGGTGGACCCGTCGTCGACGAGAAGGATCTCCCAGCGGTCCCACGTCTGTGCCAGGATGCTGTCGAGCGCTTCGGCCAGGAATCGCTCCGCGTCCAGGAAGATCACGATGACGGAAACGAGACCTGGAACCCGACGATCGACCGTCGGCGTGGAACTACCGACGATGGCCATCAGCGCGCGCCTCGGCCCTCCACCAGCCGAACGATCCGGTCGTGCAGGAGCCGCTCGCAGTCCGACGAGTCGAAACGGTCCCTGACATGGATCGCCGCGGCGCGACCCATGGCGGCCCGTCGCGCGGGATCCCTCGCCAGAGCCTCCACAGCATCCGCGAGTGCAACCGCATCCCGTTGCGGTACGATCAGACCGTGGACACCATGCTCCACCGCTTCGGGGATCGATCCCGCATCAGTGGCCACAGCCGGCAGACCGGTGGACATCGCCTCGAGGAGCGCCGTAGGGATCCCGTCCTTGTCCCCCGAGACGGTTTCCGTGTACGGCGCTACGAAGATCTGCGACGAACCCAGAAAACGCAGGATGCCCGAGAGGTCCTGTCGACCCTCGAGGTGAACGCTGCCACGCAGGCCGAGCTCGTCGATCCGCTCGTCGAGCCGGCGCCTGTAGTCGACGCTCTCCCAGGATTGTTCGTCTGCCGACCCGACGATGTGTGCCTCGACCGGTACGCCTCGTCCACGCAGCAGAGCGATCGCCTCGACCAGTTCGATCAGCCCCTTCTTCGGCTCGATCCGCGACACCGAAACCACCCGGAGCGGGTGCGGTGCCTCGCCACGCTCGAACTCGGGAAACCAGCGGGTGGCGATCCCGTTCGGCTTCACGATGATCCGCTCGGCTGCGACGCGTGGGTTGATCTCGCGCAGTTCCCGCGCGATGCGGTGGGAGGTGGCCACGATCACATCAGCCAGCTCCAGGTGGAGTGGAACGACCTTCAGCTCGTAGTCGTCGAGCAGGTGGTCCGTATAGCAGCTGATCCCGCGAGGGATCCGGAGGAGGAACGACGCAACCAGCGCCATCAACGACCTGTCGTAGAAGAAGTACGAGTGGAGGTAGTGGGGGCGGTAGCTCTCGACCAGTCGCGTGAAGGAGAAGGCCTCGAGGAAGTTC
>CAZJEH010000173.1:0-7619 GCA_964544905.1 uncultured Gemmatimonas sp.
CCCGCCACCATGTACGTCGGCTGGATCGGATCGTCGCCGACGACGGTGCCGGTGCGGTTGTAGTACTCGTTGTACGCGATGACCCAGCCGTCGATGAACTTCTGCTTGATGCGCTGATACTCGGCGCTGCGGTGCAGGTTCATGCCGATGCTGACAGCGCTCACGATGAGGCCGATGATGACCAGCACGATCGACATCTCGACGAGCGTGAAGCCGCCCTGCCGGTGACCATGCCCCATTCGTCTCAGTGAACTCATTTTTGTCCTCTCAATTCTTTGTTGAAGCTGAGGTGTCTGTCGCGATTCCCCGGGGGAATCGAAACCGATGTTCCGGTACTGCCTTTCACTCTCTCTCCTCTGCTTGCACCTCCCTTTATGCTCAAGAACGTGCCGCGGGCCCTCACCGCCCGCAGGCGCCGGTCACCTCGACCGACACTCGAAATCGTTCCTGCATGCTCCGTGCTGCCCGGTGTCCGCGCCTCTCACTGGTTCATGCTGTAATGCGCCGTCACCGGTATCGTCATGCTTTCGTTCCGGCCCGACGCGTCATGGGTCCACTCCCGGGAGTCCCCGGCGTGCGCCTCGCGCTGCTCGCGGAACGAACCGGCGACCGCATCGACCTGCCCGTCGATCGTTGCGTCGAGCAGGCGCGCGAGATCAGGCGTGAGTCCTTTCAGCACCATCACGTTGCCGACCCCGGAGGAAGTTCCGGGAGGGTTCCACTGGAAGCACACCTGGATCTCCTGCGGGTTGCCGTTCGTGTCGAGATACACGTAGCGGTCTTCCTGGCCCTCGGCGCGCCCCGGCGGAAGCCGCACGCCGAGCGCGACGAAGATGTCCCGCATGGACGTCGTGTCGCTGGGCCGCGCACCGGGATAGTTGTCGTTCGCGCTACCTTCGCACAGCCGCGCCGGCAGTGACTCCTCGTTGTCCGTGAAGAAGGAATAGTCGCCGTTCTCGACGGCGAGGAGCTGCCCGAGAACCGTTTCGTCCGCGGCCGCGTTGACGACGAAAGTCGGCGTGCCGGAGCTGTCACCTGGCACGTGCCCGGCGCGCGCGTAGTAGTCGTTGTACGCGTTCACCCACTGGTCGACGAAACTCTTCTTGATGCGCTGGTACTCCGACGTCCGGTGCACCCCGGAGCCGATCGACAGCGCGCCGACGATCATCCCGAGCACCACCAGCACGACGGACAGCTCGACGAGCGAGTAGCCGGACTGTCGGATGATGCTTTCCGTTGGTGTCATTGCCGGCTCCTGCCGCAGCTCATCGAGCCATCCGGTAAGCGGCGCTCACCGTCTCGAGCGGCAAGCTCTCGTCCGCCGCGACGTCGGGCCATGCGGGCACCGGACCGCCTTCGAGCGGCAGGCGGCGGAACCGGCCTGCGGCGCTCTCCGCCCTGCCGTCGATCGAGGCATCGAGCATCTTCGCGAGATCCGGCGTGAGGCCGTGGAGGATCATGGTGTTGCCCACGCCCGAGTCGTCGGGCAGCCGCCACTGGAAGCAGACCGTGAGCTGCTGCGCGGTGCCGCGGCGGTCGAGGTAGAGGTACTTGTCTTCGTGGCCCTCGCGTCGGCCCGGCGGCAGCCCGATGCCGGCCTCGATGAAGTAGTTGCGCAGCGTGCCGGCGCCGGGAGGCTCATCCTCCGGCGGCAGGCCGCAGAGCTCCGGGATGTCGGATTGCTCGACGCCCGCGAGGTCTCCGGGCTCGAAGCCGCGCAGCAGGTCGGATACGGCGCCGTCGTCGATCCCGAGGAAGTTGACGACCCCGGTGGGCCGGGCCGGATCGTCGCCGACGACGACGCCCACCAGCTCGAAGTACTGGTCGTAGGCCTGCGCCCAGTGATCGACGAACTGCCTGATTTTCAGGTACTCCGCGTTGCGCTGCAGATCCTTGCCGATGGTCATTGCCCCGAGAATCAGGCCGATGACGACCAGCACGACGGTGATCTCGACCAGCGTGAAACCGGACGCTTTGCAGAACGGTGCCGTCCCCTCGCGCCGGGGGCGCCGTGGGCGATAGCCGTTCTTCATTTCAGTGCGTCATCCTCCAGTAGGTGTTGACCGAGGCGAGCTCGTCGTCGACGTAAAGGTCCGGCCACGAGGCCGGCACCTCGTCCGCATGAGCATCCTGCGAACGGAAATCTCCCCAGGCCGCATCCGCGTACCCGTCGATCGCCGCATCCAGCTTGCGCGCCAGGTCGCTGCTGAGATTCGAGAGACGCAACACGTGAACCCCTTCGTGAACCGGCAGCTCATCCTCGTCGAGCCCGACGAACCAGTCATCCACGAACATGAAACAAACCTCGATCTGGCGTTGCAGGCCGTCCGGCGCCAGGTAAAACTGGAGATGTTCGGCTCCGCGTGCCCGCCCCGGCGGCGGATCGATGCCCGCGGACGCGAACCGCGTCAGTAGGTCCTCCTCGCACAGCTCCACATCGCTCTCCTCGACCGGCGAGACCCCGGTAATCGCGTGGTAAGCCTCGTACGCCTCACGCCATCCCAGGACGAACCGGTTCGTCAGCGTGTTGTACTCCGCGACGCGCTGCACGTTCGCCGATGCTGCAAGCAGGCTCATCAGCAGGCCTACGATGACCAGCACGATCGCCAGCTCGACCAGGCTGAAGCCCGGCGCGCCACCGCGAAAGCCCCTCATCTCGATTGCTCGACACTACGCACTCGAGCGTTCACGCAAGCTGCCCTCCCCCCGAGTTCGCTTTCGCACGAGTATGCCCGGACGGTTTCTTCTGCTCCGCACAACAGGATGCAGAATGCCGCCAACGACGTTTCCAGGTTGCCGGTAACGATCGCAGCGAGCACCGCTCGCAAGGACGTTGTGCCCGCAGGAGCGAGCATTCGCTCGTGCGGGATCGCGAATCCCGCCGGCGGCGGTAGGCAGGCGTCCGACGCCAGCGTGGTGTGCGCTCTTACTCGCAGGTGCTCAGTGCGTCGAACTGCTCGCGGAGCGCGACGGCAACGGGCCAGCCGCCGGCGTCGTACCATGTTCCACCGGGCCGCAGCGTGGCGACCAGCACGCCGCGCTTCTCGATTTCGCCGGCGTCACGCCAATCGTCCGGATGCCCGGGTTCCGGGACGCGATAGACACGCATCTCCCCGTCCGGGCGCCGGACCTTGCACAAAGCAACACGTTCCTGGACGTGATGTGCCTCGATGACGAACACGCTTCCGCAACCCGTGCACTTGCGCGCACCGGGCACATCGTCCGCGTCGACGCAGGCGATCGCGTTCCCGCAATCCGGGCACGGCGGCAGCTCCGCTTCCCACCAGGCGCTGTCGCGCGGTACCCAGCCCAAGTCGACATTGACCGCCGGCACCTCATCAGCGCTCACGTACCGTCCGCGGTAGACACGCAGCCCGCTCTGCGGGCCCAACCACGGCAGGCGGGAAAGGGTTACCTTCATTCTCGGCGTACCGGCCATCCGGGTATCCTGGAGACGATCCATGTAGTACGCGGTATGCATTATCACCAGTGCCGTTCGCGTGGAAGCGATGCGCACACGAGTTCTGTTCAGATTGCATGCAATGCTGTCCGCCCGCCGGAGGAAGGATTCAGGGTGCACCTTGCTGACCCCCGGTATTGGCGCCGAACCTGTATCGTTACGGTGACTTCGGTGCGTCTGTAACGGAGGGCATTACATGCTCGCCAAGAAAGCTCGTGAAGAAGATTCTGCGGCAGCGGAGCACGACGAGGGCCGCCACATCCAGCTTAGGCCGGCGGCCTGGCTCGTTCCGTCCATCGTGCTCGGCGCGATCATCTGGGTGATGATCGGCGTCCGGATCGCGCGCCTGATCGGCGACTGAGTCCCCGCCGGAGCGAGCACCGCTCGCGACTGAACCCCACCCGCCCCCTTTGTGGAAGCGAGCGCCGCTCGCGACAGCCACACTGCGCCTGCCTGCAAAGACAGGATTCACGGGCGGTGCCCGCTTGCACGAGGCGGGCAATCAGCGGATCGTCACCCGGAACCTGGCCGTGAACTGCGCGTTGTCGGCCTCGAACGCGCCCTGCGGGTTGATCCGGATGTCGGTCACCGCGGGGTCCGTTCCGTCGCTGTCCGCAGACGGCTCGTGGTCCCAGCTCGCCCCGTTGTCGCTGGAGAACGCCAGGTTCGAAGGGAACTCGTAAGTCAAGCCGCTGCTCGGCGAGCCGTCGGTGAAGGCCACCGGCCCGGACCCGGGCTCTTCGATGTCGCTCACGCGCAAGGCGACCTGCACGGGTATGGGGTCGTAGATGAACACCGAGTCGGGATCGACGCGACCCGCGTTCGGATTCGTGACGGTGATCTCGTACTCGACTATCGCGCCGGGGATCGCCTTGGGATTATCCGTGCCGTTGACCGGGTCGGAGATCACTTTCGCCGTCTTTTCTACCGCCAGGGGCAGGACGGGCTCCGGGTTCCCGACGACGAACACGGCATTGGCCGTGTGGCTGATCTCGCCCTCCGTTCCCTCGAACGCCGTGAAGCTCGCCGCCCAGGTCCCGTACGGAGCCTCTTCCGAGATCGTGTACTCGACCTCGTACGTGCGTATTGCGCCGGATATCTCATCTTCAATGGTGTGAAGATTGTTCGAGACCGGTATGGTTTGGACTATGGTACCGCTCGGGTTTCTGATCGTAAGGCTGCCGCCGGTGATATCCGCGTAGCCGAATGGATCGCTCACGATCGCACGAATCCGAATCTCCTCGCCCGGGTCATAGAAGTCCTTCGGTGGCGCCGACGGATCCTCGGCGGCGTGGACGGTCAGCTCTTCGACGTGGATGATCGTGTTCGTCGGCACGGTGACCGTGCTTCGCTGGTCTTCGTTTAGCTGAAGAACCGTGGTGTATCCGCTTGGCGCGGAGGCATTGATCACTCGCAGCTGCAGCCACTCGCCCTCGGGCAGCTCCACCCCTCCGGCCGGCGCCGTGATGGAGAACTCCTGCAAGATCGGTGTCCCTACAGTCACGTTCGATTCTTTCATCGCACTGTCGCCCCCGATCTGTGTGTCGCCATTCCGCCACAGTTGCACGTAGACCTGACGGGAGCCTCCCGTGATTGGCGGTAACAGCCAGAGGGAAACGTGAATGGTGCTGTCTGGCGTGATGATCAGCGGTGCCTCCAGCGGCGCGAGATTGAACTTTCTCGAGGTCGACCCGGTCGGGGCCGAATTGCCCCCTCCAATGAGCACGTAACTCTGCACTTCATCTTCCTGCGGCTCCCGAGACAGCTGCCCATCGGTCAAGTCATGGGTAACATAGACGTACAGCGCTTTCCCGCCGCTGACCGCATGTTCCGACTCCGAGACCACGACCGGGGCGCCGACGGGGTCGCGCCGGGTCCGTTGGGGTTGGTGATGACAGCGGTGTTGCGGAGCTCGTGGCCGGGTTCGACATCGCCGGACACGATAACGTCGAACACCAGCTCGCAGCTCGAGTTACTGGGTAGGCTCAAGCCGGTCACCGTCAACGTGCTACCGGAAACGGCCGCGGCTCCGTTGCACGTGCTGAGCGAAGCGTTCAGCCCCGTCAAGCCTTGAAGACCCGACGGCAGCACATCCGTGACGGTCACGTCGTGGGCGTCATACCCAGCGCTTTCCGTCACCCTGATCGTGTAACACAGCGTGTCGCCGGGGTCGGCGTCGCCGCCGTTCAGGTCGACGACCTCCTTGGTCGAGGTCGACAGGTCCGGATGCCCGATGGTGGCGGTATCGATGTTGCCCGGCATCAGCTCCCCATCGGCGATGCACGGGTTCGAAACGAAAGCCTGGTTGTCTATCGAATCGCCCAGGTTGCCCGCCACCTTCACGGTCAGCGTGATCGGGCTCATGCTGCCGCCGGCGGCGACATCCTCGGAGCTGGTGCAGGTTACCGTCTGGGCCTCGGCATCGCAGGTCCAGTTATCCCCCGCAGCCGAAACGTACTTGAGTTCCGCCGGCAAAACGTCCGTGACCGTCGTGGGCCCGTTGACGAGATTGTCGCTCTCGTTGGCGACGAGGAGCGTATAGCTCGCCTCGGTGCCCGCGATGAACTCGCCGTCGTGAGACTTCGTCACCCGAAGCGCGCCCGAGGGTGGCACTTGGAACGTCCTGCTTCTCGTATGTGTAACGGTTCCTTTGGTGCCTTCTTCGGCGGTGACTTCCGCCGTCCAGGTGCCCGCGGCGGCATCGCCGGGAATGACGAACGGGGTCCCCGGCGGCACGAGGTACTCGAACACCTTGATCGCGGAATCGTTCGGCGTCTCGTCCCTCGGGATCATCGACTCGTCAAGGACAACCGGGTTGCCAGCGCCATCCTTCAGCGTCAGCCTAGCCCCGGAAATGTCGTAATCCCCGAAGGGGTCGCTGACGACCGCGCGTACGTACAGGGGGTCGCCCGCTTGCCAGGCATCCTTCGTGGCGGTGGAAGGATACGGTTCCGAATGGAACGTGACCGAATCTACATTGCTGACCGTACGAGTGTCGAACGAAATGAAGCTTGGTTGGTCTTCGCCCACTCCGTACTGCTCGACCTCCAGCAGCACGCTACCGTACCTCGTCATCCGGAGCACGAGAGTGCTGCCCGCGTCAAGCGTAACTTCCTCCTGCTCTAGAGTTGCGCGAAAAGCTCTCCACTCGAACGTCGTGTTGGTGACGGGCCATGATTACCATCAAGGGGCTGATCTCGGCGAGTGGCGTCTCCAAGCCACTGCTGGTGTCCCTGCTCAGCAGCGTGAGGGTCGCCCTGGCACCTACGCTCGTGCAGAGGACCTCGGTGCTGTGCGAACAACGAATCTGAAGGCTAATATCAACGGTACTAGCAGGCTGTTGAAAAATGGTTCGAAATCGACCTGATCTGGGCGGCGTACGTTTTCAAAACGGGACGGAGGGCCCGCCGGTCGAGCATTTGCGTTGAATATGTCTCCGCCATTTGCGTTTTCCTCGTTTGAATCCTGTGTTCGGTACCGTCCGGACGCACTGATCCTGCTATGTCGGTGCTTCGGCGAGGATGTTGCGCATCCGGACGAGGTTGTAGCCGGTCAAAGTCAGCAGCCACTGGAAGCCAACTTTCTGCCTGCCGCGGAGCTTCGTCTTGCGAATTTGGCCGATCTCTTTACCCCAGCCCATGATCTCCTCGACCCGCTTACGCACCTTCTGACTGATGTCGTAGCCGTCATGCCGGGTGGTGCGGCCGTCGATTGCGGAGCGCCGGTTCGTAATGTTTTGCGCCACGTGCGGCGTGACCTTGAGCTCGCGGAGCCTGGCGACAAAATCACGGGTGTCGTACAGCTTGTCGGCTCCGAGCGTGATACGGTGCAGCCCGGGCCGTCGCGCCACCATCGCCAGCGCCTGATCCCGTTCGGCATAGCCATCGGCGGGCGTCAGAGTGCCGTCGACCACCAGCCCATGGCGGTTCTCCATCAGCACGTGCCCCAAGTAGTACAGCCGCGCTTCCCGGCTCTTGCCCTTGCGATAGAGCTTGGCTTCTGGGTCGGTGGTCGAGGCATGCGTCTCGTTGCTGCGCCGCTCGCCATGGAAATGCCGGTCCGGGTTGCGCCCGCCTCCCGGCGGCGGCTCGTCCGAGCCGTCCTTTCGGCGCACGCTCTTCAGCGACGCCCAGGCCTCGATCAGCGTGCCGTCCACCGT
>CAZJEH010000174.1:0-7449 GCA_964544905.1 uncultured Gemmatimonas sp.
GGAGGGGACACTTCTATCCGCGTCTCGAGGGGACATTATCAACCGCGTACAACATGAAAGAGGGTTGCCGCGAGCGGGGTTTCGCGATGAGGACATGAGGGGAACGGGAGGCCGATCGCGGCCTCGAGACCTCGCTCGGAGCCCGTTCGGCATGGCAAACCTCGGCCTGCCAGCGGCCCGTACCTGCCAGGGTGTACGCCCGTTTCCCGCGTGGCTCCGGCGGCCCTCCTCGCGCTTGACTTTTCCACACCCCCTGTCTAGCTTGGCGGCTCCGTCTTGCCGACTTCCTCGCAGCACCTCTCGCGGATCGATGGAGCTGAGCGCCTCCGAACTATGGTCGCAGATCCTCGACGAGGCACAGACGGCGCTCCCGGAGCACGCGTTCCGCACCTGGCTCGCGCCGACGCGCGCGGTCTCCGTCTCCAGTGACCTGCTCATCATCTCGACTCCGAACCCCTTCGCCGTCGAATGGGTGGAGGACAAGTACGCGGATCTCCTCTCGCAGATTGGTGAGCGGCTCAGCGGAATACGCTTCCGGTTGGCGGTGCAGTACACGCCGGATCCGGCGGCGTCCGCAGTAAGCGGCCCGCCGCCGCAGCAACCGCCGACGGTCAGCGTCCAGCGTGTCCAGCCGCCGGCGTCCTCGAACCGCCAGGATAGCCCGGGCATGCCGCAGCTGCACACGCCGCTGAACGATCGGTACACCTTCGATCGCTTCGTCGTCGGGAACAACAACCAGCTCGCGGCCGCGGCGGCGCACGCCGTGGCGGAGGCACCGGCACGCGCATACAACCCCCTCTTCATCTATGGCGGGGTGGGGCTGGGCAAGACCCATTTGATGCACGCTATCGGCAATGCGGTCCTCGCCCGGATGCCGGAAAAGCGGGTTCTCTACCTCTCCTCGGAGCAGTTCACGAACGAGCTGATCAGCGCCATCCAGGGCGGAACGATGTCCGAGTTCCGTCGGATGTACCGGCAGATCGACCTTCTGCTCGTCGACGACATCCAGTTCCTCGAGGGGAAGCGGCAGACACAGGAAGAATTCTTCCATACCTTCAACGCGCTCCACGACGCGCAGCGGCAGATCGTGCTCACCTCCGACCGACCGCCCAAGGAGATCGGCGTGGAGGACCGGCTGGTGTCGCGCTTCGAGTGGGGCCTGGTGACGGATATCCAGCTTCCGGACTTCGAGACCCGCGTGGCGATCCTGCGCAAGCGGGCGGAGGAGGATGGGCTGGAGATATCGGGGATGGAGGAGGTGCTCCAGTTCATCGCCCGACACTGCACGTCGTCGGTCCGAGAGCTGGAGGGAGCCATCATCAAGCTGCTCGCGTATTCGTCGCTCACGCGCCGAGAGATCAATGTGGGACTGGCGCGAGAGGCCCTGGGCGGCGTACTTCGGGGGGATGAGGAGCTCCGCATCGATCCGGATCTCGTCCGGGCGCGTGTCGCCGAGGCGTGGGGGGTGTCGCCGGAAGGCCTCCAATCGAAGAAACGGACGAAGGACCTGACCGTTCCGCGCCAGGTCGCGATGTACCTGATCAAGGAGCTCTTCGGTCTCTCGCTGGTCGAAATCGGGAGGATGTTCGGCGGCCGGGACCACTCCACGGTCATCCACTCCATCGACAAGGTGGAGGAGGATATGCGGGCCGACGAGGAGTTCCGCTTGAGGGTCGATCAGGTGCGCCGCTCGCTGATGACCCGCTGAGTGGCGGTACTGCGGACGAACGCCAGCTTGTGTGGAAACCGGTCGTGGATTGTCTGTGGAGTCACTGTGGATACCTGGGGGCCGGAGTGGAAATGTGGATCGGTGTGGACGTTGGGGATCCATTTCCACAGCCGCTCCACACCGGTGACGGGATCGGCTAAAACCCGTCGGTAGCGGAAGTTCGGCTGGGGTCGGAAAGGTGTATCCACATTTCCCATCCCTCTACTACGAGTACGGTACGAACGATATATAGAGTTCAACGACCTCGTTCGGGTTGGAAAACCTGGTCACCCGGTCCGGAACGAACATGAAAGTCAGCATAACGCGCGAGAGGTTACAGGAAGGGTTGGCTGCGGTGGCGGGAAGCATACCGACGCGGTCGACGCTGCCAGTGCTGTCGAACATCCTGCTCGAGGCAGAGGAGGGCGGACTCCGATTCAGCGGGACGGATCTCGACACCGCGGTTTCGGTTCGCGTGCCTGCGGATGTCGAGGTCACCGGTGCGATCACCGCCCCTGCGCGGAAACTCCAGGAGATCGCGCGGGAGCTTCCGCCGGCGCCCGTGTCGCTTGCCGCCCAGGGGGATGCGCTGATCATCAGCAGTGGTCGGTCGCGTTTCCGGTTGAACGGACTGGCCAAGGACGAGTTCCCCGCCTTCCCGTCGGTCCCGTTCACCAGCAGCTGGAAGGCGACCGGCGCCGAGCTGAACGAGCTCGCTTCCCACGTCTCGTTCGCGGTTTCGACGGAGGAGACGCGGCCGATCCTCAATGGTGTGCTCTGGGAGCTTCGCCCCGACGAGATGCGGATGGTGGCCACGAACGGGCATCGCCTGGCCAAGATGAGCATCCCCCGGTCGGGTGGTGGGGGTGAAGGGGACCTGATCGTCCATCCGAAGGCGCTCGCGCTGGTGCAGAAGCTTTTCCGGCCGGAGGAAGAGGTCGAGATTGCGAAGTCTGACAACCACCTCGGCTTCCGGGGTGGGAACGTGCAGATCTACACTCGTCTCATCGAGGGTCCGTACCCGAACTACGAGCAGGTCATTCCCAAGGACAACGACAAGGTCCTGGTGGCGGACAAGGCCGCGCTGACGGGGGCGATCCGGCGGATGTCGATCGTGGCGTCGGACCAGACTCATCGAATCCGGATGTCGATCGGCGGGCCGATGATGAAGTTCTCGGTGCAGACTCCCGATCTCGGCGAAGGGTCGGAGGAGCTCCCCGTGGAGTATGAGGGCGAGCCGCTGGAGATCGGCTTCAACGCGAACTACCTGCTCGAGCTGCTCCGGTACATGCCCACGGACGAAGTGAAGATGACGTTCAAGGCGCCGGAGCGCGCCGCCACCATGGAACCCCTCGGCAACGAGGATGCGCCGGATTTCCTGTGCCTCGTGATGCCGCTGCGGCTGCTGGACTGAGCCATCGGTCGCTTGCCAAGCCCAGCGGAGGTGGGCTCATAGCGGCGATATCCAGGAATGGTCGGCTCTGGCGCTTCATCAGCTGGTCACGGCGCCGCCGACCCCTGCTGACCGCGCTGATCGTGCTGGTCGCTCCGGCTCACACGCTCTGGTCCGGGGTCGAGCCGGTGGACCTGCTCGAGCCGTCCTCCAGCTACCGTTTCATCCTGCCGTGGGCGCTGATCGGCGTCGGGATCGTCGCCCGAGTCTGGGGTGCGGGGAACCTGCGGAAGAGCCAGGAGATCACGTACAGCGGAATCTACCGCATCGTCAGGCATCCGCTCTATCTCGGCAGCCTCTCCTTCTTCCTCGCCTATTTCCTGACCGTCGGTCACGTTCCGGTGGGCCTGACGCTCTTCGTGCTGCTCCTGCTGGGCGTGTACTACCCGACGATGCTCAGTGAGGAAGACTACCTGACGCGGACGTTTCCGGAACAGTATGCCCGCTACGACCCGCCGCCACGCCTGATTCCTCACCTCGGGCGCCTGCGCAGCGCCCTGCACACGGACCGGTTCGACGCCAGGGCGGCCTGGGGAAACCTCGGCTACCGGAGCCTGTGGTTCGCGGTCGTCCTCCCGGTCTTCCTGCGCGTGCTCGCCTGGATCCAGGACAATCCCTTCTACTGACAGGACCTCCCTCGCCCCAGATCCTCGGCAGCTGTCCGAAAGGCGTCGTCGCGATGCGGCGCGACTTACGTTGTCGAAGGATTGTTTCCCGATCGCGCACAACCCTTGCACTGAACGGCGTCACGACCGGCGCCATACGGCCGGGATGCACGTCGACTCAGCGGGGGAAAATGGAATCGAAGAGTCATCGGGTCGAGCTGACCTGTCGGCAGCGCTCGATCTACTTCGTCGACGCGGCGGACAGCGAGGCGGCGAAGCAGCTCGCTTCCGAGCGCTGGCGCCGAGGCGACCCCAGCGATGTAGCCGGTTTCGATTGGCAGGAGCTGGAGTGGGCGGCGGTTACGCCTGTGCCCGACCCCATCAGTCAGGCACAGGACGATGAAGTGGTGCTGCGCTTCGTCCAGGAAAGAGAGAGCCTCCTCCTGAAGTTGGGCAGCTCGCTGGTCGGTGCGTCCGTCAACGACGCGATCTCCGCAGCGCAGACGGCACCCGACCTCGGCTGGTTCCGGCAGGACGGCGCGCCCGACATCGTCCGAGCCGCGGAAGCGCTGGAACGGCTGTGCGCGAAGAAGCAGCTCGTCTCGTTCCGGCGAGTTCGCGTCCGGTCGAACGAGCGAGGAGACATCCTCCTCTACTGCACCCCGCGCTACCTCGAGCAGCTTGCGTCCGAGGTGAACGAAGAGGTCGTTCGCGCGTACGGCTGACCCACCCGCTAGCGCGCGAGCGGGTCCGGCCGCAGCTGGAAGTGCATCACCTTGCTGGTCGTCCCGGGACCGGTCTCCATATGGAACGGGGCCCTGGTGCTGACCGTTGCCCAGAGACCGCGGCCCTTCCACCCGGCGTTCGGATCGTCGATCCGGCCGTCGAGCCACTTCGTGTAGAATCCCATCGGGTAGGGGACTCGCAGGACGACCCACTCCCCATTGTTCAACACGAGCAGTCCTTCGGACTCGTTGCCAGTGTTGATGGGCACGTTCTCGCCCAGCCCCAGCGTGTTGAACTGGTCGACCCAGGTGTAGTAGCTGCCCTCCGCGCTCCCTGGCGTCGACACGTTCTGCATCTGGGGAAGCGGCTCCGGGTAGAAGGTCCACCCTTCCGGGCAATGCTGACCGGTGGCGTTGGGACCGTTCAGCGGACCCGTGCACTTCCGACGATCGAAGCTTGCCATGTGCCCGCTCGCGAGGGCGGCCCAGACAACTCCGTTGCGGTCCACGTCCATCCCGCGCGGCGAGAAGCCTTCCACGGGAGTGCCGTCCGGCCGAAGCGGAAGCTCGAACACCTCGGCAAGCGCGGTTTCCGAGGGGTTGGGACCTGGAGCGAGACGGACCACGGCGCCAGGGTAGCCGAGGACCGACCCCCAGACGGAACCGTCCGGTGCCGGTGAAACAGCGTAAAACCCTCCCCCATAGCGCTTGTCCTTGGCCGGGTCGACGGGTTCGTTGGGCTCAACCCACTCGTCCCTCTGCCCGTTTCCGTTCGTGTCGATGATGAGGGGGGTCCAACCCTGCGATGCCGCCGCGTCACCCGTTTCATCGAACATCCGGGTGTTGAGCCAGCCGACCACGGCCCCTCCCCCACTGGTCCACAGCGTGTTGTTCTCGTCCTCGGCGAACATCAGGTGGTGCGTGCTGAAACACGTGCGTACGTGCGTTATCTCGCCGCTGGCCGGATCGTAGTACGCCAGGTGACGCCCCGCCCGGTTGACCGGGAAGACGCGCGCGGACGGGTGGTTCGACCCCTCCCGGCAGAAGTCCGGGTTCTCCGGTGCGCTCACGGCGGCCGTCAGCCAGACCCGGCCCCGCTCGTCGAGCATCGGGTTGTGGACGTTGGCTCGGCTCGTCCAGATCGGCTCGTCGCCCCAGAAACGTGAAGGCGCCATCGGCCGGCCAGACGCGACTGGCGGCGCCGGATCGGCGAACGTGAGCGGCACCTGCGAGGCGGTGTGGGTCGTCGGATCGAGTACGGGAATGTAATCGACGCTCGCCTCGGTGGCCCCGTACAGCGCGCCATACGCGTTGATCGTCGGGTTACGTCGATCGGTCGAGACGAGGTCGTGGAGGTACGCCTTTGGATCGGCCCAGTCCCAGATGGTGAGGACGAGGTTGCGCTCGATTCCCTGCGGGCGCGGGGGAGTCGGCGGCAGCTCGCCAGCCGCGATCCGGTCCGACCAGTCCGCGAACTCCTCGAGCGCGCGCCTGCCGAGTCCGTTGATAGTGCCCACCATCGATCCGCCGGCCTGACCGGATTGGATCCTCCGTGCCCAGACCTCGAGCGTAGTCCCACCGAACTCCTGGGGGATGTCCCGCGTCGCCGGCGTACCGAGTGCGTGGCAGGCCAGACACCCGCCGGACTTGACGCCCCGGAGCCAATCCGCCTGGTTGTCGATGTTCGGGGATATCCCGTTTCCTTCCTCACCCGTACCGGGGAATTCGTTCGGTTCGGGGACCCGCAGCAGTGAGAACCAGTAGCCCGCGGGATAGTAGTGTGCGGCGGCCGCGGCGTCCGGCGCGGGCACGGCCTCGAGGTCGAGAGTCGTCCCGGGTCGGCTGCTGACCTTCGGACCATCGACGAGGCCGTAACCGCGAACCCAGATCGAGTACTGAGCGGATGGAAGGTCGGGCAGGAGGTAGCGCCCCTCGTCATCCGTGACCACGATTCGCGCGAAGCGGGTCGGAAGGTCGGTGGTCTCCGCGATCACCCATACCCCGGCCTCGGGTCCATCAGGGCCCCGCACGACGCCGGCGATATCGTCCTCGTCGATGGGGATGCTGCCGGATGCCGCCCCGGAAGTCGTGCAGCCGGCCGCGGCCAGGGATGACAACAGCAGCAGGATCGGTATCTCGGAACGCCGGGTGATGCGAGACGTCGTCATCGCGGTCCTCCATGACGGATTGTTCGGTGGCGACTTGCGCGACTGTTTCCCTGTCACGAGCCTAATCTCCGGGAGGGGCGGAGGCAACGTTGCTCGCCTTCATGGTGCCGCCGACGGGACGTGCCTTCGCGCGTTCGCTGGCGTATGTTTTGCCCTGTCCCGCAGCACCCCGCGGTTCGTATTCCACGTCTGAAGAGCTCGCGCGATGGACCATATGCTTGCCGTCATCATGGGTGGCGGCGCGGGGACCCGACTCTTCCCCCTAACGAACGATCGAGCCAAACCCGCGGTCCCTCTCGCTGGTAAATACCGGCTCGTGGACGTGCCGATCTCGAACTGCATCAACTCCGGGGTCAACCGCATCTTCGTCCTGACCCAGTACAACTCGGCCAGTCTCAACAGCCACATCGCGCGGTCCTACGTCTTCGACCGTTTCCGGGGAGGGTTCGTCACCGTTCTCGCCGCGCAGCAGACGGCGACGTCCGAAACGTGGTACCAGGGCACCGCCGACGCCGTCAGGCAGTCCATCCCCCACCTGAAGAACTACCCGCACCAGGAGGTGGTCATCCTCTCGGGGGACCAGCTCTACTCGATGGATTACCGGCGGATGTGGGAGCACCACGAGGAGTTCGGGGCGGAGATCACCATCGCAGTCACCCCGGTCACGGCGGACGATGCGCCGGGCTTCGGCATTCTCCAGACCGACGACCGGTGCCGGATCACAGCCTTCTACGAGAAGCCCAATCTGTCGGAGCTGGCCGGCAAGGAGAGCCCGGTCGACCCGGAGATG
>CAZJEH010000175.1:0-7423 GCA_964544905.1 uncultured Gemmatimonas sp.
ACGAAATGATCGTAAACCGACATGCCTCGATCTGTCAAGGCCGACGTTGGGCGGAGCGGGCACGGGGAGGGGGCGCAAGGTATGGTCGTAATCTGAGTGGAGCCCGCCGGGCAGCGCCTCCACCTTATCTTCCCGCGCGGAAGCCCCGGGTACTGTCCGGCCAATCCCGCCCTGTCCTCCTGAGCGGAGCCCCGGGCAGCGCCGGGCAATCCGCCACCCGGAGGCGCGTCAGGGCACCGTATCCGCCGCTCCCATCCCGCCGGCCGGAGCCTCCACCGCCGTCGTATCACCCACCGTCCCGGTATCCACCCCGCCACCGCGGAACATCTCCGATACGGCCCAGATGACGAGCGCGAGCACGATGAGCCCCAGGACCCATGGCCAGACACTGGGAGACTTTCGCTCGACGTTGATGTCCGCCATCGTCCACCCTCCCCCTTGTGAGTTGTGCTCGCCGCTCTCGCCGACAGCGGCCCTCCCGTCCCGGCCCCGTTTGCTTTGCAAAGTAGATACCTGCATCTTGGCCGGCACGGCATTTTCCTGCCGTCGTCGGTCCTGGAATATCGTCGGCCGCGCAGTCCCGTTACCCTCATCGCAGACGTGTTCACGTGAGCCACTCCGTCGACGAGCTGGTCGAGCTTCTCGACCTTGAACCGCTCGAGGTCAACATCTATCGCGGCCGGAGCATCGACATCGGCTCCGGGCGCGTTTTCGGCGGGCAGGTCATGGCCCAGGCGCTGGTCGCCGCCCGGCGCACGGTCGAAGAGGAACGGGAGGCGCACTCGCTTCACGGTTACTTCATCCTGCCGGGTGACATCCACGCCCCGATCGTCTATTTCGTCGATCGCCTGCGTGACGGGAAGAGCTTCACTACCCGAAGGGTGACGGCGATCCAGCACGGACGTGCCATCTTCAACATGGCCGTCTCGTTCCACGTCACCGAAACCGGCATCGAGCACCAGCCCGAGATGCCGAGCGCACCGCCTCCCGAGAGCCTCGCTGACGAGCTCGATCTCCTGCGGGAGATGGCCGATCGCATTCCGGAACCGGTTCGCGGGATCCTGACGCAGGACCGCCCGCTGGACTACCGCCCCGTGGATCCGGTCGACCCCTTTTCCCCCGAGCGACGCGACGCGTACAAGCTCGTCTGGCTGCGGACCCGCGGGCGGATCGGCGACGCGCCCAACCTGCACCAGGCGGTGCTGGCGTACGCGTCGGATTACGGGCTGCTGGCGAGCGCGCTGCTTCCCCACGGGCTGTCGTTGCAGATGCCAACGGTCCAGGCGGCCTCGCTCGATCACTGCCTGTGGTTCCATCGCCCGTTCCGCGCGGACGAGTGGCTGCTGTACGTCATCGAGAGTCCCACGGCCGGCGGAGCGCGCGGGTTCACCCGCGGCAGCATCTTCAGCCGCGACGGGAAGCTCGTCGCGTCGGTCGCCCAGGAAGGGCTGTTGCGCCTGATCAACCGCTAGCCAGCGAACGACACCCCGCGTGTGTCTGGAGCGCCGATTCCGCCTCTTGATGAGGCGTGGTCGGCGTTCTGTATTGGACCCGCGGTTACCGGAAAGGCTGGCGGGCACGGAGGCAGGCACGGACGGGGTGCGGCTACGGGCGAGGACGTCTGTGGACGATGAGGTGCTGCGGGTGTGGACGGGTTGCGGATTGCCAGCGATCCGCGAGGTGACGACCATCGCATGGAGGGGCTGGCGGCTGCGGCTCGCGTCGAGCGACGACGGTCGAAGGATCGTCCTCGCCGAGGTGCCGGTCGGGGTGCCGTTCCCGACGTATGTCGACCGCCAACGGCTACGGCCGGCGTTGCTGAGGGCGGGGCGGCGAGGAACGGGCGCCAGGGTCGGCGGTGGTGGCGACTTCGGCCATCCGGAACCACTGCGGAACCGCCCAAGCCGGGTGGCCTCCCGGGCGATGGCCAACCCGACGGACCCCGCGGAGCCAGTCGTGATCATCTTCACCGACGCTGCCCGGAGCCGCTACATCTGGTCGTGGGCCGAACCCTGGAGGGCCGGCGCAGTCCGGTACCGGGAGTACAGACTGCCGGGCAAGGAGGCGTGCCTCCCACGAGCGCTGGAGCGTACGGCGCAGAGGTCGCCACCGAAGGCGACGTCGGTCGGTGGCACGGCGCGTGACCACACGAGGCTGTTGCGGGTGCTGCTACCCGAAGCGGGATCGGCGGGATCAGGAGAGCTGTCTCTCCGCGCGGCCGTGGGGTGGATCCGCGGTCGCGATTCCGCAAGGGAGCTGGGCCCTGTCTGGAAGCGAGTGCGGGGGCTGCGTGTCGTCGATCTGCAATGCGGGACCGGCACCTGGCTTATCTCGGCAGCCGGAGTCCTCGAGGCCGTGTACCTGGCGATCCTGGATCGTGTGATCGCCCAGGGTGACGACTGGCCCGGTCGGAAACCGCCTGAAGCGATCGACAACCTGCTGGCGGAGTTCGAGGACGCGAGCAGTGCCCTGTCGATGGAAGGGTTCGTGCGGCGGACGATAGTGCGACGCCATCTGTTCGGCTTCGACGTCGACCGAGGGAGTGCGCGGCGCTGCCGGGCGAGGTTGCGGGAGTACGCGTCGGGTGACAAATCCCGAAACGTTTCCGCATCCGTCTTGATCAACGTCCGTGGACTCGACCCGGCAGTGTGTTCGGGGCGGATCGATCGAGGTCCGTCCGGATCGGAGACGGCATGTGGCGGGGATGTCAGTCCTCCGGTTGGGTCGGATGACCTCTCCGCGGCGACCGAGGAGCTGCGCATTGTCGTGCAGGGCTGGCTGGCCGCTGTCGATGCTCCGGAGGAGAACCGTGTGGTAAGTGAAATGCGGAAGCTGGCGTTCGAGATGGAGCGTCGGTCGCGTGTCGCGATGGCGAGGATATTGGGCGACAGGTCGGACGGATCGCCTCGTGATGGAATCGAACTGGCCCGGGCGCTGATAGGAACCCTGGCGCATGAAACGAACGCCACGATCTATCTTCGCGAGAAGGACGGGTGTACGAGCGTTGCCCGTGGAGATCATCGAGCGAGGCGACCCCGACTACCCGGTTAAGTTGGACCGCTTCCTCCAGGCCGCGGCGCCCGATCGCTTGATCACTCTCGGGGATCGGAAGCTGCTCGACCTTCCCCTGCTCGCGATATTCGGCTCGATCCGCACGCCACCGGGGATCGTCCTGCGCACGCTCGACCTCGCGCGGGTGCTACGAGAGCGACGGGTCCCCGTCGTGGGCGGATTCCAGACGCCGCTCGAGCGGGAGATGTTGCGGATGTTCGCCAGGGGGTCGCAGCCGATCGTCATCGGCTCCGGGCGGCGGATCGATGGCATGCGGATTCCCCGCCACTGGCAGCCGGCCTTCGGCCGCGGACAGGTACTGGTGATCTCGTCGGGAGCCAATCGGTGGCGCCGCGCCACAGTCCGCTCGGCGACGTATCGCAACCGCATGGTGGCCGCCCTTGCCGACCGCATCCTGATCGTCCATGCGCGCGGGGGAAGCCGGACGCTGCGCATCGCCGCGGAAGCGATCGAGTGGGGTAAGCCCGTCTACTGCGTGGACCACCCCGCCAACCGCGACCTGCAGCTGCTGGGGGCTGAGCCGGTCACGGACTGGGGCAAGCTCGTCGACCAGTGGCAGGCGGAGGATGAACTGGGTGAACCCTGACCGCATTCCGGATTCCCGACGGCAAGACCGCAGCGACCTGGCTCGGACACGGCGCATGAGTGATCGAGCAGGCGCGGGGGTATCAAAAGTCGCGTCGCACCGGGCGGTGATCGGGGATGTCCACGACCTTTCCTTCTTTCGCCACGCGACCTTTCTCTCCCTTGTCGTCCCGATTCTTCCTTCCTTCGTCACCTCTGCAAGATCCCCGGGCTCTGAATCCGACTCGCGAGCCGGTTCGAGGGGGAGCGTTGTCGACTGGCGGCGCCCGCACACCAAGCTCGCTGCGTTAGTCGCGCCAGGCCCGTTCTTGACGCGGAGTGGCGAGCGTGGACGCGGAGGCCGAAGCAGAAGGAAGTGCAGACCCCTAGGCTGCGTTCGGGGGTGACACGTGAAGAAAAACAGGGTGCGATAGGGGAAGAATCGGCGTGATAGGGAAACGAAGAAGGGTAGGAAATCAGGTGACAAGGGGCGAGGTTGACGAGGACCTGCTCTCGGTGACAGGACAGAACCGAGGCAGTCCTGGGGCGCGCTATCGCCGGGTGGCAAGGTTGGCTTGGGGCTGGTCAGCCGAGTACGGTCGGGGCAGGGCGAGCACTGTCTGAATCAGAAAAGCTGCGCCAAGACGAGCGAGCGGGTCCGTTGGAGGTCACATCCGCAAAGCCGGAGGTCGCCGGTGGAACGGTGCGGAGGCGCTCAGCCCACACGCTCCTTCAGCGCAGGGCCCGCATCCCGTTCATGATCACCGCCAGGCTCGTCCCCATGTCGGCGATAACGGCCATCCACAGCGTCGCCCATCCGAACATCGCGAGGACGACGAACGCGCCTTTCGTGATCAGCGACAGCGCGATGTTCGCGCGGATGATTCGCTCTGCTTTGCGCGCGACGGCCAGCGTCCTCGGCAGCCGGTCCAGCGCGTCGCTCATGAGCGCGATGTCGGCCGTTTCGAGGGCGGCGTCGGTCCCGGCGGACCCCATGGCGATACCGACGTCGGCGGCGGCGAGGGCCGGCGCGTCGTTGATCCCGTCACCGACGAAGGCCACACTCCCGTAGCGCTCTCGCAGCTCGCGGATGGCGTGCACCTTGTCCTGGGGGAGCAGCTCCGCCCGATGCTCGTCGATCCCGTCGAGGGTCGCGGCGACCGCCCGCGCGGTGCCCGAGTTGTCTCCGGTCAGCATCACGATGCGCTCGACGCCCGCCCGACGGAGCTGCCGCAGCGTTTCCGGGGCCGACGGCCGAACCCGGTCGGTGAGGGCGATCACCCCCACGATCGATGGGACGGTTTCGTCGGCCGGACTCGTACCCACCAGCACAGCCGTCCGACCCCTCTCCACGAGGTCGCGAACGCTCTCGGGGATCGCACGCTCGTCCACCCCCAGGTCGCGGAAGAGCCGCTCCGTTCCGACATGGACGGTGCGGTCGCCAACCCTGGCGGACACGCCCCGACCCGGTAGCGCCGTCACCTCCGTCGCGGGCGCCGGGTTGATCCCGTTGTGCGCCGCGTACCGCGTGATCGCTCGAGCCAGCGGGTGTTCGCTGCGCGTCTCCGCCGCCGTGACCCACTCGAGTAGAGTCCCCCTGTCGGGGCCAAGCGCGATCACGTCGACAACTGACGGCTCACCTTCCGTCAACGTCCCCGTCTTGTCGAGCGCGATCGCCTTCACCCGCCCGGCATTCTCAAGGGGCAGTCCGCCCTTGATCAGGATCCCTCGCCGCGCGGCCCCCGCCAGCGCGGAGACGATCGTCACCGGCGTCGAGATGACCAGCGCGCACGGACATGCGACCACGAGCAGTACCAGCGCACGGTAGAACCACGCCGACCACTCTCCCATCCCGACCAGCGGCGGCAGAATGGCGGTCGCTGCAGCCGTCGCGACCACCGCGGGCGTGTAGATCCGCGCGAATCGATCGACGAACGCCTGGCTCGGCGCGCGTGACGCCTGTGCCTCCTCCACCGAGTGGATGATGCGCGCCAGCGTCGTGTCGCCCGCCGCCCGCGTCGAGCGGACCTCCAGCACACCCTCACCGTTGATCGTCCCGGCGTAGACCTCGGCCCCCGCTTCCTTCTCCGCCGGAATCGACTCGCCGGTGATCGGCGCCTGGTCGACACTCGACCTGCCGCCCGCAACCTCGCCATCGACAGGGATGCGCTCCCCCGGCCGCACGATCACCGTCTCGCCGATGGCCACCTCGTCCGCGGCGACCCGAACCTCCCGACCGTCGCGCACCACGGTCGCCACCGCTGGCGACAGCTTCATCAACGACCGTATCGCGTTCCGCGCGCGATCCATCGACCGAGACTCGAGCCATTGCGCCAGCGAGAACAGGAACATCGCCGACGCACCCTCGAGATACTCCCCGATGATCACCGCCCCCACCGCGGCGATCGTCATCAGGAAGTTCATGTCGAGGGCGAGGCTCTTCGCCGCACGCAGCCCCCGCGGGACGATGTAGCGCCCACCGGCCACGATCGCCGCGAGCGACGCCGCGACCCCGATCGCGTGCGCCCCAAGCACGTGGAACGCGATCAGCGCGCCTGCCCAGCAGATTCCCGAGACGAGCGTGTACGCCGCGCGCCACTGCCGGTCGAGCCGCTCTCCCCTGCCCTCGCCGCCGGATTCGCGGCTAGCTCGCATCCCCAGTTCGGCGACCGACCGCTCCACGTGCGCCGGTGGAATCCCTCCCTCCACCGTCATCCGCTTCTGCACAAAGTCGAAGTCAATCCGCCGCACATCCGCACGGCCGGCGAGTTTGCGCTCGATCTGCCGCGCCTCGGTCGCGCAGCACAACCCATCGACGAGATAACTGGTCACCGGGGCGGACCCCTCCTCTCGGACCCGGTAACCCGCTCGCCGCACGGCCGCCCGCAGTTCTTCCTCTTCGACCAGCCCCGGCCGGTACGCAACCGTCACCCGCTCGCCGACGACGTCGGTCTCGACCTCCTCCACACCGGCCACCGAGCGCAACGCACGATCGACGGTCGCGGCGCAACTCGCGCAGTCGAGCCCGACGACGCTCATGCTCAACGTCCCCGCCGACTCCCGCCGACTATGTCCGACTCCGGAATTCTCGAGGCTGGCCATTACTGTTGCATCTGCCAATCACCGGCTCCCCGAACGCTCAAATATAGCGCGTTCAGGCGCTTGGGGGCAGTCCGGCGACGCGGTCGTCCTTGCTGCGTCCAGCGCCACCGGGCGTCGCGCTCACCTGCTTCGAGGCATCGCGACCTGGGGCGAGGGAACGATCGACGGCAGACTCACAGGAGCCGAGCGTTTAGCTGACCGCTCCCTGCTCGCTGGCCGGAGCGCCAACTCCGCGACCGGGGACTCGGGGGATTTGGGCGACTCCGACGAGCCCGATAGACTCGATGGACCTGGGGTAGTTCGGCATCCTAGCGTCGAGGCGCACCGCTCCGGACCGCCGCAAGGGTGCGGTCAGGCCCGGCAATGCCCTTCCATCGATCGACTATCCGGCAGGTCCCAGCCGGGCCCGCCGCCTCGCTCGTCAGGTGGCGCCGCAGTCGACGCTCACCGGCGTCGCGTTGCGGCAAGCGATCGATTCGGACATCCCGCTGACGTTCCCGCCGCACGCGCTCTCCTGCGCGGCCCGACGCGCCTCCTCTTCCGTAGCCCCCGCCCCCCGTCGGCAGACGATCTGCCCGTCGAACTCCAGGCAGACCTCACATTGCGCCTGCACCGGAGCCATCGTCCGGTACGCGAGGAAGCCGAAGAAGAGCACGAACCCGAGGACGACGAACCACTTCATGGA
>CAZJEH010000176.1:0-7392 GCA_964544905.1 uncultured Gemmatimonas sp.
GCCGGAGAGGGCCTGCACGGAACGCTTCTCGTACCCGGCCAGGTCGACGCGCTCCAGCGCCCGCGCGACCCGCCCACGCAGATCATCCGTCAGCCCCTGCGCCTTCAGCCCGAACGCGACGTTCTCGAAGACGTCCAGGTGTGGGAAAAGCGCGTAGTTCTGGAACACCATCCCCATCGCCCGGCGCTGCGGGGGGAGGCGTGTGACGTCGCGGTCGCCGAGCAGGATCCGCCCATCGGTGGGCGTCTCGAAGCCGGCGATCATGCGCAGCGTCGTCGTCTTGCCGCAGCCGCTGGGCCCGAGCAGGCTCAGGAACTCGCCCTGGCGGACCTCGAGGGAGAGATCGTCGACCGCGACCGTCTGCCCGAAGCGCTTCGTGAGCGCCTCCAGGCGCAGCATCAGCGGCCGCCTCGCACGTTCTCGTCCCAGTACCGCATCCACTCCGGCCCCTGCTCGTGCAGCATCCGCCAGTCGATCGGCTCGGGGACGATGACCTCGCGCGCGTGCTGGAGCGCCGGCGGCAGCGAGTCCCCCGGAAGGTCGCCGCGCGCCGGCATCCGGAAATGGTTGCGGGCCGCCGCCAGCACCTCGGCCTCACTGCCGATGAAGTCGACGAACGCCCGCGCCAGCTCGGGATTCGGCGCCCCGCTCACCACGGCGATCGCGTCCTCCACCAGCGGCGTCCCGCTGCGGGCGTACAGGTAGTCGATAGGATACCCCGTGTTCGACCGTAGCATCTCGATGTCCGGCATGTCCCACAGGGTGATCAGCCCCTCCTGCCGCGCCAGCTTCTGATACAGCAGCGTCGGGTTGAGGACGTATTCCCGCGTCCGCTCGTCCAGCCGCCGCAGCCACTCGAACCCCGCGTCGGTGCTGCCCGTCTCCCGGATCGACCGCTGCAGGATCATCCCGAAGATGGTCCGCATCGTCCCGCTGGCGACGGGGTCGCGGATGAGCACCTGGTCGTCCCACCGCGGGTCGAGCACGTCGTCCCAGTCCTGCGGCGCGGACGCGGAGTCGACGGCCTCGCTGTTGTACGCGATGATCAGCGGCGTCAGATAGACGGCATGATAGCGTCCCTGCTCGTCCCGGTAGTCCCCGACGGCATCCGCCAAGGGCGGCGAGTACGCCTCCAGCAACCCTTCCTCCGCCGCCGACAGAAAGAGCTGGCTCGGCCCGCCGTACCAGACATCCGCCTGGGGGTTCGCCCGCTCCGACCGGATACGGTCGAGCGCCTCCTGCGACCCCATGTCCAGCCACTGCACATCCACGTCGGGACGCTCGGCCTCGAACCGACGCTCGAAGTCGCGGAGGAGTTCCGACCCGTGCGGCGAGTATACGACGAGTACGGTCCGCCCGTCGCCCGCGATGCAGCCGGTGGCGGCGACCAGCAGTATGGCGGCGGCGAACCGACCAAGGCGGGCGAGTGAGGCCCACACCCTCCCGAAGTCCGGGCGTGGCCACGAGTCCCGGCGCGCCAGTCCCCACCCTGCCCCACCATCCCGGCGAAGCGGCGATTCCCTGGCCGAAGCTGCCCACCTTTCCCCGTCGTCCCGGCGAAGGCCGGGACCCATCAGGTCGGGACGGGCGCGATGCACGGGCACCCGTCGAACGCGCCCACCCCCTCCCCGTCGTCCCGGCGAAGGACGGGACCCATTAGCCTGACCACGCGCTGAAGCCTGAGGCGAGAACACATCCGACCTCGGCAACACCGCGGCTCCAGGCAGTATCGAGCCGTCCAACAAGCCCTTCCGTGCATCCTCGGCCGACGGATCCCGGCCTGCGTCGGGATGACGGGGAAGTGTCTGCGGCTCGAGATACGGTCGGGGAAGACTCTGGGGTTCGCGATACCCGAGAGAGCTCCGCGATGCCACACACACTCCTGCCCCGGATTGACCGGGAAGGTCTGGGGGGGCTTCACGGGGCCTCGTGACGATATCGACCGCGTCTGGCGACCGTGTGATACCCGCCCCTGATCGAGCCGGCGCCTCATCCCCTGCGCGCGCACTCGGCTCCGGCGGGCGCGCGATTCTACTGGAGCCCACCAAGCCCTGGTAGCCTGTTCTCACTCCACCCCCAGCGCGAGCAGGTTCGCGAACAGCCGGTACGCGCCCGGCACCCCCGCCGCGAGCTGCCGGAACAGCGCCAGCCCGGTATACACGTACGTCCCCTCGCCGTACTGCGCGACCAGCAACGCTCCGCGTTTCGGCTCCTCCCCCGGGTCGGCCATCTCGAGCAGCGGTGTGAACGCGTCGTCCCATGGGGTGAGGAAATACAGCCCCCGCTCCTGCACCCAGCCGTCAAAGTCCTCGGCGGTAATGCGGTTCGGAGTGGTGAAGACGGGATGCTCCGGCTGGAGGACCCGAACCTCGGCGGCCTCGTCGGTCACGCGGTCGTGCGGCCGGGCCATCGTCACCGGATAGGGCGCGATGCTCGGCTCGGTGTACTCGTACTGGTTGTACTGCACGATCATCGTCCCACCCCGCCGGACGTAGTCCAGCAGCCGCTGGTTATGCGTGACGAGGTCCGGCCGCCCCTCGTACGCCCGACTGCCGACGACGATCACGTCGAAGCCGTCGAGCGGTGCCGCGGCGAGCTGAGCCGCCCCCAGCATCTCGACGGCGACGCCGAGCTGCGCGAGCGCCGCGGGCACGTTGTCCCCCGCCGCCGCGACGTATCCGACGCGCAACCTCTCCGGCACCTGCACGTCGATCGCCTGGATGCCGATGGTCGACGAACGGTACAGCGGCCTCGGGTTTATGTGCGGATAGTCGACGAGCGCGTAACCCTGGTCGTACTCGGCGCCATCGGCGCCGACGAACACCGCCTCGACCTCGTATCGGCCGGCGCCGAAGTTCGACGGCGACCTGATGGCGACCTCGACCGTCCGCTCCTCGCCCGCGGTGCCGAACTCCATTGGCACTGTCGCCGGCCGCGCATCCCACTCGGGCGGCACGCTGATCCGCAACTCACCACGCACCCCGCCCGGCACCTCCGACCGCAGCGTGACGGTGGCGCCACGCGGCTCACCCGACCGGGCCAGCACGAACACCGCCAGCTCCGGCTCGACCGTCACCGCGACGCCGGGTACCACCCGCACCGGTCGGCGGAACTCACCGCTCCGACTGTCGACCCCGAGGAAGCTGCCCTCGACGGTATCAACCACGGCAGCACCCCCGATGGCGATCGCGGCTGCCGCCCGCACCGGCGACGGCTCGAACGGCACGCCCACCGACCCGAAGTCCTCGGGCCACGCGTACATCGACCCGTCACGGGGGAGGCGGAGGAAGTAGGGCTGGGTCGGCTCCGCGTCGGGCGGGACGGTGACATCAAAATGGCCGACGACCAGCTCGCCCGCGCCGACCGTCGGAGGGAGCGTCTCCCGGGCGGCCGCGCGCCAGCCGTCGGGCAGGACCGGCTGGAGCGCGGTCAGCGACACCGGCCGTGTCCCGCCGTTCCACAGCTGCAGCTGTAGCTCGAACGTCTGCCCGGGCACGACGGCCTCGTCGTCTGCGATGGCATCGACCTCCACTCGCGCCGCCTGTCGCAGTGCCATGGAGAGCCGGCTCCGTTCAGCCGCCAGAAGGAAGCTCGCCTCGCGCGCGCCGCCGTTGTCGGAGGGCAGCAACGCTATCGCCCCGTCCAGGGCCCCGGCGGCCCTCACCAGCTCGTCCACCGACGGCTCCGGACGCAACGGATTGAAGGCGTCCCGGGCCGCCGCAACCGCCACCTCGTAGTCGGCCAGCAGATCGAGCAGAGTCTCGGTAGCGTCGGTCGATCGATCACTCGAGGATCCGCTTCCGCCCGACGAGCCGCCCCTGCCCGCGGTACCGCCGACGGATGAGGAGCCGCGCGCCGCCGCTCCCGACGTCGCCCCGGCCACGCTCGTGCCGAGCAACCCCGCGATTCGCGCGGCCAGAGTTGTGTCGATCCCCGCGAATATGCTCCCCACCGGCGGCGTGGCCGCCCGCGTATCGATCAGTGTCAGCGTCGTCGCCCGACGCCCCGGCGCCTGCACCTGCCCCATGTCCTGCGACCGGTGACGGCTGCGGCTGGCCATCGCCACCTGGTAGTGCGACCGGCCGAGCAGGGGGTCGAGCTCGCCCGTCTCGATCACCGCCGCCGGCTCCTCGTCGGGCCCGCGCAGGAGCTGGAAGAGGTGGACGGGGGTGTGCGGCTCGAGCCCTTCCGCGCGCAGCTCGGGGAACCGCGACGGATCACCGGCGGCGGCGAACCCCTCCCGCGCCATGATCCCGGCCGCCTGGTGCTGGCCGTGCCCGTCCCGCGGGGTGCCGGTAAACACCGACACGATGACGTCCGGCCGGAAGTGGCGGATGACCGCGACGACGTCGCGCAGCAGCTCCTCCCGCGGCCACACCGTCAGCGCCTCGTCGGCGCTCTTCGAGAAGCCGAAGTCGATGGCCCGGGTGAAGTATTGCCGAGCGCCGTCCAGACGTCGGGCGGCGAGCAACTCCTCGCTGCGGAGCAGCCCGAGCCCCTCCCGCAGCTCGCCACCGATGCCGTTCTGCCCACCCTCACCCCGCGTCAGCGACAGGTAGGCGACGTCGGCACCCTGCCCGAGCGCCAGCGCGCTCAACACCTGCGTCGCCTCGTCGTCCGGGTGCGCGGCGATCATCAGCACGCGCTTGACGGTCCCCAGCCGCCGAAGCGCCAGCCCGACGGCGGCCGCCCCTTCGTACTCGGTCGCGACGGCCTGGGCGACCAGGGGCACGGGAACCGCAACCGCCAGCAACGACGCGAGGACGAGGCGTTCTATCCTCACGCGAAGCCGCGGAGCCGCGAAGGGGTGGCTCCCGGAGCGAATGCGCGCGGGTATCCGTCCCGCGAGCTGTATCCGTGTTCGTACTCGATAGATCAATCGAAACGTCTTCTAGTGCCGACGGTGACTGGGGACGCCTCTGCGTATCGACGGAGTGCAGGTCCCTCGCTGCGCTTTCGCGACGACAAGCAAGCTTCGGGATGACAGCGCGGCTTCACGGGCGCGAGCGGTTATCCTGACGCCGGCCCCGCTGTCGTTCGAGCATCTGACAGCGTGCTTTACCAACCTCATCATCCCGCCACCGTTGTCGTTGGAGCACCTGCCGACGCGCTGGCCAACCTCGTCCCGCTTCACCTACCCGTCATCCCGCCTCAGCAACCTCGTCGATCCGCCCCACCTCGCCGACTCGCCCACCTAACCTCACCACCCTACCTCGTCGTCCGCGCTACTCCCACCATGTCGTCCGCGCTACTCCAAGCTCGTCATCCGCGCCACCCCCACCTTGTCATCCCGAGCACAGCGAGGGATCTGCACTTCCCCTACGCCGCCGCCACCTCGTCCGTCCGGGCGGCCATGATGAAGTCGTTCCGGTGCAGCCCGCGGATCTTGTGGGTCCACCAGCTCACCGTCACCTTCCCCCACTCCGTCAGCAGCGCGGGGTGATGCTGCTCCTGCTCCGCCAGCCCGCCGACCCGGTTGGTGAACGCCAGCGCGCTCGCGAAGTCCGGGAAGGTGAACACCCGGACGAGCCGCTGGATCCCGTCCACCTCCTCGACCCGCCACTCGGGGATCTGCGGCAGCAGCTGCTCCATCTCCGCCTGGCTCACCGTCGGGGCGTCCCGACGGCACGCCTCGCAATGCATCTCCCTCAGGGTCGCCATCTGGTACCTCCGACGATGGAATCCGGTTGGTTCGTAACCGAACGAATTTAGCCGCCGCCCGCACGGGTGTCGAATGCGAAGCGCGGACCCGCCCCCCGACGACGCCGCCCGGACGGCCCGTCCACGCCCGCCTCGCGACACGGCCCCGCCGGACCCCTCCACCCGGTTGCGATTCCACGACTTCGGAGGTATGATTCCTGCCCCTTCGGTGGGTCCAGGCCGGTCTCCCGGCATGTCCCCGAGCCAAACATCTGCCCGGAAGGATTCGGTGAGCAACAGTCGCTTCCCGCGCACCACGCGGAACGGATGGGTCGCCATGCTGTGCATCGCCGCCGCCGTCGCGACGCTGACGGGCTGCGCCGAGGAGGAGGTCCATCAGCTCGGCGCCCAAGCCGTCCCGGACCCGCTGGCCCTCGCGTCACCGGACTCGGTCCCCGACGATCCCCCGATCGACTCGCTCGCCCTCGTCGACACGGCGACAACCGTCGACACCGCCGCGGCCAGCGACGACCCGCCGGCCTCCGACCCCGCTCCGGCGTCGTCCTCCGGACAGCGCTACCGCGCCGGCGAGGACCCGGACTTCGCCGCCCGCATGGGCTGGCCGGTCGAGAGTCCGCCGCTGTTGCCGGGGTCCATCCTCCCCGCCCAGCGCATCGTCTGCTACTACGGGAACCCCAACTCGACCCGCATGGGCATCCTGGGGCAGTATCCCAAGGACGAGATGCTCGCCCGCCTGCGCCGGCAGATCGCGGAGTGGGAAGCGGCCGACCCCTCGATGCCCGTGAAGCCGTGCCTCCACATGGTCTCCGTCGTCGCCCAGGGCGAGCCCGGTACCGCCGGCCGCTACCGCACCATCATGCGCGACGAGACGGTCCAGCAGGTCTACGACTGGGCCCGCGACATCGGCGGCATCTTCATCGTCGATATCCAGGTCGGCACCGACGACATCCGAAACATCCTCCCGCGCTTCGAGTGGATCCTCACCAACCCGGATGTCCACCTGGCGATCGACCCGGAGTTCTACATGAAGGACGGCACCCCGCCCGGCCGGAAGATCGGGACGATGGACGCCGCCGACATCAACTACGCCGCCGACTACCTCACCGACCTCGTGCGGCGCCATAACCTGCCGCCCAAGGTGCTGGTCATCCACCGCTTCACCCAGCGGATGGTGACCAACTACCAGAACATCCGGCTCCGGCCGGAGGTCCAGATCATCATCAACATGGACGGCTGGGGGGAGCCCTGGCTCAAGCGCGACAGCTACCGCGACTACGTCGTGCGCGAGCCCGTGCAGTTCACGGGGTTCAAGATCTTCTACGGGAATGATACGCGATCCGGGACGCCGATCATGACGCCTGGGGATGTGCTGAGGCTGAGGCCGCAGCCGGTGTACGTGCAGTATCAGTGAGGGGGGAGGCGCACCGTCGCAGGCCCTGGCCTTAGCATTCGGTCGTCTGGAACGCCTGCTACGTGCTCCTGTAGTGTGCCCGCAACATCCGCCCCGATTCAATAGTGGCTACGCGTGGTGCAGGAACCCAGGCGGTAGTAGCAACGCTCGTCAGGCCTTGAGGATTATGGGGTGCGAACTCTAGGAACCTTTAGCCCCAAAGTGCCGATTGGCGACAACGAACGAAACGCGCCGACAATCCGACGATTACCGGCGCGCTCACTACGATCCTACGCTTCAAGCCCACGAGCCTCACAACCCCACCCCCACCTTCAGCGAGT
>CAZJEH010000177.1:0-7388 GCA_964544905.1 uncultured Gemmatimonas sp.
GCGGAACCGACCGCAACCCGGCAATCCATCTGGAGCGAGCCGCAGGTGCCCACCATCGAAACGACTCTGGCGCGGGAGGAGCGGGAAGCCACAGCAATCTCGCCATCGCCGGTGCGCGAGACTCCTCGTCGCGACGCCACAGTGCTGTCCGTGTACACGGCGACGATATTCCTGAGCGCCTTCCTGCTGTTCCTCGTGCAGCCGATGTTCAGCAAGATGGTGCTCCCGCGGCTGGGCGGCACGCCGGCTGTCTGGAACACCTGCATGCTCTTCTTCCAGGCGGCCCTGCTCGGCGGCTACCTGTACGCTCACCTGGGCTCGCGGTGGCTGGGGGCCCGCCGACACGCTGTCCTGCACTTGATCCTCCTCGGGGTCGCGCTGGCGACGCTGCCCATCACGATACCCGATGGGGCCGTTCCGACCGCCACCTCGTCGCCGATTCCCTGGCTGATCGGAGTCCTGACCGTTTCCCTGGGGCTGCCCTTCTTCGCCATGTCGGCAAGCGGCCCGCTCCTGCAGAAGTGGTTCTCGGAAACCGGTCATCCGCATTCGGCGAACCCCTACTTCCTTTACGCGGCCAGCAACGTAGGCAGCCTGCTCGCGTTGCTGGCCTATCCGTTCCTGATCGAGCCCAGGTTGAGGCTCGTGGAGCAGGGATGGTGGTGGACAGCCGGATACGCGACTCTGCTCGTCCTGTTCATCGGCTGCGCGCTGGTGATCATGCGGTCGCGCGCAGCGAGGGACGACACGCCGGCGCCGCGATCCATGACCGCGAACACGGCGGGCGAACCGGCGCCCGATTGGCGACAGCGCGGCGTCTGGATACTGCTTGCGTTCGTCCCGTCCAGTCTGCTTCTGGGAGTGACGCACTTCCTCACCGTGGACGTGGCGGCCGTCCCCCTGCTGTGGATCCTGCCGCTCGCGTTGTACCTGCTCACCTTCGTGGTGGTGTTCTCACGGAGACAGGTCGTCCGCCACGAGTGGGTGGTGGCCGCGCACCCGCTGCTGGCCCTGCTGCTCCTCTTCACCATCGCCCTGGGGTTCACGGGACCCGCCGTGGTGCTCTTCCCGCTGCACCTGGTCTCGTTCTTCGTGCTCGCGTTGGCCCTGCACGGGGAGTTGGCCCGACGACGGCCCGGCGCCAGTCACCTGACGGAGTTCTACCTCTGGATGTCGTTCGGCGGTGTGCTCGGCGGGATGTTCAACGTGCTGATCGCCCCGCAGGTGTTCGATTCGGTCTTCGAGTATCCGCTGATGATCGGCGTCGCCGCCGCCATCCGACCCGCGCTTCGGGGTGGCGACGTCCTCACCGCGGCGGGGAAGCGCTGTCTCGCCATCGTGACTGGACTGCTCATCGCCTTCCTGCTGGTCGCCGCGATCGACGGCTTTGACGAGGCTCGGAGCTACCTGCCCAAGCTCCTGCTCCTCGTGGCGATTCTCGCGAGCCTGTCGGTCATCCGCCATCGGAAGTTGTTCGGCACGGGAGTTGGAGCGCTGGTGGTGCTCGTCCCGATGGCCCAGGCGTGGTCCAGCAACACGATGTACCGGGAGCGGACGTTCTTCGCCGTCCACCGGGTCATGGCGGCCGAGGGCGGGCGCTACAACCTGTACAGCCATGGCACGACCATCCATGGCGTCCAGCACCGGGAGCCGGGCATGACGACCCAGCCAGTCGGGTACTACTCATCCTCCAGCCCGATCGCGGACGTCTTCTCGAGCATATCGCGACCGGATGGCCGGGGCCTGGGTATCGTGGGTCTGGGCACCGGCGGACTCGCCTGCTACCGGCAGCCCGCGGACGCGATGACGTTCTACGAGATCGATCCGGCCGTGGAAGGCATCGCCCGCAATCCGGACTACTTCTCCTTTATCGAGGAGTGTGCTCCGGACGCCGGCATCGTTCTCGGGGATGCGCGGATCATGCTGGCGGAAGTGCCGGACGCTACCTACGACCTGCTCGTACTCGACGCGTTCAGCTCGGACGCCATCCCAGCGCACCTGGTCACTCGCGAAGCACTGGATCTCTACCTCGCGAAGACGCGGGATACCGGGGTGATCGTGTTCCACATCAGCAACCGCCATCTGGACCTGGAACCGGTGCTCGCCGCGCTTGCGCGGGAGGCGGGACTCGTGTCGCTGATCGGTGAGCACAGTGTGAGTTCGGAGGAGTCGAGAGCTGATCGCATCTTCGGCTCTCGTTGGGTCGTCATGGCGAGGGACAGCGCGCACCTCGGCTCGCTGTCGACGTCCAGTGCATGGAGAGCGCCGCGGGAACGGCCGGGCGTCGAGTCCTGGACCGACGACTTCTCCAACATCCTGAGCATCGTCACCTGGCGTCACTGATCGGTGCTTGTGACGACGGGCGAGCTTTGACCCGCGGAAGCATGCCATTAGGGACCTCCCGGTAGGCCCCCCGGGTTGTCGATTGCGGCGAGCCGCGCGAGACAGGTGATGGGCGTAATCCCCGGCTGGATCGAAGTGGCGGAATACAGGCAGCGCAGCCGTCCGGAGGGAGAAGCCGTGCCGACGGAGCCTGCCAACCATCGTGTCCGGCAACCCGGACGCTGCAGGCGACCAGCATCCGTCGCCCGCTGGATCAAAGCCCGCCTAGTAGAACAACAGCGCGGCAGGGGAGTCTGTCGGAGAGGTGCTGAAATGGCGCGGAGCGGACTTGTTCATGCCGACAGCCTTCAACTGCGTCGCGTCGTCCGCCGTGTCCGCGTACCTACGACGCGTTCTTCATCCGTCGTCGACCCATCGGCCCGGCCTGGTAAGAAACGAAGGACGGCGCTGAACCTCGAAGCGCCGTCCCCATCGGTTGAATCCCCTCGAGATCCCTCCCAAGCAGCTCAGTCGTGCGCCGCCATCCGTGCCGGCAGCACCGTCACGTACCCGAAGTCCTCGATGATCTCGTAGTTGTCCGCCAGCCGGCCGTCGGGATCGCTCAGCGTCGCGACGATTACGTAGCTCTGCGAGGGAGACGCCGTCGGCGCCGCGCCGGCCGTCTCGATCGTCGCGATCCCGATCCGGTCGTTCCCCTGGACCGTGGCGACGGAGAACATGAAATCGTCCCACGTGAGCCGTTCACCGTATGCCTTGGTGATGGAGTACGTGCGAACGACGAGCGGCGCCTTCGCGATGGGGATGGCCCGGCTCACGGGCTCCGCGGCGTCCGTCACCCGCACCCCGGCCCCGTCGGTTCCGTCCTGCCTCGCCTCGATCCGGCATTCGCCGGCACCCAGGATCCCCACCCGGGCTCCATTGGTTACGACGCAGACGGCTGGAGTGAGGCTCGTGAGGGAGACGGGCAGGCCCGAGCTCGCCCCAACGTACGGCGCGAGATCGAACTCGCCGTCACCGTACGTCTTGTCAGGCAGTTCGCTGACGTCGAAGCTGATGACGTGCCCGCCAGCCCGCCCGCGCTGGCATGATTCCCTCTCGCAGACGGCACCGTATCGCCGGGGCCAGCGAAGTGAGCCGCTCGAACGTGAGCAGCCGAAGAATCGCTCACCCCCCCGGCATCGTGGCCCGCCCCTTCCGCACCGACGGGAGTCGCGAGCACCAGGATCACTACAGTGATGGACGCCAGCAGGTACCGCGTCATGCGTTCCTCCGGAAGCCGGATTGCCGAAAATCATCGAGGTCGATGATCCTTCTTCGGCAACCCAGCTGTCTCCGGAGGCCGGAGACCTGTGGCTTTGCGGACCCGCCTCGCGGCGGGGGTGCCCTTGTCGGAAAGGATTCTGCATCTGTCGGCACCGCTGCACGAGGAACCCAAGGGTACCCGCGGGATCGGTGCTCGTGACCGGCGCTCTTGAAAGGTGCGTACCAGAATCGGGGCGCTCAGCGCAAGTGTTTACCGTCCATTCGCTTATGCCACGGGCGCGGAGCCGACGGGCGGTTGATCGGCTGGGTCGCTGGCAATACACGAGCGACGTCACGGCCTCGCCTCGTTACCATCGGCGAACAACGGTCGTCCTGGGAGGAACCCCTGGCGGCACGATGGCGCGACAGAACGATGGATCCAACCGGCCCTCCCTTCCCCGTTCCCGTGGCGCGCTGGACTCACACAGCCGACGCCCGTACACTTCGCGAGTCGTCCACGGGTGCGGCGACCGAATGAACCCGCGCATTCGCGGTGAGAATATCGGGAATAGATGAGTCTTTCGGCGCGCGCGGTCCGGGGCGCTAGCTGGTCGGCGCTCACCTCCGCGGTGCTCGGGATTGTCGGGCTCCTGCAGCTGCTGGTGCTCGCCCGGATCCTGGGCCCGGAGGGAATGGGAACGGCGGCCATGGCGATGATGGTGCTGTGGCTGGGCCAGTTGCTCTCGAACCTCGGGATCACCGACGCCATCGTGCATCGGAAGGAGCTCTCGCGTTCGGAGCTGGCCTCGCTCTACTGGCTCAACATCGCGATGGCGCTGCCGATCGCGGGCCTCGTCACGCTCGCCGCCCCGCTCATCGCTCGACTGTTCGACACGCCGCTGCTCACCGAGCTGCTCCCGATGATCGCGATCACGATCATCATCAGCAGCCTGGTTGCCCAGTTCAGGGGACAGGCGCGGCGCGAGTTACGCTTCGGGCTGATCGCGGCCGCGGAGATCTCGGGTCTCGTGGTGGGATTCGCGGTTGCCGTGGTGACCGCCATCTGGTTCGACCAGGGCGTCTGGTCGTTGATCTGGGGAGCGCTCGTCACCGCGGTGATCACCGCGGCGGTCCTTTCCTGGTTCGGCTGGTCGCGGCCGGATCGTCCCTATCTCCACTTCTCGTTCGACGAAGTCCGGCCCTACCTCAGCTTCGGCAAGTACCAGGCGAGCGCGTCGCTGCTCAACTTCGTCAATACCCGCGCGGACCAGGCGATCATCGGGATGATCATGGGCCCGCACGCGCTGGGCATCTACAGCGTGGCGTTCAACATCGCCCGGCAGCCGGTATCGCGGGTCGGACCCATCATCGACCATGTTGCGTTCCCGATCCTGTCGAGGGTTCAGGACGATATTCCGCGCCTCCGCTACGGCTACCTGCGGATGCTGGGGATCCTGATCTTCTTCCTGGCGCCGGCCCTGGTCGGCCTGGCGGTGATCGCGTCGCTGGCGGTTCCGGTCGTCCTGGGAGAGGAATGGAGGCCCGCGGTACCCATCATCAAGGTCCTCGCGGTGACGGCGCTGCTGATGGCGGTCAGCACCAACGCAGGGACACTCTCGAAGGCGGCGGGATATGTGAACTGGTCCTTCTACTGGCAGTTCGCGCTGTTCCTCATCCTTCCGCCGGTTCTCGTCCTGGCGGCCCGCACCGGGGATCTGCGCACCGTGGCCGTCTCGCTCGCGTCGCTCCAGGTGGTGCTCTTCGTTTTCATGTATCGGCTGCGCCTCCGGCCGATCATCGGGCCGCACGCGAAGGACCTCGCCCGCTTCGCGGGGCTGCCGCTGGTCACCGCGGGGCTGATGGGACTGGGCGTCCACGCGGCCCGGGGAATGCTGGCACCGCTGAGCGACGTGGTCGAGCTCTGTGCGCTGATCGCCCTCGGCATCGTGCTCTACATCGGGCTGTCTCTTGTCCTGCAGCGGGGGATGGTCGCGGAGATGCGGCAGATGCTCGCGCTGAGGTCGGAGCCGAGCCCGGCGATCGAGGACGCGGCGATGACCGCGACGTGAAGGGAAGGAAGGCGGTCTGTATGCTTGGGCGCGGGAGGAGGGCCTGCGGGAGAGCGGGGGGAAAGACGCGAAGGGAGAAGTAAGGCGCTAGGAGAGGGACCCGTTCCTCGCGGGTTTGCGTGATCCGGGGGGTGGATGGCAGGGTGGGTGGCGGTCGATCCTACGCCGGCCACAGACCCCTGACGTCCTCGAACCCGTCCTCCATCGCGGCGAGGAACGCCTCCACGACCTTCTGGTCGAACTGCGTCCCCGCGCACTCACGCAGCTCGCGCACGGCCTCCTCCCTCGAACGCTTGTCCCGGTAGGGCCGCCGCGTGGTGATGGCGTCGAACGCGTCCGCGACCGAGATGATCCGGCCCTCGAGGGAGATCGATTCGCCGCTGAGGCCGTACGGATACCCCTTGCCGTCCCAGCGCTCGTGGTGGTGAAGGATCCCGGGCAGCGCCGGCTTCAGGAAGCTGCTCCGCTCCACGATCGAAGCGCTGATCAGCGGGTGCCGCCGCATGATCTCGCGCTCGTCGTCGTTCAGCGGCCCGTTCTTCTTGAGGATGTTGTCGGGTATCGCGACCTTCCCCACGTCGTGGAGGATGGCGCCCATCCAGAGTGCCCGAAGGACGTCGCGGTCCAGGCCAAGCCGATTCCCGGTGGCCACCGCGTACCGGCTGACGCGCCCCACGTGCTCACCCGTGTAGCCGTCCCGAGCCTCCACGGCGCTGGCGACGATCAGCAGGCCCTCCAGCAACAGCCGCTCGATCTTGTGTGCCTGCTCCTCGACCCGCTGCTCGAGTTCTCGCTGGTACGCCCGGTTCTCCAGCAGCAGCTGCCGATGCTGCAGCGCCCGCTCCACCGAGATGCGCACTTCCTCGATGTTGAACGGCTTCAGCAGGTAGTCGTCCGCCTGCCGGCGCAGGGCCTCGATCGCGTTCTCGACCGTGCCGACACCGGTCAGCATGATGAAGCCGATGGTGTCGTCGATGGCCTTCGCCCGCGCGAGCAGCTCCATGCCGTTCATGCGCGGCATCAGCAGGTCGGACAGGACGATGTCGGCGCCCGTGGTCGAGAGGATCGCCAGCGCCTCCTCCCCGTCTGTCGCCTCCTCGATAACGTAGTCCGCTCGCGCGAGCGCGCGACGCAGCACGCCGCGGACCGCGGCCTCGTCATCGACAATCAGCACCCGCGGAACGCCCTCCGCCCGTGGCGACCCGGATTCCAGGTCGCGCGCAGGTTCATGGAGCGTGGTCATGTGCGTCCGCATTCGAAAGGCGCCTGGGATGAGGGACCTGCCTTCGAACCTATGCCTTGCAGTGTTGGAGTCCGTCCAACCTACAGATCGGGCCGAAGATCGTCTACGAGATCGTTAGAGACGGGAATATCGGTTTCGTGGGGCAGGCGGCTGGACTCGTCGCGCCGGGCGGCCCGCCCCACAGGGGGGCGCCGAACCTCGGACTCGCCGGCCGACGGGTCGACGAAGCTGCGGATGAAGGCGTCGACGACCGCGGGGTCGAACTGGGCACCCGCGCACCGACGCAGCTCGCTGACCGCCTCGGACCGCGTGCGTTTGCCCTGGTAGGGCCGGGCGTTGACGATCGCGTCGAACGCCTCCGCGACGCCGAGGATCCTGCCGGTGAGCGGGATGTCCTCGCCCGCGAGCCCATCAGGATAGCCGGTGCCGTCCCAGCGCTCGTGGTGGTGGAGGACAGCGGGGAGGGCTGGCCGGAGGAACTCACTGCGTTG
>CAZJEH010000178.1:0-7370 GCA_964544905.1 uncultured Gemmatimonas sp.
CCCCACCAACGTCGTCCCGGCGCAGGCCGGGACCCATTATTCTGAAAAACCGCAGCTGGATTCTCGGTCGCTGAGAGTTCGCATTACGTTGTTGTGAAACGCGTTACAAGCATGCATCCGCGCATCGCCAGGCGGATGGATCCCGGCCTGCGCCGGGATGACGAGGGTGGTTTCAGTTGCACCCGATGCACACCAGGCCCGTGCGACGAAGGGACCATCGGGCAGTTTCGGCACAGTCTCTCTCGCCGGGATGACGGTTCCCGGTTCCTTGATGAGACCGGTTCCGCCCGCATGCGGCGCTAGCGTCCTTCACCCCTCCCTGTACGCCCCGCCCCGTTCCTTGTATCGTGAAGGAATCCAGGCCGTAACCCGGTTTCCCGCCGGCGGTTCACTTCCGACCCGATCCGGCATCACCCGAGGCATCCGGTTCAGTCGATGATCCCGCCCCCCGGCCGCGAGGCTGCTTCGTCGCTCGAACCCGATATTCAACGGGCGCTGCAGCAGAGCGAGATCCAGCTGCGGTCGGCGCTCGACAGCGCCTCGATGGTGCTGTGGGTGCTCGACCGTGACGGCGTGTTCACCTACTCGCACGGGAAGATCCTCGAGACCCTCGGCCTGCGCGCCGCCGAGGTGGTCGGCCGCTCGGTCTTCGAGATGTACGCCGACTACCCCGAGGTGATCGACGACGCGCGGCGGGCGCTGGCGGGCGAGGAGTTCACCGCCATCCGCGAGGTGGCGGGGATCACGTTCGAGATCCGCTACTCGACCCTGCGCGACGAGCGGGGCAAGCCCGCCGGGGTGATCGGCATCGCGGTCGACGTGACCGAGCGGCGGCGCGTCGAGGCCGATCGCGAGCGCGCCCTCTCCCTCCTCCGGGCCAGCCTCGAGTCCACCGCGGACGGCATCCTCGTCGTCGACAGCACGGGCGCCATCGTCACCTACAACAACAAGTTCGCGGAGATGTGGGGCATCCCCGCCGAGGTGATGGAGTCCGGCGACGACACCCGCGCGATCCAGCACGTGCTGGCCCAGCTCCAGGATCCCGACTCCTTCATCGATCGGGTCAAGGAGCTGTACGCGAACCCGGAGGCACAGAGCTTCGACGTCGTGCGGTTCCGGAACGGCCGGGTCTTCGAGCGCTACTCCCAGCCCCAGCGCGTGGGGGACGCCGTGGTCGGCCGGGTCTGGAGCTTCCGCGACGTCACCGAGCGGCGGCGGACGGAGGAGGACCTCCGCCGCAGGGAGGAGCAGCTGCGCCATACGCAGCGGCTCGCGCGGCTCGGCAGCTGGCGCTGGGACGTGGGCTCGACCACGGTCGAGTGGTCGGATGAGCTGTACCGCATCTACGGTCGCGATCCGGCCACCTACACTCCCACCTACGAGGGCTACCTCGACGCCGTGCACCCCGACGACCGCGAGCGCGTCAGGGCGATCCTGGACGACGCGCTGGGGGGCGGGACGAACTTCGAGTTCATCGAGCGGATCATCCGCCCCGACGGGGAGGTGCGGGTGCTGCGCAGCCTGGGCGAGGTCGTCCACGACGAGCTCGGCGCTCCCCTGCGGTTGATCGGTGCCTGCCAGGACATCACCGAGCAGGAGCAGGCGCGCGAGGCCCTCCGCCACGCGGAGGCGAGCTATCGCGCGATCTTCGACCTGGCCAACGACGCCATCTTCGTCCACGACATCGAGACGGGCCACATCGTCGACGCGAACCCGGCGGCCTGTGATCTGGGACAGACGTCGCTCGAGGAGCTGAAGGAGCTCGGCATTCCCGGGATCAGCCACGGTGAGCACCCCTACACCGGCGAGGAGGCGCTCGCGTTCATGCGGCGCGCGGCGGCCGGGGAGCCGCAACGCTTCGAGTGGCTGGTGAAGCGGCGCTCGGGGGAGCGGGTCTGGGTCGAGGTCGACCTGCGCCGGATCGCGATCGCGGGTGAGGACCGATTGCTCGCGACCGTCCGCGACATCACCCAGCGGAAGGCGGCCGAGGCCGTGCTCAAGCGGTCCCACGAGGAGCTGGAGCAGCTGGTCGCCGAGCGGACATCCGAGCTGGCCGCTACCAACGCGGCGCTCCAGGAGGAGATCGCCGAGCGACAGCGGGCAGAGCAGCAGCTGTACTCGCGGACGACGGAGCTGGAGGCGATCTTCGGGGCCCTCCCCGACCTGTACTTCCGCCTCGACTCGACCGGTCGCATCCTCGACCACCGGACCGGCCGCGACTCCACGCTGGTGCTGGCCCCGCAGGCGTACATCGGCGAGCCGCTCAGCGCCATCCTTCCCGAGGCGGCACGCTCGGACCTCGAGGCGGCGCTCGAGGAAGTGAACAGTACCGGGAAGCTCGCGCGCATCGAGTACCGGATGCCGATGGACGGTGAGGACCGGTACTTCGAGGCCCGCTTCCTCCCCATCGGCAACGGCGAGATCGTCTCGCTCGTGCGCGACATCACGGAGCGGCAGCGGGCGGAGGCGGAGCTTCGGGCCCGCGAGGAACACTACCGTCGACTCATCGAGAACTCCTCCGACGTCGCCACGATCCTCGGGCCGGACGGCATCAACCGCTACCAGAGCCCGTCCATCACCTACGTGCTCGGCTATAGCCCGGAAGACATGGTGGGGACGAGCGCGTTCGAGCGAATCCATCCGGAGGACGTCCCCCTCTGCCGCGAGGTGCTCGGGAAGACCTTCCAGAACCCGGGCACGACGCATTCGGTCGAGTTCAGGTACCGGCACAAGGACGGGTCCTGGCGGGTGCTGGAGGCGCGCGCGCGGACCATCCTCCCGGACTCGGCGGCGGAGGGAGTGATCGTCAACAGCCGCGACGTGACCGAGCGGAAGCGCTACGAGGAGGCGCTGCGGCTGGCGAAGGACGAGGCGGAGCGGGCGAACCGCGCCAAGAGCGAGTTCCTTGCCACCATGAGCCACGAGCTGCGGACACCAATGAACAGCATCCTCGGGTTCGGGCAGCTCCTGGAGCGGAAGGCGCTGCCGCCTGACCAGCGGCGCGGGGTGGAGCACATCCTCAAGGCGGGGCGACACCTGCTCAACCTCATCAACGAGGTGCTGGAGATCGCTCGCATCGAAGCGGGCCGTCAGAACTTCTCGCTCGAGCCGGTGCGCGTCGCGAGCGTGGTCCGCGAGGCTCGGTCGCTCATCCAGCCGCTCGCCGCCCAGCGGCAGCTCACGATCGACGAGTGCCCCATCGACGAGCAACTCTTCGTGCGCGCCGACCGGCAGCGACTCATCCAGGTGCTGCTCAACCTCCTGTCCAACGCGGTGAAGTACAATCGGCCGGAGGGCGTGGTGAGCGTGCTCTGCGAGGTGCGCCCGAGGGAGGACGGCGAGGGCGCCGAAGTGTGCATCGGCATCCGCGACACCGGGCCGGGCATCCCGCCCGACAAGCTCGACCGCCTCTTCGTTCCGTTCGACCGGCTCGGGGCGGAACAGTCACAGGAGGAGGGCACGGGGCTGGGGCTGGCTCTCTCGCAGCGGCTCGTCGACGCGATGGCGGGGCGGCTCACGGTCGAGTCGGTGGTCGGCGAGGGCAGCACGTTCTGGGTCGCGCTGGCCCGTGACGAGGAACCGACGCTGGGGGTCGACCGCAGCGCCGAGCGGAAGGACGGGAAGAGCGCCGGGGACGATGACCGGCCGCCCGCCACGCTGCTCTACATCGAGGACAACCTCGCCAACATGGCGCTCATCGAGAGCATCCTGGCGGACCGGCCGGAGATCACGGTGCTCTCGGCCCTCCAGGGGCAGATGGGCCTCTACCTCGCGGTCGAGCACCGGCCCGACCTCATCCTGCTGGACATGCACCTGCCGGACATCGACGGGGACGAGGTGCTGCGGCGGCTCCGACAGGACGCGCGCACGCGCGACATCCCCGTGGTGATGGTGAGCGCCGATGCGACCTCGGCAACGATCGACAAGCTGACGCGCCAGGGGGCCTCGGGCTACCTGACGAAGCCCATCGACGTCGGCGAGTTCCTGGAGACGGTGGAGCGCTACGCGGTGGAGCCGAAGCGGGGGCGCGCCGGTTCCCCCGGATAGATGGCGGGAGCCCCACGCGGAGGCTCGAAGCCTTGACCGTTCCGCTTGGAGGCCCCGACCCCGCTGTACGCCCACCACCCAGGTCTTTTCACCGCTGCCCCACCCAATTCGCCTTTGCCTGAGCCGGTCCCCTCTCCAGGCACGTCCCGTTGCATGTAACGGATCGTCGCCAGCCTGTGGCATGAGTCGTTCGAGTTGCAATCAGATGTGACAAAATCAAGAATCAGCCCAACAGGTTGTCCTGCAGAGGCTTGGGCTCCTCCGGCGGTTGTGGCACGGACGTTTCCCCATCCTCGCGCCCACTCCCGCGATCGCGGGGTCGAGAAGCCTTCCCGATAATGGCACCCCGTCCGTGAGGGCGGTCCGCAAAGCCGGGGGTCTCCGTCGATCCGGAGACAGTCCAGCTGCCGAAGAAGGTGCGGCCGGCGCCTGCCGGTAACCTCTCTTCTGGGGAAGCCATTAGAAAGCTGACGGTGTTCACCCTCGCCACCCTGGCGACGAGCGTGGCGTGTTCCGATCACCCGGCGGGTGTGACCGCGGAGGAGGTCGGGGTCACGGAGTTCGTGATCACGGAAGGGATCGCGGCGCCGCTGCCGCTGCGGGCGATGCCGGGACCGCGGTTCTCCACTCTGCAGAACGCCACCCTGAGTGTCGGTGGATCGACGACGTCGCCGCTGACCCTGAATGGCGCCGGCTGCAGCGAGGTGACGAAAGTCAAGGTCAGGATCAGCTATCGCGTCAACGGATCACAGGACAGTGATGCGAGCTTCCGGGTCGACACGTTGTGGGACTACAACGGCACGACCTTCGTGGGGAGCGAACCCAAGACTGTGCACGTCGCGGCGGCGTCGGGCCCTCCGCGCACGTACGAGGTCGACATCGTCGTAACCAACACGAGCGGACAAGGTGTGGGCCAGACGCAGTTCACCATCGCGCCCTACGATTTGGTCACGAACCTGAGCGATCCGGGCGGTCTGCAGCTGAGCTTCGAAGCGAGCAGCGCCGCTACCGTCTTCGTCGAGTTCATTGACTGCGACCCGGTACCGACGAACACTTCCCCGACGATCACCGTTCCCGGGGATATCACGGAGGAAGCCACGAGCAGCTCGGGCGCGGCTGTGTCCTTCGTCGTGTCGGCCTCGGACATGGAGGACGGCGATCTCACCGATTCGGTGGTATGCAAGATCGGGGACGATGTCGTTGTGAGCGGCGACACCATCCCGCTCGGTGAGACGACGGTGACCTGCTCGGTAACCGACTCGGGTGGGCTGACCGCGACCGACAGTTTCAAGATCACTGTCCAGGACACGACGGCGCCGGTCTTCACGGCCTTTCCCGGCGATCAGACGCTGATCGCGACCGACATCAACGGCCTCGCGCTGGATCTGTCAGCGTTCACGATCACGGCCGAGGACCAGGGTCCCAACGGCGAGCCGGGCGACGTGTCCGGTCCCGTTACGATCACCTGCGAGATCGACGGCATGCCGGCGGACGGCTTCCAGATCGCGATTGGCCAGACAGCGACCGTGAGCTGCACGGCGACGGATTCCTCCGAGCACCCGGAGCCGAACACCAGTGATCCGCAGACCTTCGACGTCTTCGTCGGGCTGGACCTGACGGGTATCGGCGGGTTCCTGCCGCCGCTGCGGATGGCGGAGCCGTACAGCGTCCACAAGCGGAACTCGACCATCCCGCACAAGTTCCCCGCGCCGAAGTACGCGGACGGGTCGCTGGCGACGGACCTGGCCAGCGGACTGAAGCTGGTGCTGGTCAACCTTGGGACGACTCCCCAGGCGTTCGACACCGAGGTGGAGGACGTCTCCGCCGGGTCGACCGCCTGGCGCTGGGACCCGGATTCCGAGCACTATATCTTCAACGTGAAGACCGACAAGTACTGGTCGGAGGGGACGTGGGAGACGGTGGTCTCCTACGCCGGGATCGAGCTGGCGCGGACGCAGTTCGGCTTGAAGAAGTAACGACGGACCGTTCCGGGCGGCTGCGATGAAGCAGTCGGAGTCGCTCGAAAGGGAAACCGGCGCGCGGGGCCCCGTAACGGGTTCTGCGCGCCGGCCTTTTGTTCGGGCTGTGTTCAGACCGTCGATCCAGACCGTTTGTGACGCAAGCAACCGAGAAGGGTCCTGCCTGAGCCCCACCACCGTCATCCCCGGCGCAGGAAAGAGTGTCGAAACAAGTCGCCGGTTACACGTCCCGGTGAGCGGTCGCGGTCGCACTACGTCCAGCGGAGGGCGGCTCCCCGCTTTCCCTCGTCATTCCGGCGCAGGAGAGTGTGTCAAAACCGTCGATCCCAGTCCCGCTTGCGCTGGCACGAACCGTGAGCGGCCTACGGCGCCGTAATCCCCCAATCGTCATCCCGGCGCAGGCCGGGATCCATCCGCCTGGTGATGCGCGGAAGCATACTCATAACGCGTTTCACAACAACGGAATGCGAGCTATCGGCGGCCGAGAATCCATTGGCGGTTTTTCTGAATAATGGGTCCCGGCCTGCGCCGGGACGACGGGGCAGGTCGGGTGGTTTGAACAAACTCTTCCTCCGCCGGGATGACGATAGTGGGTTTCAGCCGCTCATCCAGACACACACCTTGCCGTTGCCAGAGATCGCGGCGTAGCTTTCAAACTGGCCTTCGGGGAAGCCTCCGGTCCGCGGAAAGGGCAGCGCCCACCTCGTCATCGTTGGATTTTCAACGCCCTCTTCGGGCCGATCGTGCGGACGCCGGCCATAAACGAAGGAGGCGTTCATGGCATCGGCATACCGTCGAGAGCTCCCCCCGCGGCCCGACCTCGCCCAGCAGAAGAAACAAGCGAAGGAGTTGCTGGATGCCATCGCGGCCGGCGATCCGGAGGCGCTGAAGCGCGTCCGCGCCGTCCTGCCCGACAAGCGGCGCATCGTGCTCGCCGACGCCCAGTTCGTCATCGCCCGGGAGTACGGCTTCGCCGACTGGTCGGCACTGAAGCGCGCCATCGCATCGCGGACCGTCGACCGCCGGCCGCCCGAGGAGCAGCTCCACGATGCGCTGCGACGGCGGGATGCGGCCGCCGCTCGACGGCTCCTCGAGCGCCATCCCCATCTGCGCGCGCGGCTGGACCTGCCTCTGTTCCCGTTCGAGTCCCCGGCGATCGTCGCCTTCGCTGCCGACCCGGCGATCGTCGACGTGCTGCTCGAGTTCGGTGCCGACCCGAACCGGCGCAGCGATTGGTGGGCCGGGGGCTTCCACGCGCTCCACTCGGGCGACGCCGGCGACCGCCGAGCGCCTGTTGGCGGCGGGCGCCATCCCGGACGCCTGCGCGGCGGCCCACCTGAACCG
>CAZJEH010000179.1:0-7343 GCA_964544905.1 uncultured Gemmatimonas sp.
TGTGCTCGCCGCTGTCGGCAGCGACCAGAACCTCGTGGACGTGCGCAGCCCAGCGGAGTTCACCGGCGAGGTGATCGCCCCTCCGGGGATGACGGAGACTGCTCAGCGCGGCGGCCACATCCCCGGCGCGAAGAACGTCCCCTGGGCTCGCGCGGTGAACCCGGACACGGGAGAGTTCAAGTCGGCCGACGAGCTGCGCGCGATCTACGAGCAGGAAGTCGGGCTCAACCCCAACGACGACATCATCGCCTACTGCCGGATCGGCGAGCGAAGCAGCCACACGTGGTTCGTGCTCACCTACCTGCTGGGTTACGACAAGGTGCGCAACTACGACGGCTCATGGACGGAGTGGGGCAACACCGTCCGCGTGCCGATCGAGCGCTGACATACGCAGACCGGCAGATACACCGAGGGGGAGCCATTTCGGCTCCCCCTTCGTCGTTCGAGCGGCACGGTCCGTGGGGTCCGGCTGAGGTTTCACTGCTCCTGATGACCCGACCCCTCCCCAGCGGATCAGTCCGCCGGCAGCATCCGCTCGCTCAGGCTCTTGCCGCCGAGGATGTGCAGGTGGAGATGGGGGACGGTCTGCCCGCCCTTCCTCCCGGTGTTGATGATGACCCGATAGCCGTCGCCGAGCCCCTCCTGTTCCGCGATGCGCCGCACAGCCAGCAGGAGCTTGCCCGCCAGCTCCAGGTCGGCCTCTTCCAGGTGGTGCAGAGACGGAATCGGCTTTCGGGGGATGACGAGGATGTGCACCGGAGCCGCCGGGTTGATGTCCCGGATGGCGACCAGATCATCGTCCCGATAGACGAAGTCCCCGGGGAGATCCCCGTCGATGATGCGGCTGAAGGTGGTCTTCGCGGTCATTTTCGAATCTGTTGCGGAAGGCGATGCGCGGATCGCGCGCTCACGGGTCACCATCGTCTACCTGCCGAAGCAGGCACTCCACCACTCCTCTTCGAAGATCTCGTCGGCGACGAACAGGCCGGCACTGCGCGCGGTACCGACCACGGCTTCCCGCTCCGTCCTCAGGATCCCGGACGCGATGACCCGACCTTGCGGCGTGAGGCTGGTCGCGAACGCGGGCATCAGCGGCTGGATGACACCACTCAGGATGTTCGCCAGAACGATGTCGAACGTACCCAGCGATGCGAGGAGCGGCGGATCAGCCATGGCCTCCACGAGCCGGACCCGGTCCTGGACCCCATTCGCGGAGAGGTTCTCTCGCGCGTTGATGTTGGCGTCCTGATCGTACTCCACGGCGATGACCTCCGCCGCTCCGAGTCGCGCCGCGGCGATGGAGAGGATTCCCGAGCCCGACCCCACGTCGAGCACGCGTGCCCGTGGCGGGAGATGCCGATCCAGAAGGGCCAGGCAGCCTCGCGTGGTGGCGTGTTCGCCCGTCCCGAAGGCCATCTGCGGATCGATGTCGATGACGATCTCGCCCGGCGCCGGCGACCACCCGGTCCAGCTCGGTTTGACGACGATCCGTTCGGACACCTTCCGGGGCGCGAGGCCCCGCTTCCACTCGCGCTCCCAGTCCTCGTTGGGCTGAAGTCTCCAGACCAGTTCGGGGCAGTCATCGGCGATCCAGTCGGCGAGGAACCGTTCCGCTTCGCGCACCTGGCGCTCGGGATCGGCGTCGGCTTCCAGGTACGTCGTCAGGGAATCCCCCTCGTCGGAGACGGAAAGACCGCCGAGGGCAAGGAGCCCTTCAGCGGTCAGGTCGCGCAGCGGATCGTCTGCGGGGATGCGGGCGGTGAGGACCAGCCAGGTATCGGGTGCCGGCATGACTCGGGCGTCGCTCAGGCCGTGAAGGCTTCCTTCATCCGGTGCCAGAAGCCGTTCCGCGACTTGGCATCCTCCTCCGGCGCGGCGCCCTCGACTTCGCGGAGGCGGCGGAACACCTCTTCCTGCTCGGGCGTCAGGTGGGTGGGCGTCCAGACCTGGAAGCGGACGTGCTGATCCCCACGACCACCGCCACCCAGACGAGGCAGCCCCTTCCCCCGCAGGATCACCACCCCACCGCTCTGGGTTCCGGGAGCGACGTGGATGCGCTCGGGTCCCCAGACCGTGGGCACCTCGATCTCGGCGCCGAGCGCCGCCTGGCTGAAGGAGATCGGCGCCACGTGGATGAGGTCGTCGCCCTCACGGACGAAGCGCGGATCCTCCTCCACCTCCAGCACCACGAGGATGTCCCCGCGCGGACCGCCACGCGGCCCGACGCTTCCCTGCCCACGCAGCGTGATGTAGTTGTCCGAGCTGACCCCGGGCGGCACTTCGACGCTGAACTCCTTCTCCTTCCGCTCACGCCCCTCGCCGTTGCAGCGATCACACGGATCGACGACGCGCCTGCCCTCGCCGCCGCACGTCGGGCACGGTCCGGCACTCATGAACTGGCCGAACACGCTGCGCTGAACCCGCCGGATCTCGCCCGACCCGTTGCACGTCGGACACAGGGGCGGCTCCGATCCCGACTTCGAGCCCGTACCTCCGCACTTCTCGCAGACCTCGAGAATGGGAAGGCGCAACGTCTTCCGAACGCCCTGGGCCACTTCCTCGAGGGTGATGCGAAGCCGGATCCGTGTGTCCTGCCCCCGCTGCACGCGTGAGCGCCGACGACCGGCACCTCCGAAGAGGTCCTCGAAGCCGAAGCCGCCGAAATCGCGCATGAAGATGTTCAGCGCTTCCTCGAAGCCGAAGCCGCTGAAGCCGCCGTACCCTGCCCCGGCGCCGCTCTTCACGCCCGCGTGCCCGTACCTGTCGTACGCGGCGCGCTTCTCGGGGTCGCGAAGGACCTCGTAGGCCTCGGTCGCCTCCTTGAACTTCTCCTCGGCATCCGGCTCGCTGTTGCGGTCCGGATGATACTTGAGGGCGAGTTTCCGGTATGCCTTCTTTATCCCCTCCGCGTCCACGGTACGGGGGACGCCGAGTATTTCGTAGTAATCCCGCAACGAAATCGTCCTCAGGTAAGGAATTCGGATACGAGCGCCGACGTCCCCTCCACCAGCCCGATGATGCGCTCGTAGGGCATCCGGACGGGACCCATCACACCGATCAGGCCTCGCAACTCGCCCACCCGGTATTCGGAAGTGATGATGGTGAAGCCGGCGAGCGCCGGATCGGTATGCTCCGCGCCGATGGTGATGGTCAGCCCCTTGGCGCCGACCCGCTCGGCCAGCAGCGACTTGAGAAGGTCGGTGCGTTCGGTCAGCTCGATCAGGTTGCGCAGCCGCTCGCCGTTCTGGAATTCCGGCTGCTCGGCGAGCACCGACGCGCGCCCGAGATGGATCGTGCGATCCGAAGGGGGCTCGAGCCAGTCATCGGCCGACTGGATGAAGATGTTGAGCAACTCGGAGGCCGAACGGTCGCCGTCGGGGGCGGAGTCGCGCAGGCGCTCCGGCAGCGTCGCGCGCACCTGCGACAGCGTGAGCCCGGAGAGTCGCTCGTTGAGCACCTGGGCTACGGAGATCAGGGCGGCGGGCGCGATGTCGGCCGGGACGTTGACGAAGATCGTTCTGATCGCCCCCCCGCGCAGTGTCAGCGCCAGCAGGATCTTGCCTTCGCCGACCGCCGTGAGGTCGATCCGCTCGAGCGTCGCCTCGGCGAGCGCCGGAGCGGTGGCGATGCCCAGCTCACTGGTCAGAAGACCGAGTACCTGCGCAGCCCTGCGGACGAGCAACTCCACACCCGAGCGGTCGGCTCCCTGCAGTTCGAGCCGGAGCGCCTCCTTGGTTCCATTCTCCGGGCGGCGGGGCTGGTTCAGCAGCGAATCCACGTAGAAGCGGTAACCGCGGTCCGTCGGCATTCGCCCGGCGGAGGTGTGCGGATGGAAGAGATAGCCCTTCTCTTCCAGGTCGCTCATGGTGTTGCGGACCGTCGCCGGAGAGATGCCCAGATTGAACCGCCGGGCAACCGTACGGCTGCCCGCTGGCTCGGCGGTCTCGACGTACGTCCGAATGACCGCCTCGAGCACGCGGTGCTCGCGCTCGGTGAGGGGTTCTGCCGCCATCAGCTACGGGAGTTGGAGTTCGCCGAAATCTGGACGAGGCGCGCTCCAGCGTCAATTGCGGGAAACGGCGCACGCTTCGAGCCGGGGAGACCAACCTCCCGGATGCGTTCCAGTTCGACCGTCAACTCGTCAAGCAGGAGCCACCCACGGGCGGTTGCCCGCAGGATACCGTCCCTGAGTGTCACCAGCCCCGCCGCCACCCACCTCTCTATCAGGTCCCGCTGACGAGGCGAGGCACCTTCGATCGGACAGCCGTCCGAGGTGCGCAACGATAGCCAGGTGCGTTCGATCGCCGCGACGTCGTCCTCGATCACCTCCCGTCCCTCGATCGGGAGGGCGCCGGACCTGAGCGCGTCTCTATATGCGGTCCACGAACGCAGGTTCCACCGGCGCTCCGGGGGCAGGAACGCGTGTGCGCCGGGCCCGAGCGCGACGTAGGGCCCGCCCGTCCAGTAGACGGCGTTGTGGCGCGAACGCAGGCCGGGGCGCCCGAAGTTGGAAACCTCGTAGTGCTCGTAGCCGGCTTCCGTCAGGAGATCGTGCGCCAATAGATATTCCTCGGCATACCGGTCCTCGTCCGCGAGCGCTTCGCGGCCTTCGCGGACCCGACGGCCCAGTGGCGCGCCGGGCTCCGCCGTCAGCCCGTAGAGCGAGACGTGCTCGGGGGCCAGATGAAGGGTCGCCCGCAGGTCCGCTCCCCAGTCGCGCTCGAGGTGACCCGGCAGACCGAAGATCAGGTCCACGCTCACGTTGTCGAAGCCGGCGGCGCGGGCGGTCGCGATCGCATCGCGCGCCCCTTCCGGGCCGTGGAGCCTGCCCATCCACTTCAGCACGCGCGGCGCCAAGCTCTGCACGCCCAGAGACACACGGTTTACGCCGGCGTCCCGCCAATCACGGGCGAGCTGAGGAGTGAAGCTCTCCGGGTTCGCTTCGCAGGTCCATTCGTATCCGCTGGCCAGCTCGATGAACGGCCCGAGCCGCTCGAGGAGGGCGGCCATCGCGCCCGGACCCAGCAGCGACGGAGTTCCGCCGCCGACGTACAGTGTGTCCAGCACCAGCGGCGCGTTCCATCCCTGCTGCTGGCTGGTCATGGCCATCTCCCGCCCGATCGCGTCCAGCCACTCCCCCAACGGCGCGTGGCTGGTGGCCTCCACCGCGAAGTCGCAGTAGAAGCATCGTCGCGAACAGAACGGAACGTGGATGTAGAGGGATCGAGGGAGCATCGGGTCGCCGGAGGCGGAATCACTCGAACGCCGTACACCGCTGCGACCGAAATGTGGCCGAAGACGGCTGGCGGTCCTCTCCGCGGTAGGGGCTCCTGCAAGAACTCGAAAGTCATGCCGTGAGCCCTGGTTCGACAGCACCGTGCGACTGATTGGGCCCGGGGAATGAAGAAAACGGCACGGATCGATAGGCCGCCCACATCCGGATAACCGGGCGAAAGCAGGATCGCCGCGTCGAATCAAAATTTGATTCGATGGTTCCACCCCGGACGAGGAAGAACGCTCATCGCCCACAACACCTCAGGCAGGTGGATCGGCGATAGTCAGCCGTTCACCGGGACATGCAACCGAGCGGCTCGATTGCCGCCTCGAACTCACGGCCGTCGCGCGTACCGCATCCCCGGGTAGGACGTCACGACGCCCCTGATTTCGAGATTGAGGAGGGTGGTCAGCAAGCTGGAGACGGGGATGTCGGTGCCGCTGGCGAGCTCGTCCACATGGGCGGGCGTCGTTCCGAGGAGGCGGAGAACCGCGGCTTCATCGTCATCGAAGAGCTCGAGGGAGGGCAAGCTGGTCGAAGGGGCGGGGCGAGTCGTCAGCGAGGCCGAGAGGTTGCCGGCCGACCCGACACCGCGGAGCTCCTCGATGATGTCGGCCGCGCAAGTGACCAGCCGCGCGCCCTCTCGGATCAGCTGATTCGTGCCGGCGCTCGCCGGCGAGTCGATGGGACCGGGCACAGCCAGCACTTCCTTGCCCTGGGCGAGCGCGAAGCCGACAGTGTGCTGGGCCCCGCTCCGATGCCCCATCTCCACGACCACGACGGCCTCACTGAGCGCGGTGATGAGCCGGTTACGGCGGGGGAAGTTGCCCGGCTTGGGCGTCTCGCCGGGGGCGAATTCCGACAGCAGCAACCCGTGCTGGCGCACAGCGGCGAACAGGCGGCGGTTCTCGGGCGGGTACACCTGCTCGATGCCGTGGCCGAGCACGCCGATGGTCCTGCCACCGACCGACAGCGCTCCCGCGTGGGCCAGAGAGTCGATCCCGCGCGCCATACCGCTGACGATGGTGAATCCGGCAGACGCGAGGTCTGCGGACAGAGTGCGAGCCGACTCGCGCCCGTAGGTTGTCGGCGACCGCGTCCCCACGACGGCCACTGAGGGAGTCCCGATCATCGCCATGTCACCGACGGCGTAGAGCAGGAAGGGAGGGTCCTCGACCGTGTGGAACGGGGCGGGATAGAGTGGATCGTCGGGCGTCATCGCGACCGCGCCGAGCTGTTCGAGCCGCAGCAGCGCGCGCCGCGCCAGGGCGCGGGCGGAGGGCTTCCCGGCGCTCCGGATGCGAGCCGCCAGCTCCGGTCCGATCCCTGGAATCTCCAGCAACTTCGCGGTCGACGCGGCAAGTGCCGCTTCCGCCGATCCGAACCGACGAACGAGCTGCGTCAGGCGTCCGGGCCCGACCCCCTGGACAAGGCTCAGCCGCAGGAGAGGCTCGAGCCCATCACCCGTCAGCGGCATCGCCGTTCAGGGACGCCAAGGCTCCTCCTCCCCGGCTTCTTCCGGCATTTCCCTGGCGATGGCATCGCGCGATTCCCGCCACAGGTCCTCGAGCAGCGAGTTCAGCCCACGGCGAGTCACCGACGAGACGACGAACTGGCCCCAGGCATCCGGCGCATCCACCTGTGGATCCGGCCATCCGTCGGGCAGCAGGTCCGCCTTGCTGAAAACGACACAGTGGGGCTTGGCGGCGAGCTCACCCGAGTAGTTGCGAAGCTCGCTCCGAAGTAGCTCGTACTCGGCCTGAGGATCGAGGGAATCCGCGGGAATGAGCAGGGCCAGCGTGCGCGTCCTCTCGACGTGGCGGAGGAACTCGAGACCGAGCCCCTTCCCTTCGTGCGCCCCCTCGATGATGCCGGGTATGTCGGCGACCGAGAACGACCGGCCGTCGGACAGCTCGACCACCCCGAGGTTCGGGGTGAGTGTGGTGAACGGGTAATCCGCGATCTTCGGAGTCGCCCGGGAAATTGCCGCGAGCAGGGTCGATTTCCCCGCGTTGGGTTCGCCCACCAGCCCGACGTCCGCGATCAGCTTCAGCTCCAGCTCGATGCG
>CAZJEH010000180.1:0-7336 GCA_964544905.1 uncultured Gemmatimonas sp.
TGCGTCTTTGAGTGCTTATAACCAGCGTCACACTAACGTAATGTAGGCACTCCTCAGCCGCGAGCGCACGTGCGTTTTTGCAAATAATGGATCCCGGCGTCGGCGGGATCACGGAGCTGGCTTTCAGCCATATCTCATAGCCACGAAGTCAATGCGATGGGGGACCATCGAACAGATCTGACACACTCTCGAAGGCCGGGAATATCGGCAGGCGAAAGGATTACGACCAATCCTTCGCATTTCGGGCTGACTGATGGGTCCCGGCCTTCGCCGGGACGACGGGGAAGGTCGGGCGATTCGACATACTCTCCTGCGCCGGGATGAGGATCGCGGGGTTTCGGCCGCATCCGCGCGAACCGGATCAGGTGAGACACCGGGCCATCCGAGTTCTTGAAGCAGCTCGTCACAGCGATCAACGGATCGTTGCCAGAACCGGCGGCAGAACATGCGGCCGCCTTCACTGCATCGGCTCCGAATCCGCTCAGGCCTCCCCTTTTCGACGCTCCGGCCACTGGCGGCCTACTGGTACACGTGGTAGACCTCGCGGAGCGCCCGGACCGCGCCTCCGCGCCGCGGATCGGAGGCCCCCGCCAGCGTCCCGTCAGGAAGGACCATGATGCTCTGCGTATCCCCCGAGTAACCGCTGCGCATCTCCACCTGGTGTCCTCGCTGTCGAAGCGCATCGACGGCCGCCTCATCCATCCCGTCCGCTTCCACCTGCAGGACATCGGGGAGATGCTGATGGTGGAGGCGAGGCGAAGCCGTAGCCGACGCGATATCCATCCCGAAATCCACCACATTCGAGATCACCTGGGCGACGGTCGTGATGATCGTCGGGCCGCCGGGACTTCCCGTGACCAGACGAACGGATCCCGCCGGGTCCAGGACGATGGTCGGGGTCATCGCGGACAGCATCCGCTTCTCCGGCGCGATCGTGTTCGCTTCCCCCTGCACCAGGCCGAACTGGTTCGGAACACCGGGCTGCACTGTGAAATCGTCCATCACGTTGTTCAGGAGGAAGCCCGCCCCTTCGACCATGATCCCGCTCCCGTACAGCGAGTTGAGCGTCGTGGTGACGGCGACCGCGGCCCCCGATCCGTCGACGACGGAGAAGTGGGTGGTGTTGGCGCTTTCCGCGGGGGCTCCGGCGAGCCCGAGCCCGCCCGCGATCTCCTCGGCAGGCGTAGCGCGATCCAGGGAGATGTCCTGCCGGCGGGCCGCGGCGTACTCGTCCGAGATCATCCGCTCGATCGGCTGCGGGACGAAGTCGGGATCGGCGAGGTACGTGTTCCGGTCCGCGAAAGCGCGCTTCGCCGCCTCGGCGAAGAGGTGGACGTGGTCGACGGAGTGATGTCCGAGCGAGGTCAGGTCGTATCCCTCGAGGATGTTGAGCAGCTCCGCCAGGGTCGCCCCGCCGGACGACGGGGGCGGCATCGAGAGGACCGCGTGACCGCGGTACGTGAAGCGGATCGGTTCGCGCCATACAGCCTGGTAGCGGGCGAGGTCCTCCCTGGTGATGATCCCGTCGCCCGATCGCATCTCCGCTTCGATCAGCTCGGCCGTGCGGCCGGAATAGAAGCCGTCGTGACCATCATCCGCGATGCGGCGAAGCGTCGCCGCGAGATCGGGCTGGGCAAGGCGGTCCCCGACCCGTGGCGGCTGGCCGCCCGGAAGGAGGACCGCGGCGGTCGCGGGATCGTTTCCCAATCGACCGGCGTAGTCACGAAGGGAAACCGCCAGCCGCTCGTGCACGACGGTGCCTTCGGCGAGGTTGATCGCCGGTTGAACCAGTTCAGCCCAGGGCAGGGACCCGAAGCGCTGGTGCGCTGCCCACATCCCGGCGACCGAGCCGGGCACGCCCGATGCGAGGTGTCCGCGGATGGATCCGTCCGTCGGCCTACCCTCGGCGTCGAGGTACATGTTCCGGGTGGCCGCCAGGGGCGCCTTCTCTCGGAAATCGAGCGCGGCGGCCTCTCCGCTCGCCGTCCTCAGGACCATGAAGCCGCCGCCACCGAGGTTACCCGCCTCCGGGTTGACCACCGCGAGCGCGAAGAAGGTGGCGACCGCGGCGTCCACAGAGTTGCCCCCGCGCCGAAGGATCTCCACCCCGACCTCGCTCGCGACGGGATCCGTGGACGCGACCATCCCCCCGGACCCGTACACCGGGACCGTCGCGCCCGGCGCGAAGCGCCAGCCGGCGGGTGCGTTGAAGGCCGCCGGCGGGGCGGCATTCTGAGCGGAGCAGGAAGCGCCGACCGCGCCAGCCGCGAGGTTGATGGCGAGACACATGGACAGGCTCCGCCTCGGCATGGGTACCTTTGCGCGCATGTGAGCGTCGATTACCTTACCACGATTGTACTTGCGGCCAAGTCCATCCTGCAAACCGCTGCATGTCCAGCGACCAGCCGACCGATCCCCGCCTGACGGAGCAGCGGAACCCGCTCAGCGCCCGAATCGATCGTCTGAGTCCGCTGGAGATCGTCGAGCTGATCAACTTCGAGGACCAGAAGGTCGCGCCGGCGGTGTTCGAGGAGCGGCACGCCATCGCCCGCGCCGTCGAACTGGCGGAGGCGGCCCTGCGCGCCGGCGGGCGGCTCGTCTACGTCGGCGCGGGGACTTCCGGTCGGCTCGGGGTGCTGGACGCATCCGAGATGCCGCCGACGTTCGGCACCGAGATCGGCACGGTCCTCGGTATCATCGCCGGAGGGCCCGAAGCTCTCACCCGGGCGATCGAGGGCGCGGAGGATCATCCCGAAGATGGCGCCCGCGCGATGGACGAGGCGAACATCGGGCCGACGGATTTCGTGCTGGGGATCGCCGCGTCGGGGACCACGCCGTTCGTCCACGGCGCCCTGGCTCGGGCGAAGGAGCGCGGCGCCCGCACCGGGTTCCTCCTCTGTACCCATCCGCCGCCGGATTTCCGGGACAGATTCGACGTGGTCATCGCGCCGCTCGTCGGACCCGAGGTGGTGACCGGTTCGACCCGCATGAAGGCTGGAACCGCGACCAAGCTGGTCCTGAACACCATCAGCACGGGGGCGATGATCCGGGTGGGCAAGGTGTTCGGGAATCTCATGGTCGACCTTCGCGCGACGAACCTCAAGCTTCGAGACCGGAGCGAGCGCATCATCATGGAGCTCTGCGAGCTCGATCGTGCTTCCGCGCGCAAACTGCTCGAGCGGGCCGGGTGGAGCGTCAAGACCGCGATCGCGATGTACTGGACGGGCGCGGACCCCGAGGAGGCCGTGAAACGCCTGGCCGAGGCCGGAGGGCGACTGGACCTGCTGAGCGGTGGACGTGATGCCGATGACGATCCATGAGCTGAGCGCCGCCGCTGTGGCCGACGTCCCCGAGCTCCCCGAGTCCGAGGTCGAGTGGGAAGACCTCCTGTACCGGCTGGAGCTGATGACACGTGCGCTGAGGGTCGCCCTGGAGGAGCTCCCGGTCGAGTCGGCCGGCGCGCGTAAGGTGCTGCGCGAGCTGGCGGACCGGGAGGAGTCCGCCGGGCGTCTGCTCGAAGCGGCTGCGGACGTGGCAGCGGAGAATGACAGTCTCGCAGCCGGTCCGCTTCAAGATGAGTCTCACGGCTACGAGGCTGACGTCGACCGCTTCCTTCGCTGTCGCGCGCATAACTTCGCCATGCTGCAGCGACGCGGTGTCGACGTGTGGCAGTGGCGGGTCGAAGTACCGGGTGGCGGTCCGATCGGCGTTTACCCCTTCCTCGTCTGGCTCGCGCGGGGGGACATCGACGGACTGAGTGCGCTACGTTCCATCGCCGAGCGGGAGAGGGCGGCGTGTTGATCATCGGACTGATGACGGGCACGTCCCTTGATGGCATCGATGCGGCGCTCCTCGAGATCGAGGGCGACTCTGTCGAGTCCGTTTCGTGGCGCCTCGTCGCTTCGACGACGACCCCGTACCCGGACGACCAGCGCGAGGAGATCCACTCCGCGATCGTAAGCGGCACGGCCGCGGACCTCTGCCTGCTGAACGCACGTATGGGCGAGCTGCTCGCGGACGCGGCCCTCGCCGTGTGTACGGCCGCCGGTGTCGCCGCGAGCGACGTCGAGGTCATCGGCTCGCACGGCCAGACGATCTGGCACCATCCGCCGGCGGAGGGACGCCGCGGTGCCACGCTCCAGATCGGGTGCCCCGCTACGATCGCCGAGCGGACCGGGATCTCCGTCGTCTCGGACTTCAGGTCGCGAGACATGGCCGCGGGAGGGCAGGGGGCTCCCCTCGTCCCCTGGGTCGACCAGGTGCTGTTTGCCGTGCCCGGGCGCGCGAGGGCGCTCCAGAACATCGGCGGCATGGGGAACGTCACCTGGGTGCCGCCACGGGGCTCCTCCGACCCCCTTATCGCCTTCGACACCGGACCCGGCAATGCGTTGATCGACGCGGTGGTTTCCCTCGCCACCGCCGGGCGCCTGCGCTTCGACGAGGATGGACGGCTCGCGGCGCGAGGGACCGTCGACACCGCATTGCTGGATGAGCTGCTCGCACACCCCTTCTTCCGGCAGCAGCCGCCCCGGTCGACCGGTCGAGAGACGTTCGGCAGACCCTTCGTGGAACGGCTGGTGGAGGCCGTCCAGCCCGAGGGCGATCAGGACTGGCTCGACCTCGTCGCGACGTTGACGGAACTGACCGCGCGATCGATTGTGGATTCGTACGAACGATGGATCGCGCCCCGGTGTATAGATGAGATCGTTGTCACGGGCGGTGGTGCGATGAACCGGACGCTGCTGGCGCGGATAGGCGCTCTGGCGCATCCGGTTCCCGTGCGCGATTCTGAAGTGCTGGGAATCGGTGCCGGCGACAAGGAGGCACTGGCTTTTGCGGTACTCGCGTGGGCCCACATCCAGGGAATCCCAGCCAACGTCCCTACGGCGACAGGAGCTGCTGGCCCGCGGATCCTTGGCTCCTTCACTCCGGCAACCGGAGGAAAGGCAAGGAGGTGAGCCGATGAGTAAGACCCGTTGCCCGAGCCGTGAAATTCGCCCGGGGAGAATGGTTCTGCCTGGGCTCCTGTTCATGGCCGCCGCCGCGTGCTCCTCGCATCCCCAGCTGGAAACCGCGGGGCCGGTTCAGCTGGCCGCGGAGGTGAGGTCCATCCTGGGCAATGACTGGCGCTCGCCCGAGTACCACCGCGACCGCAACCGCCTCCTCCAGATGGGGCCGGAGATCGATTCCGTCCTCGTCTCCCTCGTGCAGGATGCCAAGGCACGGGCTGAAGCTCGGGCCGACGCGCTCGTCCTCCTCGCGGACCGCCGTTCGCCTCACGCGCTTCCGACTCTCGAGCGAGCCCTCCAGTACGACAACGAACGCCTGCGTGCCGCGGCGGTCCAAGGTCTCGGCCGACTCGCCGGAACGTCGAACCTGGCGATGGAGTTGATCCGTCGCGCGACGGCCGACCGCTCCCGGACCGTGCGCCTGAACGCCCTCGAGAACCTGGATGTCGCCGACGTCGCAACCTTCCGCGCCGGGCTGGAGCGGGAGAAGGACCCCGAAGTGCGGATGGTCGCGGCTCAGCTAGCTCTGAGTGCGGAATCTCGTGGCGCTCCGCTCGCGCGTGATGCGCGGGGCGCACTGCGGACCACATCCAGCGGGCCGGAGCCGCAGATCGTCTTCCGTCCAGTGACCGTGGATTCGGTCACGACGGTAGGGATCGGCGACCTGCGCGTGGAAATCGACGACAAGCCCGATATCCCGCTCGCCGCATCGGCGCTGGTTGTCGGTGGCGTGGTCGGAGCGTTCTTCTCGCCCGACCGGTCGGCCGTAGTCGCGGAAGATGACGGCCAGATCCGGGTTTTCGACATCGGTTCAGGTGCGAGCCGGACCGTCGGGCCGGGCATCGCCCCACGGCCGGTCCCGCTTACCTACGAGTTCGTCTTCCTCCGTGAGCGTGACAGCCAGCGCCTCCCCGGCGGAATCGAGACACACATCCTTTATGACGTCTACAAGGCCGCGTTCACGGGCTCGCAGCCGCCGGAGCCGATCGGGCAGCTGAGGGCGATCGCGAAAAGCTCGGTGCGAGGTGGACAACCGCCGGTGCGATGGATGGTGGTCGCGGAGGATCGCGACGGGTTCGTCCTCCAAGGGGACAACATCGAGCCCTTCCGCCTGCCGACTCCGGTGTGGAGGGGCGGTCGGCCGAATGGGGCAACGAACGGAAACCGCAACTGATTTCGGTTGTCGGTGCGTGGTCGGCAGCGACCGAGCGGGCGCCAAGGAGCGCCCGCTTCTCGTTGGAGCCGACGACGGCCCGGCGACACCTGCTGACCACCTCGGCTCGCCTACACCCGCCCAGATCAACCACGAACGCCTACGACACCAGCACGACCGTTGGAACACCCGTCGCTCGCCCTCCCTTTCCCTCACCCATCTGGTTTCTATCTTGCGAACGCCTCGGGGCGTCCCGACTCCGAGCCTGACCTGATCCTCACGCGCGGGGGAGACCGAGCTTGGCTGCCATCGACTGGGTGATCGTCGCGATCTACATGATCGCTACCCTGCTCCTCGGGCTGTATCTGGCCAGGCGCGCCTCCGGAAGCATGGTGGACTTCTTCGTCGGGGGACGGGAAATCCCCTGGTGGCTGGCCGGGACCTCGATGGCCGCTACCACCTTCTCCATCGACACCCCCCTGTACGTGGCTGGGGTCGTCGGTACCCGCGGGGTCGCGGGCAACTGGGAATGGTGGAACTTCGCCATCGCCCATGTCATCCTCATCTACATCTTCGCCCGCCTGTGGCGTCGCGCCGAGATCGTCACCGACGCGGAGCTGACGGAGATGCGCTACGGGGGAGGCTCGGCCGCCGTTCTGCGGGGCACCAAGAGCTTCCTCTTTGCGGTCGTCATCAACTCCGTCGGGATCGGCCTGGCCATGCTCGCGATGGTGAAGGTCCTCGACGCGCTCCAGGTGTTCGACCAGGTCGCCAGCGTGTTCCCGTCGCTCGCCACGGGGGATGAGAACGCGAAGCTGTGGACTGTCGTCCTCGTCACCGTTTTCGTGCTCCTCTACGCCGGGCTGTCAGGGCTGTGGGGGGTGGTGGTTACCGACTTCTTTCAGTTCTTCCTCGGCCTGCTCGGCGCGATCATCGTCGCGGCAGTAGCCGTGAACAGCGTCGGCGGGCTCCGTCCGATGATCGAAAACGTTCAGGATGCTACCGATTTCGATCTCCTCGGGCTCACACCATTCACGCTCGACGGTGGGATCAGCATGGCGGAGGCCGCCGGAATCTCTTTCTCGACCTTCTTCGCGTACGTCTTCGTGCAGTGGTGGGGCGTCGCACGATCGTTCTCGAGCGGACCAACGCATCACGCGGCGGAATCCGCTGC
>CAZJEH010000181.1:0-7321 GCA_964544905.1 uncultured Gemmatimonas sp.
AGTCCTGTGGTGTGTCCTGCTGCAGCATCATCCACATCGCCCGCACGTAGTCGCCGGCGTACCCCCAGTCACGCTTCGCGTCCAGGTTCCCCAGGCGCAACTCACGGCTCATTCCGAGCTTGATCCGCGCGACGCCGTCGGTCACCTTGCGGGTCACGAACTCCAGGCCGCGCCGCGGCGACTCGTGGTTGAACAGAATCCCGCTGACGCAGAAGAGATCGTAGCTCTCCCGGTAGTTCACCGTGATCCAGTGGCCGTACACCTTCGCCACGCCGTACGGAGACCGCGGGTAGAAGGGTGTCTTCTCGTTCTGCGGGACCTCCTGCACCTTCCCGAACATCTCGCTGGACGAGGCCTGGTAGAACCGGATCCGGGGATTGAAAACCCTCACCGCGTCGAGGATGCGGGTCACTCCCAGGCCGGTGATGTCGCCCGTCAGGATCGGCTGCGACCAGGACGTCTGCACGAACGACTGCGCCGCCAGGTTGTACACCTCGTCCGGGTTGGACTCCTTCAGCGCCTGAAAAAGCGAGTGCTGGTCCGTCAGGTCACCGGAGATGATCTCGATCTGGTCCTGGATGTGCGCGATCCGCTCGAAGTTCAGCGTGGAGCTGCGGCGCACCAACCCTACCACCCGGTATCCCTTCTCGAGCAGGAACTCGGCGAGATAGCTTCCGTCCTGTCCGGTAATTCCCGTGATCAGCGCTGTTTTCATCGTATCTCTTCAGGGGGTCGGAGGCTCACCCGTCGTCGCCGCCTCCACAAGACTGGTTCGCCGTCGGTTCGAACGCGCCAGGACGCGCCCCGGAACGCCCATGCGCAGCCGCGACCCATCCACGAAGTGTCGGTCGCTCAGGCCGCCCGGGACACTCCGCCGCCAGCCGAATCGACCCAAGCTAGCCGTGCCTTTCTGACGTGTCAAACCGTCCCGGGGTCATCCACTTGACCCCTCCGGACAGCAGGGTTAGCTTACAGGATTACTCTGTCGACCTATCCCGAGGATACACCGACTATGGCCGCGGTTTGCGCTGTTTGCGGGAAGGGCCCGCGATCCGGTAACAACGTCAGTCACGCCAACAACAAGACGAAGCGGCGCTGGCTTCCCAACCTGCAGCCCGCGCGCATCGTCACCGAGAACGGAACGCGCAAACGGGTGCGGATCTGCACGTCCTGCCTGTCGGCCGGGAAGGTGCGCAAGGCGGGCTGATCGTCCGCACTGCGTCGGGTCGCGGCATCGAGGCCTTCGCCGGTGGCGAAGGCCTTCTTGTTGGGCTTCGCGCACCATCTCGCGTGCCCGGCCCGGGAAACCCGCCAGCAGAACTGCATCTCGAGCAAAGCAGCCCATCCGCGAAGGGACTCCACCCGGGCACCAGGCACGTCCGCCACCGCCGCCTGCCCGGTCACCCTCACCCCCAAAGCAACGGAGGTGGCCGCGACGCAGCCACCTCCGTCTATCTCAGCCTGCCCTGGTCCGTTCTACTGCGGCGTAGCCGATGTCGCCGCGAGGTAGTGCGTCGCGACGAACGAAACCTGATCCCGTGCCTCCGCCTGTAAGACTCCGTTGGCGATCCAGGCATCCACGTCCGCGTCCGTGACCGGCTGTACCGTGCCGACCACTGAAGCCGAGGCCCCGTTGGCGATCCAACTCACGTCAGCCACTTCCGGCTGGACGACCACGAGGAAGGGATTCGCGCCCGGGATCTCCGCCCAGAACGCGCGCGACCCCAGAACGGAGTTGACAGGAACGGTCGTCTGAATGGTCCGGCCGACGTACTGGTCGGGAGCGGCGCCAACGGCAGGCAACTCGACTGCCTCTGCCGCGACTACTGCTTCCGCCTCGGTGGTGTCGGCACCGCCGACGGCGGTCGAGCTCGTCGTACCCTCCTGCGAGAGGAGCCAGCCCATGAGAGCGAGGACCGCGATGATCGCCGCGGCGGCCCAGACCTTCGTCAGGACGTCGGATCCGCTGTTGTTCTGCACCGAGATTTCCGCCATGCCAGACCCTGGTTCGGTGTTGTGAAGGACCGAGTTCTATCCGCGCTCGACGAGTTCGATCAGCGCCATCTCGGCGCCGTCGCCCTGACGATGTCCCACTTTCAGCACGCGCGTATAGCCACCGGGGCGTTCCGCGAACCGTGGTCCGATCGAGTCGAAGAGCGTGAACAGCACATCATTGTCTTGGATCTTCCTCGCCGCAAGACGCCGTGAGTGGAGATCCCCTCGCTTCGCGAGCGTGATGAGCCGCTCCGCGAATGGCCGGAGTTCCTTTGCCTTCGCCGTCGTCGTCTGAATGCGGCCGTGGCGGAAAAGGCTCGTCGCCATGTTCCGAAGAAGCGCTTCGCGATGGCTCGCGGTGCGGCTCAGCTGCCGCCCCTTCTTTCGATGTCGCATGTCTCTAGACTCCTGAGTGCCCTTCTACGCCTCTTCGACTTCGGCAGCTGGCCCGCTCCCGTTCCCTTCTTCACCCGAATCACCCTCGGACCACCACAACGTCCCGTTCTCGCCCTCCATCAGCCGCACGCCGAACCGCAACCCCTGCGCGGCGAGGAAGTCGTTGATCTCCTGGAGCGACTTCTTCCCGAAGTTGTCGATGTTCAGCATCTGCTCTTCGGTCCGCTGCACCAGGTCGCGCACCGTCTGGATGTTCTCCTTCTGGAGGCTGTTCCGGCTGCGGACGCTGAGCTCGGCCAGATCCTCGATCGGGCGGTCGAGCATGGCCTGGATGCGCGGCGGGACCGGCGTGCCGCCCGGGAAGGGAGGCTGCAGCCCGCCGGACTCGGCACCGTCGCCCCACACGGCTTCCTCGGCCCATTGCGGCCGAGCACCGGCCAGGTAGCTGAAGTGCTCGATCGCCAGCCGGGCCGCGTACTGCACAGCGGTGCGCACGTCGATCGATCCGTCCGTCTCGACCTCGAGGACCAGGCGGTCGAAGTCCGTCCGCTGGCCGACGCGGGTCTCCTCCACGACGAAGTTCGCCCGCCGCACCGGATTGTAGATCGCGTCGACGCGGACGAGATCCGCCGGCATGCCGCGCGGAACCACATGCGCCTCCGCCAGCACGAAGCCGCGACCCTTGTTCACGAACAACTCCATCCTGAAGTCGCGATCCTCCTGCAGCTCCAGGATGTGGTGGTCCGGGTTGATGACCTGGACCGCGGGGTGCTCGCGGATATTCTGCGCCGTCACGGCACCGGCCTTGTTCGCGCGCAGCTCGAGCACCGCCTCATCCACCTCGTCCTCCATCTTCAGGACGAGCCCCTTCAGGTTGTGGATGATCTGATGCACGTCTTCGACAACGCCCGGGATGGTCTGGTGCTCGTGTAGCACCCCGTCCGTCCGGAAGGCCCACACCGCGGAGCCTCGCAGTCCCGAGAGGAGGATCCGCCGCATCGTGTTGCCGAGCGTATGACCGAAGCCCCGCTCCAGGGGTCTGAGCACGACCTGGTTCGGCTTCGGCTGCTCCGGCAGGCCCGGCATCTGGAGCCCGGTAAGATCGAGTTCCACCATTGTTCCTCCGGAAAAAAGCGATCGGCTATCGGCGATCGCCCATCAGCCCGCGGCGGCCGCCTCCTGGCAGGTCCCTCGCCAAGGCTGCGACCGGGCGCGCCGAGCGCCTCGAGCGGCGCCGGCACACCTGACCGATGGCTGATAGCCGATAGCGGATAGCCCTCAATTACTTGCTGTAGAGCTCGACGATGAGCTGCTCCTGTACGGCCAGGGGGATGTCGGCGCGGCTCGGCCGCTCCAGCATCCGCCCGGTCCGTGTTTCGTCGTCGACGGCCAGCCAGGTGACGCGGCTCGGCCGGCTTTTCGCTTCGAGCGCGACCTGCACCGGAAGAATGTCCCGGCTCTTGACCGCCACCCGCACCTCATCGCCCGGCCCAACCTGGTAGCTCGGCACATCGACGGTCCTGCCGTTCACCTCGATATGGCGATGCCGGACCAGCTGCCGCGCCTCCTTCCGCGAGGACGCGAAGCCCATCCGGTAGACGATGTTGTCGAGACGGGTTTCCAGACCGACGATGAGGTTCTCGCCGGTGACGCCCGGCTGCCGTGCCGCCTTCTCGAACAGGTTACGGAACGGCCGCTCGGATACACCGTAGATCCGCTTGACCTTCTGCTTCTCGCGAAGCTGGAGTGAATACTCGGACGCCTTGCGCCGGCGCGCCGCCGCCGGACCATGCTGCCCGGGAGCGTACGCGCGTCGCTCGATCGGGCACTTCTCCGTGAAGCACTTCGTTCCTTTCAGGAACAGCTTCTGCCCCTCGCGACGGCAGAGCTTGCACACCGGACCGGTATAACGGGCCATTTACTCTCCTCTATCGAGATCTTTACAGGCTTCCTCCCCCCGAATGGCCCCGGAGGTTTACACCTTACTACTCTTTGGGACTACGCCCTTCGACGATCGTGGCGGTCGAACGAGCGGCCGGATCTCTCCGACGGCAAGCCTCGACCGCCACTGACCGAAACGGGATCAGACGCGCCGCTTCTTCGGCGGCCTGCAGCCGTTGTGCGGAATTGGCGTGGTGTCGCGAATCGACCGGATCGTCAGGCCGGCGGCGGCCAGGGCCTGCATCGCCGACTCGCGGCCGCTCCCCGGACCCTGCACCCGAACGTGAACACGCCGCATGCCCAGGCTGATCGCCTCCTTGGCGGCCTGCTCCGCGGCAACGGTCGCGGCGAACGGGGTGGACTTCTTCGACCCCTTGAACCCCGCCTTGCCGGCGCTCCCCCACACGACCGCGTTCCCCGCCATGTCGGTGATGGTGATGATCGTGTTGTTGAAGGTGGCCTGAATGAAGGCCATCCCTTCGGCCTCGACGTGGCGCCTGGTCTTGGCGCGGCCCTGCTTCGGTTTTGCCATGGTCGCTTACTTCTTCCCGGGCTTCTTCTTGCCGGCGATGGCCCGGCGTGGACCCTTCTTCGTACGGGCGTTCGTGTGCGTCCGCTGGCCGCGAACCGGAAGGCCGCGACGGTGCCGCAGGCCTCGATACGAGCCGATGTCGATCAGGCGCTTGATGTTGCGTGCAACCTCGGCCCGCAGCACACCCTCCACCCGGTACTGCGCGTCGATGATCCGCCGCAGCCGGTTGACTTCCTCATCGGTGAGCGCGTGCACGCGCGTGTCCGGATTCACGCCGGCTTCGGCGATGATCTTCTGCGCGGACGCCCGCCCGATCCCGTAGATATAGGTCAGCCCGATCTCCACCCGCTTCTCACGCGGCAGATCGACCCCTGCGATGCGAGCCATGGTACTCTTCTCCTCAGCCCTGGCGCTGCTTGTGGCGCGGGTTCTTCTTGCAGATGACCCGCACGACACCCGCCCGGCGGATCACCTTGCAATGCTCGCAGATCGGCTTCACGCTTGCGCGAACCTTCATGATTCCTCGCTCGGAAAATCCAGAGATAGCAGGTGAAGTTATCCTTTTTGCCGCGCCCGCGCAAGACATGACCGTGTCCCGGTGCACACCTCGTCGGACGGATCGCGGATCAGTCCCGGGTCAGGATCCTCGGCCCTTCCGCGGTCACCGCCACGGTGTGCTCGAAATGCGCCGAGGGCGCGCGGTCGACCGTGACGACGGTCCAGCGGTCCGGCATCGTGCGCACGTTCGGGGACCGCAGGTTGAACATCGGTTCGATCGCGATGACCAGGCCGACTTCGAGGGGCATGCCGCGGCCCGGCCTGCCGTAGTTCGGCACCTGCGGCTCCTCGTGTGGCTCCCGCCCGATCCCGTGGCCGACGAGGTCCTTGACCACCCCGTACCCGGCCTCGTCCGCGGGAGCCTGGATCGCCGCGCCGATGTCGCCCATCCGGTTGCCCGGACGCGCCTGCTGGATCCCTTTCTCCAGAGCCTCCTCGGTCACCCGCAGCAGCTTCTGGATCTCGGGGGAGATCTCTCCCACCGGCAGCGTCACCGCTGCGTCGGCATAGAAGCCCTCCAGCTTCACTCCGCAGTCGATGCTCACGATGTCGCCTTCGGCCAACCGCCTGCGCTCGGCGGGAATGCCGTGAACGACTTCGTGGTTGATGCTGACGCAGAGGGTGGCCGGGAAGCCGTAGAGTCCCTTGAACGCCGGCTCCGCACCGGGGTGGTCCCGGATGAAGCTCTCGGCGAACTGGTCGAGCTGCCTGGTCGAGACGCCGGGAGCTATCTCCCGCGGCAGCTCCCGATACAACGCAGCCAGGATCGCTCCGGCGCGAGCGATCGCCTCGATCTCGTCAGGCGTCTTGAGCGAGATCAACGTCCGAGCGCGCTGAGGATCTCCGTCTGCACCTTCTCGATCGGCTGAGTGCCGTCGACGGTGTAGATGGGGAGCCCGGCGGCGCGATAATGGTCGATGAGCGGCGCGGTCTGCTCGGCGTAGACGGCGAGCCGGTGCCGGACCGTCTCCTCGCGGTCATCCGGGCGCTGGACCACGCGACCCGCAATCTCCGCGGGAGGCGGATTGAAGGTCACGTGATAGACCTCCCCGGTTTCGGGATCGGTTCGTCGGCCGCTCATCCGCTCCACGATCACATCGTCGGGGACGTCCAGGACGACCACCGCATCGAGCGACCTTCCGGCCTCGCGGAGGATCGAATCGAGGCTGTGGGCCTGCGAGACGTTGCGGGGGAAGCCGTCGAAGACCGCACCACCGGCGGCCTCATCGCCGGCCAGCGCTTCGCGGACCAGACCGAGGATGACGTCGTCCGGGACGAGCTCGCCGGCGTCCATGTACCGTTGCGCCTTGCGCCCGAGCTCCGTGCCCTCCCGCAGAGCAGCGCGGAGCATGTCCCCGGTTGCGATCTTCGCCGCGCCCAGTTGCTCCGCCAGTCGGCCGCTCTGGGTGCCTTTCCCGGCGCCCGGAGGGCCGAGGAGTATCAGATGTACCATCTCTATTCCTGCCGCCGCGGAGATACGTCGCTCTCGCCGAGAGTAGGGTAACCGCCCCCACGGCCGCTGAATCTCTTACATGTATCGCTGACGGCCGCGGAACTTGACCCGCCCCCGCTTCATGAAGCCGTCGTAGTGGCGGAGGAGCAGGTGCTGCTGCATCTGCTGAACGGTGTCCAGGCCGACACCGACTACGATCAGCAGCCCCGTGCCACCAAGCAGCTGGCCGAGGAACGACACCCCGACCGATTCCAGGAGCATGAAGGGGAAGATCGCGATCGCCGCCAGGAACAGCGATCCGGGTAGCGAGATCCGGGTGAGAACGCGGTCGATGTACTCGGCGGTCCGCGCGCCGGGCTTCACGCCGGGGACGAACGCACCCTGCTTCTTGAGGTTCTCCGCCAGGTCGACCGGGTTGAAGATGATCGCCGTGTAGAAGTACGTGA
>CAZJEH010000182.1:0-7258 GCA_964544905.1 uncultured Gemmatimonas sp.
GAAGCCCAATCTGTCGGAGCTGGCCGGCAAGGAGAGCCCGGTCGACCCGGAGATGGAACGGGCGGGTCGGCTCTACCTCGCCTCAATGGGCATCTACATCTTCAACGCGGACGTGCTCGAGGAGGTGTTGGACGAGAGGCCGGACCAGCACGATTTCGGCAAGCAGGTCATCCCCCGCGCGATTCGCGACCGCCACGTCGTGGCCTACCCCTTCACGGGCTACTGGAACGACATCGGAACGGTCCGCTCCTTCTTCGAGACGAACATCATGCTCGCCCAGCCGAAGCCGGAGTTCAACCTCTACGATCCGGCGCGGCCGCTCTATACGAACGCTCGGATGCTCCCGCCGGCCAAGGTGACCCGTACACGGGTCGAGAACACGATCATCGCGGAGGGAAGCATCATCGTCGACGCGGAGGTGACCGATTCGGTAATCGGGATCCGGTCGTTCATCGGAAGAGGCGCGCGGCTTCATCGCACGATCCTGATGGGGGCGGACTACTATTCGTGGGAGGATCCTGAAGAGAGGTTCCCGGCGATGGGCCCCGCGAACCCGGGGATCGGTGAGGGGTCCGTCATCCAGGAAGCCATCGTCGATCGGAACGCCGCGGTGGGAGCCGGATGCGTCATCCGCAATACCCAGGGCATCGTCGAGGGCGAAGGCCCAGGGTTCTACATCAGGGACGGGATCATCGTCATCCTGAAGAACGCACAGATCGAGGATGGAACGGTCATCTGAGCCGCAGGTGGGGCGGGGACCGATGCGGGTGGCGCTCTTCACGAACGAGTACCCTCCCAACGTCTACGGCGGCGCGGGGGTGCACGTCGAGTACCTGGCGCGAGAGCTCGCCAGGGTCGATGGCGGCGCGCACTTGATCGACGTGTTCTGCTTCGGGGAGCAGCGCGAGGCCCACGGTAACCTGCACGTCCACGGGATCATGCCGGCCGCCGAGCTGCCCGCCGCCGATCCGCGCCACGAGCGGTTGCTGGAGGCCTTCCTGCGCAACCTCTCGATGGCCGGGGCGGTCACCAACCCGGACATCGTTCACTGTCATACCTGGTATTCCCATCTAGCCGGCTGCATCGCGCGGCCGTTGACGGGTGCGCGGCTGGTGCTCACCACCCACTCGCTCGAGCCCCACCGGCCCTGGAAGGAGGAACAGCTCGGAACCGCCTACCGCGCCTCGACGTGGATCGAGAAGACGGCCTACCAGAACGCCGACGGTGTGGTCGCGGTCTCCACGTCGATGAAGGAGGACGTTCAGCGGCTTTACGGCGTCCCGAGCGATCGCGTGAGGGTGATCCACAACGGCATCGATCCCGAGGAGTTCCACAAGCGGCTCTCGCCCGAAACGCTGCGCCGCTTCGGTGTGGACCCGGCCGTTCCGATCGTGCTCTTCGTCGGGAGAATCACGCGCCAGAAGGGGATCCTCCACCTGGTCCGGGCCATCCGCCACCTGGAGCCCGGTGTGCAGGTCGTCCTCTGCGCGGGGGCACCGGACACGAAGGAGATCGGGGAGGAGATGGAGTCGCTCGTCGCGGAAGCGAAGCGCGAAGCGGCGGCTTCGGTGGTGTGGATCCCGGAGATGCTGCCCCGCCCGGACGTCATCACCCTCTACAGCCACGCTGACATCTTCGTCTGCCCGTCCGTCTACGAGCCGTTCGGAATCATCAACCTCGAGGCGATGGCGTGCGAAACGCCGGTCGTCGCGTCGGCTGTGGGGGGCATCCCCGAGATCGTGGTGCCGGACGAGACGGGGCTGCTGGTCGGGTTCGAGCCGGTTGGCGGCGGGTCCGCGGAGCCCCGGGATCCGGACCGCTTCTCCCGCGACCTCGCGGCCGCCATCAACCGGTTGCTGGACGACCCTCAGCGACGCGCGGAGATGGGTCGCGCCGCGCGGGCCCGCGTGCTCCAGCATTTCAGCTGGAGGCGGATCGCCGAGGCGACCGCCGACTTCTACCGCGAGCTCCTCTCCCGTCCGCCACGAGAGTAGACCGAGGTACCGCTACGGCAGGGCCGGCCGCGCTGTCCGGATCTACTTGTATCCCCCCCGGGCGGACGCTAGCTTCCAGAGCGACAAGGAGATCTGACCCCTCCTTCCTTCCCGCCGCGCCCGACGGGAGGCCTTCCGCTCCGTTCCCGTATGTCTCTGCAGAATCTGGTGGAGTCCGCCCCGGACCATTCGCCGATCGACGCGTTCCTGCTCGAGCTGGCGCGGTCGCCGGCGTCGGACGTCTCCGCGGTCCTGAATCGCGCCAGGGACGCCTTCGGCGCATCCACGATCGCTATTAGCCGCGTCGATTCCGCCGGTGAGCTCGCGCCGCTCTTCGCCATCCCGGACGGGCACTCGCGCGGCTTCCCGGCCGACTGGCTCTCCGCGGCAGCCGAGCAGCGTTCGCTGGTAGTGGCGGCGGACGGATCCGGTCTCCTCGCCGTCCCGATCTGGGGCGTGGGCGGCATTCGGGGAGTACTCACGCTCGAGCGCTCCGCGGCGGCGCCATGGACGTCGGCGGAGCGGATGGCGGCGGCAACGCTGGCCGACCACGTCGCCGGACACCTCGCCGGTGATGACGGAGACGGCGTCCGTGACCGACTCCTCACCGAGGCCTGCGCCGCCGCCATGGTCGGCAGCTGGGAATGGCATCTACCGTCCGGCCGGGTGACCTGGTCCGACGAGTTGTTCCGGCTGCATGGTGTCGATCCGGGCGAGGACGTCACCTACGAGCGGTTCCTCCAGGGCGTCCATCCCGACGATCGTGCGCCGGTTTCCGCCGAGATCGAGGAGGCCCTCGCCACCGGCAGGGACTTCACGTTCGACTACCGCGTCCCGCGCGCCGACGGCACCATGCGCTGGCTTCGGGCGCGCGGGCGAACCATCGCCTGGGACGGCGACCGGCCCATGGTGCTGCTCGGTACCGCCCAGGACATCTCCGACCGGCGAGCGGCTGACGACGCGCTACGCGCCGCGGAGGAGAGCTATCGGACGATCTTCGACTCATCCAACGACGCCGTCTTCATCCACGATCTGCAGACCGGCGCGGTGCTGGATGCCAACAAACGCGCCTGCGACCTGCACGGATTCACGATCGACGAGCTGAAGACGCGCGGGATCGAGCTGATCGGTGAAGGTCCGCCCCCATTCAAGAGCGAGCTGGCGCTGCGGCACCTCGCCCGCGCGGCGGCGGGAGAGCCTCAGCGTTTCGAGTGGTGCACCGTCCATCACCAGACCGGGGAGGAGATGTGGGTGGAGGTGAGCCTCCAGCGCGTCCACATCCGCGGTGAGGACAGGCTGCTCGCGCTGGTGAGGGACATCCGGGAGCGGAAGCTCGCGGAGAACGCGCTCATGGCGTCGGAAGAGGCGTACCGGACGATCTTCAAGCACTCCTCGGAGGGTATCTGGGTCCACGACGTGACCGGCGAGATGCTCGACGTGAACGAGGCCGGCTGCAAGATGTTCGGCTACACGTTCGAGGAGATGATGACGCTCGGACACGACACGCTCCTCTATCCGGGTTCGCCGTACACGGCGGAGCTTCAGGCCGAGTACATGCGGCGGACCCTTGCGGGCGAGGAACCGCGCTTCGAGTGGATGGGCCGGCACAAGGACGGCAGCCCGGTCTGGGGTGAGCTGACGCTCCGGCTGGTGATGATCGGGGGCAAGCAGCGGATCCTGGCCAGCGCGCGCGACATCAGCCAGCGGAAGGCCGCGGAGGAGGCGCTCAAACGGGCGAACGAAGAGCTCGAGCAGCGGGTCCTCGAGCGAACCGCCGAGTTGGCCCGCGCGAACCGGGCGCTGCAGGAGGAGATCCTCGAGCGGCGGAGCGCCGAGGAAGCTCTCGCGAAACGCGAGGAACACTTCCGCGCCCTCATCGAGAACGCCCACGACATCACCACCATCATCGACGCCGAAGGGCGTGTGGTATACACGACCCCGTCGTTCGAGCGGATCACCGGGTGGTCGCTCGATGAGATGATCGGCCGGAACGTGTTCGAGTTCTACCACCCGGAGGATGCCGCCCGCGACCTCTCCGTGCTGGAGTCGATCGTGGCCGAGCCGGGGACGGTCGGGCGTTCGCAGCACCGGTTCCGTCACAAGGATGGAGGGTGGCGGTATCTCGAGGCGTTCGGCCGCACGCTGTCGCAGGACACGGCGGCGGAGGGCATCGTGGTCAACGTCCGGGACCTGACCGAGCACAAGCTGGCCGAGGAGGCCCTGCGGGCCAGCGAGGAGCATTTCCGACGGCTCATCGAGAACGCCAGCGACTTCGTCATGATCGTCACCCCGGACGGGGCGATCACCTATGTCGGGCCGTCGGTCGAGCGGATTCTGGGCTACAGCCCCGAGGAGATGCTGGGGACGCGCCCCAACGATCTCGTCCACCCGGACGACGTCCCGCGAGTGATGGAGGTTCTGCGGGAGATCGCGGAGAATCCGGGCACGTCGCGGGTCGCCGAGTTCCGCATCCGCCACAAGGACGGAAGCTGGCGGGTGATGGAAAACGTTGGGAAGACACTTTCGCCGACGACGGCGGCGGAAGGGGTGGTGGCGAACGGCCGCGACGTCACCGAGCGGCGCGCCGCGGAGGCGGCCCTGCGGGAGGCGCGGGAGGCGGCGGAGCGGGCCAACCAGGCGAAGAGCGAGTTCCTATCGCGGATGAGCCACGAGCTCAGGACGCCGATGAACTCGATCCTCGGCTTCGCCCAGGTCCTCGAAACATCGGCCCTGGAGCCGCGCCAGGAGCGCTGCGTGCAGCACATCCTGCGTGCCGGGCGGCACCTGCTCCAGCTCATCAACGAGGTGCTGCAGATCGCCGCGATCGAAGCCGGACGACAGAACATGTCCCTGGAGCCGGTCCGGGTGGCGTCGGTGGTGAAGGAGGCTGTCGAGCTCGCGCGCCCGCTCGCGGCGCAGACCGGGGTGGACCTCGAGTACGCCTGCCGGGACGATGGTGAGGCCTTCGTCCGCGCCGACCGGCAGCGGCTTACCCAGGTCATCCTCAACCTCCTGAGCAACGCGGTGAAGTACAACCGCCCCGGCGGGCGGGTACGGATCGGCTGCGACAGGAACGCGGAAGCGGGCATGCTTCGCCTCTGGGTCGAGGACACCGGCCGCGGAATCCCCCTCGACAGGCAGGCCGATCTCTTCACCCCGTTCGCCCGGCTCGGCGCGGAGAACAGCGAGGTCGAGGGGACCGGCCTCGGTCTCGCGCTCTCCTACCGGCTCGCCGAGGCGATGGGTGGGAGCTTGCGGCTCGAGCGGTCGAGCGAGTTCGGGAGCGTGTTCAGCGTCGAACTGGCAATCGCGGCGAGCCCGCTCCAGGATGTCGAAGAGGGCAAGCCGGCGCGCGTCGCTGCGGGGATCCCCGAGCACCGGCCGGCGTGCATCCTGTACATCGAGGACAACCTCGCGAACCTGAGCCTGGTCGAGACCATCCTGTGGGAGCGACCCGGGTGGCGAACCATCCCGGCGCTGCAGGGTCAGATCGGGGTGGAGCTTGCGCGGCAGCACCGCCCCGACGTCATTCTGCTGGACCTCCATCTGCCGGATATCAAGGGAGAGGAGGTGCTGCGCCGGCTACGGGGGGATCCGCGCACCGATGCCATCCCGGTGGTGGTCATCAGCGCGGATGCCACCCCCGAAACGACGAAGCGGCTCCTGACGGCGGGCGCTGTCGCATTCCTGCACAAGCCCATCGATGTCCAGGAGTTCCTGGACGTACTGGAACGCCTGCTACCTCTTGGAACGCCGGACGATGAAGCGGGAACCGACTGACTGTACCGTGCTCCTCGTCGACGACGAAGAGGCGAACCTCGACCTCCTCGAGGAGTTCCTCGCGGCGGAAGGGTGGTCCTCGCTGATCCGGGTCTCCGATGCCCGGCAGGCGATCCCTATGTTCGAGGCGCACAGTCCGGACATCGTGTTGCTCGACCTGCACATGCCGCACGTCAGCGGCTACGATGTCCTGCGCCAGATCCAGGAGCGGGTTCCACCCGACGATTTCGTCCCTGTCGTCATCCTGACGGCCGACATGCTTCCGGCGACGCGGACGCGGGCGCTGACGGAGGGGGCGCACGACTTCCTGACCAAACCACTGGACGCCGTGGAAGTGCGGTTGCGCGTTCGCAACCTGCTGCGGACCCGACTCTCGCACCTGGAGCAGCGGCGGGCGCGGGAGGCGGCGGAGGCGGCGACACGAGCGCGGGAGATGGTGCTTTCCGTCGTCGCTCACGACCTGCGCAACCCGCTCGCGTCGATCGCGATGGACGCGGAGATGGCGCGCCACCTACTCTCCGAGGAGGAGCATCCCGAGCAGTGCCGGTCGCTGCTGCACATCGAGCAGACCGCGGCCAGGATGCACAACCTGATCGAGGACCTGCTGGAGGTGGCGCGGCTCGAGCGTGGCGCGTTCACCGTGCGTGTGGCGCCGGTTCGGCTCGAGGATGTGCTGACCGAAGCGGAGGAAATGCTGCTGCCGCTGGCACGCGCGCAGAGCGTAGGGCTCACGTTCCGTGACCCGAGCGGCGGGCCGGACATCGCCGCCGATCGTCAGCGGCTCGTCCAGGTGCTGTCCAACCTGGTCGGAAACGCGATCAAGTTTGCCGGCGAGCACGGCTCGGTCAGCGTGGATTGGCGTGCCGAGGATGATCAGCTGCTCATCCAGGTCGCGGATACCGGGCCGGGGATTCCGCCGGAGCAGCTCGGCCACGTCTTCGACTCCTTCTGGCGCGGCTCGGATGATGGGCGGAACGGGCTCGGCCTCGGCCTCACGATCTCGCGGGCCATCATCGAGGCCCATCAGGGGAGGATCTGGATCGACTCCGCCGTCGGGCAGGGCACGACCGTGTACTTCACGGTGCCCTACGCCTCCGTGGCCAGGGACTCGGAGGCGAACGTGATCGTCGCGGGGCCTGGGATGGGGCGGTGAGGGTTGTTTCGGCCATCGCGGCGTAGGACAGCCAACCTTCCCCGTCGTCCCGGCGCAGGCCGGGACGCATCGGTTGGCCCAAAATCGAAGGACTGGGCCCTTTCCTTTTTTGCTGGGAATGGGATTTCGGCCTTCGAGGCTGTGCCAGAACTGTTCGATCGTCCCTATCGCATTGACTTCGTGTCTATCAGATGTGGCTGAAAGCCAGCTCCGTCATCCCGGCGAAGAGGCCGCGTCAAAAACTGCCCGATGGTCCTTCGTCGCACGGGCCCGGTGGTTCGTCGGGTGCAACCGAAACCACCATCGTCATCCTATAGTTGGTCCGGGTTTT
>CAZJEH010000183.1:0-7254 GCA_964544905.1 uncultured Gemmatimonas sp.
TGCATACTCATAACGCGTTTCACAACAACGTAATGCGAGCTCTCGGCGACCGAGAGTCCATTTGCGCTTTCTCTGAACAATGGGTCCCGGCCTGCGCCGGGACGACGTTGGTGGGGACTGACATCACCAGGCTGGCACTTCAGGGCGACGCGGTCTGCCTGACCATTCCGACCGGCCGCCGGTTCGCCTCCCGGCTCGTGTAGGACGCCGCCCGGTTCCTGCCAACGCAGAACAGCCGCCGGCCCGCAGGCCGACGGCTGTCGCGATCGCCGGTCCAGCGACCGGCTAGTCGGTGTCTTCCAACCCCAACGCCTCCTCGAGCCGCCTCAATCGCGCTTTCAACTCGGCGTTCTCTCGTTCGAGTGCCAGCAGGCGTTCCTCCTGTGAGAGGGTGCGCGAATCGAGCGCCTGTATGCTCGCGAGCGCCACGCCGTCCGCATCGACGGTGCCGATCGACAGCTCGTCGGTGCCCAGCCCGAACGCAGCGTAAAAGTCCTGCGACGTCGGCCCCAGGTGGCGCACGTCGTCATCCTCGACCTTGTAGCTCCACGTTCGGATCGGCAGGGTTCGCAGGCGGGCCAGCACGTCGTCGGGCCGGATGTCCTCGAAGAGGTGCTTGCGGTTGACGTCGGATGCGTTCTGCCAGATGCCGCCCGTGGTGAGCAGGGCGCCGGTGCTGGTGCTGATCACCGCGCTACTCTGCCCCCAGTTGCTCACCGACGCACCGCTCTGGATCGTGACACCGGTCGACAGGTTCGACGAGGTGAAGATGCGGAAGCCGCCCGCCACCCTCCAGTTGGCCGAGTGGTTCACACCCGCGCGAATCGTGTCGGTCGTCGAGCGATCCCCGAAGACGAAGGAGCCCGAACGCGCGTTCGTATGGGCATGGTAGCCGAGCGCCACCGACGACGCGCCGCTCGCCGTGTTGTCCTCGCCAGCGGCGAAGGAGCTCACCTGCGCGGCCGTCGCACGAAGGCCGAAGGCGGTTGCATACGACGCGCTCGCCCTGACGTCCTGCCCGATCGCCACGGAGTAGTCGCCGATGTTGGCGGCATCCCACTGCGTCCCGCTGACGCCCCCGGCCCGTAGCGCGCCTTTCCGCGGATACCACATCAGCCGGGTGCCGGCGCCCTCCGCGGGGATACCGTCCCCACTGCCGTCGCCGTCGTACGTACCCCCTACCAGCAATCCGCCGTCCACGTTCACGCGGAAACGATTGCTCCCCTGATAGCTCGCGGCGATGATGGAATCTGGCGCTTGCGCCGCCGCGTCGGCCACGCTCGCGATGAGGAGCAGAGCGACCGCTGAAACTGCTGAAATGACCTTCATCATTCGTGACTTCTCTCGCGGTTATCGGTGTGAATCGATTTCGGAAAGGACCGCTTCGAGTCTGTCCAGGCGTGCCCGCAGCTCGGCGTTCTCCTCTCGGAGACTCCCATTCGCCTGCTCCAGGGCATCGATTCGCTCGCTCATCCTCAGGGTTCGTTCGTCGAGCGCCTTCACGCCGGCCATGTTCACCCCGTCTATGTCCACCGAGTTGATCAGCAGGTCGCTCTCACCGAGACCGAACGCGGCGTAGAAGTCCTGCGCCATCGGGCCCATGTGGCGGATGGAGGCGTCCTGCGAGAGATAGTTCCAGCTGCTCACCGGAACCGAGCGGAGACGGGCCAGGACCTCCTCGCCGTCGATGAAGAGGAAGTTCTCCTTGCGATTGCGGTCGGAAACCGCCGACCAGCCGCTCCCGCCGGCGGCCAGCTCCATCCCCGACGTCAACCCCTGGTTGGTGAAGATCTTGACGCCACCGCACCCCCGCATGACGACCTGGTTGTTCGCGGTAGGATAGACGGAGTCCGAGGAGAAGCCCGCACACCCGTCGCCGAGCACGATGCTGCCCTGTCGGTTCGCCGTCCGCGCGTTCTTGCCAATGGCGACGGAAAAGTTGCCACTCGCACTGTTCTGAAGGCCGATGGCAACGCCGAACGAGCCATTGGCGATGCTCGGCCCGAGGACGATCGAGGCCAGTCCGCCCGCAATCGAGCTTGGTCCGAGCGCCAGCGCGTCGTCGCTCGTGGCCTGTGTGCTGGAGCCCAATGCGATCGCTCCGACGCCCGACGCGGTGCCGTTGAAGGCGAAGGCCCGATCGGCAGAAGCGGTTCCGTTGTTCCCCAGGGCCACCGACTCGTCACCCGACGCGGTCGTCGCCAGGTTCGCAGCGAACGAGTTGTTGCCGCTCGCGCGGACGTTCTCGCCGAGCGCCACGGAACCGGTTCCGATGTTCGACAGGTCCCAGTAGGTCGAGCCGAAGCTGTCCACCTTGCCGGCTCGCAGCGCGTACCGGCCCGGGAACCACATCAGCCGGACGCCGGCGCCAGTCGCCGGAATGGCTCCTACTCCCGAAGTGCCCCGAACGACGAACCCCGCGTCCTGGTTGACCCGCATCACATTCTCGCCCGCGACGGTTACGGCGAGGGCGGAATCGGCCTGCGCTTCCAGGCCGCCGACAATCGACAGCGTCGCGGCGGCAGCGAGCAGCCCGCTCAAAAGAATCTTCTTCATTGCCTGATTACGTGGTTGCTGGATCAAGGAATGTCGATCGAGAGCGGGTTGCCCCCGGTGGTGAGGACGCCGCTGACCGAGACGGGGCCGGTCGCTGTCGTGCTGCCCTGCAGGAATGTGCTCCCGGTGATCAGGAGCGCGTCGACGGTACCCTGTAGCAGCCCTCCATTGCCGCTCATCTCCAGGGTCCCGTTGTCGATGGTGCCCGAAGCGTCGGCATTGCCGCGTACACGCAGCTCGTGACCGCCGAGATCGAGCGTGCTGCCGGAACCGACGCGCAGATGCAGGATGGTGTCCGACGCCGACATCGCAGGCATCGCGGCCCCTTCCAGCATCGTCTCGGGGAAGATCGAGACGACGCTCTGCGAGTCGGGCAGGATGCTCGACAGCCAGTTCTGGGGCGTCTCCCAGCTCGAATCCGTTCCGCCCTCCCAGACGACGTCCAGTAGCACGCCTTCGTCCTGCAGCGGCGCGCTGACGTAGACGAGGAAGGTGAACGTGTTGACCGTCGGGTCGACGAGGAACTCCCAGGTCTTCGGAATGGAGACCTGGTACGGGCTGAGGATCTGGTTGAAATGGAAGTAGGGCTGATCGGTGGAGGTGAAGGTTCCCAGGCCGTCGGGGTTATTCACGCTGACCGATCCACTCCCCGATGTCACCTCCGGCCCCTGCACGAAGAACACGTAGGCGCCCTCCACGGTCTCTCCGTCCGTCGTTCCCATCTTCTGGGCGAGCAGGTTCTGCAGGGTGACGTTGCTCTGGAAGATCGAGGTCTCGCTGTCGTAGGTGGTGCCCGAGCTGGCCAGCTTCACGTAGAGGTCCTGCGCGCCGACGATGCGGTCGTAGAGGGCTCCCCCATCGGCGACCTGTTCGACCGGCCGGCAGGAGAGCGTCGCGGAGGCGACGTCTACTTCACAGCGTACGTGCACGAGGTCGGCGACGACGGGGCCGCCCGGGTCCGGCGTATCGATCGGGGAGAGCGGCGACTCCCGATCGACGCAACCGGATGCGAGCGCCAGCGCAAGCATTGCCGGTTGGCGAAGCCACCTGCGGTTCAATGACATGGATCCTGTTGTGGTGGGTGAATCTCAAGGTCGAGGTAGCCGACTCAGACCAGTATCGGCATCGCCCGGGACGAGTGAACTCGCCAGATGAGATGATGAGAGCTATCGGGCCGCCCGCCGCCAACTATGGGCGACCGCCAGGCGCTCGCGCCGATGGTCTGCGCGGCGAGCGCGGTGGGCGAAGGGTGGATTCGGAGGGGATCGGGTTCCCCATCGGCCCGGCGGCCGGGACGGGGCAAGTCGCGACTAACGACGGGGGGCAAGGTGGCCAGGGAGACCTGTCGTGGGTCTCCCGAGGGCGGGATCCCTACGTCTCCCCCACGCAAACCCCTTGGAGCAAAGGAGAAGAGGACCAGTTCCTGAGGCTCGTCACCTCATGTGTCGAGGGTCCGATTTTCGACCGACGAATGTGTCCGATTTTCAGCCGGCGTTGACACCCCCGCAGCGCAATGACCATCGCCGGGTGCTTTCCCCGATGACCTCATTGCGCGTGTCACCTTGTCCTGTGGTGCTCGAATGGCCACGAGTCGGCCGATGGGATCGAAGGGCACTCTGCACGCCCTGGCGACGTGTTGCGCGCGCCCGGCTGGGGGTCTGGTCATGCGAAGGCCGAACTGTCGCGGAGAACTCGAAGGAGACGACAGGAAGCTGCGCGCGGCCGCGGCTGGTTGCGAGGCTGCAAGGCTCCGGAAATGGAGACTCCGCTCGAGCCTCGGACTCAGTCGGGCCTTCGAACGGGAGAACGGATCGACGCGTGATCGACGAGCGGCCGCGAAGTGATGCGCGGCCGGACAGCGTCTGCTGGTGAGGAATTGGAAGGGAACGGCTGCGGAAGGAACGCCGGCAGAGCGACACGGCCCGCCCGTCACGATCGGCCACGCCCGCAATCGCCCGGGGATTCAGGCCGCGATCGGTGCCTCCCGGAGCCAGAGCGTGAAGTTCGACCCCTCGCCGAACTCCGTCTCGAGCGTGACCTCGCCGTGCATCATGCGGGCGAGCCGGCGGCTGATCGCGAGGCCCAGCCCGGTGCCTCCCTCCGGGCTCAGCCGACCGCTCTCGCCCTGGATGAACGGCTCGAACACCGCCTCCTTCATCTCCGTAGGAACACCGATGCCAGTATCGATCACGGAGATGCCAATCCACGGCCCATCCTTCGGGTCGAGCCCGGGGATACCCGGATCCGGCGTGCGCGTGCAGTTCACCGTCACGGTCCCGCCCGACGGCGTGAACTTCAGCGCATTGCCGAGGAGGTTCACCAGGATCTGGCCTACCCGCTGCGGATCGCCAAAGTATTCCGCCGACTCCGAGCAGTCGTTCTGCAGCTTCACCGACCGGGCCGTGGCGGCGGGGCTGAGCAGGTCGATGGCGATCTCCACCGAATCGGCAGTACTGGCACGCTCATCCACGACATCCAGCTGCCCCGCCTCGATCACCGAGAAATCGAGGATGTCGTTGATGAGCATCAGGAGGTGCCCGCTGCTGTAGCGGATCCGCTCCAAGTGGCGCCTCTGCTCCTCGGAAAGCGGGCCGGGGATCTCCATCCGCAGGAGGTCCGTGAAACCGACGATCGCGTTGATCGGCGTCCGGAGCTCGTGACTCATGTTTGCCAGGAACTCCGACTTGGCTCGGTTCGCCGCTTCGGCGTCGGCCTTGGCTCGGGCCGCCTCCATGCTCTGGTGGAACAGCTCTCCGTTGAGCATTCGGAGCTGATCGTTCAGCCCCTGCCGGGCGATGGCCTCCTGCTCCAGCTGTTTGGACTTCGCGCTGATCTCCCTGTTGAGCTCCTCCGCGACCCGCCGCGCCTCGCGCTCGCCGTAAAGCGCTGTCCGCTCCGCCTCCGCCTTCACCCGCTCCGTCAGATCCCTCGTGACCTTGCCGAATCCCACGAGGTTGCCGTTGCCATCCCGCAGGGCAGTGATGATGACGTTGGCCCAGAAGCGGCTGCCGTCCTTCCGCAGGCGCCATCCCTCGTCTTCGAACCGGCCATCGCGGGCCGCCAGCTTCAACTCGAATTCCGGGAAGCTCTTTTCGCGCTGCTCGGCCGGGTAGAAGATCGAGAAATGCTGGCCGACGACTTCCTCTTCCGTGTAGCCCTTGAGGCGTTGCGCCCCCTGGTTCCACGAGATGACCGTGCCCTCCGGGTCCAGGAGGAAGATGGCATAGTCCTGCACCGACTCCACGAGAAGCGAGAACCTCTCCTCGCTCTGGCGCAGAGCTTCTGTCAGGAAGAAGCGGGGTGTTTCCGCAGCGGCCATGCGTGGGCGGACACGAGAACGGGGGAACGAATGATCCGAGAGGGAGGTTGCAAGAGTCGAACCGCGGGGCCCGCGCCGGATATCCGCCGGGGTGGGGTCTCCTGCCACAGGGAGGACAAAGAGGAGGGTATCGATGCGTTACATCGATGAAAGACTGAGGGCACCTCACCTGGCGGCAAGGTGCCCCCTGAAGTCGATCATGGAGCCTACCGGGATCGAACCGGTGACCTCTGCATTGCAAATGCAGCGCTCTCCCAGCTGAGCTAAGGCCCCAGCGCGCCACCTGCTACGGTCCCACAGACGAACCTCGACGCCGCTACTGCCCGGGAATACCGCCCAACCCTCCGACCCCGTCGGAAGAATCGCTTTCGGGATGATCAGGGGGTTGGATTCGCGCATCCCGACGCCGGTCCGCCGCACGGTCGTTCGCGCCGAATAGCTCACAAAAAATAGCCTTTCCGGACCTCCGGGTCAAACGGTCGCGCACGCCCGACTCGCCCATCCGGGCGCAGTACGGGCCCTGATCTGGACCGGTCGGGGCAGCCTCGCAGGTACCTCGACGACGTCCGCGTCTCATTTCTTGACACCCCGCATACCCCGGATCGATATTCGGAAAGTCGCCTCCGGCCCCCCGCCCACCCGGGGATGAAGAAGTGCTGCAGCCGGCGGCGGCGCCCGTCCTACACGGGTTGCTCGTACGCCTCGCGGCCGCGCCCACGGCGCCTGTTCGGCCGCGCGGCTGCGCTTTTCCGGCGCGGAACGCCCTCGCACCCGCTCTCCGGAGCGGTTACCTCTAACAGGGAGGAGTCCATATGGCCACCCAGGAACAAGTCATGAGTTCTCCGATCGAAAGCCGCGGCTATGCACGTCCTGATGCGCTGGTCAGCACCCAGTGGGTCGCCGACCACCTCAACGACCCGTCGGTCCGCATCCTGGAGAGCAACGAGGATGTGCTCCTCTACGATACGGGGCACATCCCCGGGGCACTCAAGCTCGATTGGCACGCCGACCTGAACGACCCGCTCGAGCGCGACTACCTCGAGCCGGAGCAGTTCGCCAGCCTGATGAGCCGACTCGGCATCACGCCCGATACCACCGTCGTGTTCTACGGCGACAAGAACAACTGGTGGGCGACATACGCCCTCTGGGTCTTCCGGTTGTTCGGCCACGACAAGGTCAAGGTGATGGACGGCGGCCGGAAGAAGTGGGTGGACGAGGGTCGGCCGCTCACCACCGAGGTCCGCAGCTATCCCCAGACCGAGTACCCCGTTCCAGCGCGCGACGACGAGAGGATCCGCGCCTTCCGTGACGACGTGCTGGAGCACCTGAGGATCAACGGGAAGCTGGTCGACGTCCGCAGCCCGGACGAGTACAAGGGT
>CAZJEH010000184.1:0-7227 GCA_964544905.1 uncultured Gemmatimonas sp.
AATATGGGTCCGTGGATGACGCTTGGGAAGGCCCGACGAAGAGATACCTGGAGGGTGCGGACGTCCTCGCCACCCCCCTGTATGCGCGCCTCAGTCGCCCGCCGCCAGCTGGGTCGCTTCGTCCTCGCCGGATTCCTCCCGGGCGGCCTCCGCGCGCCGGCGAGGCGCCAGCGTCGCCCCCTCCGGAAGCACGCCGATGATCCCGGATTCGAGCCACTCGTGCTCGCCACGCAGTACCTCCTGCGCGAGCCGGTACGTTGCGTTGTCGGCGTTGTGGAAGACCGCGTTGAACAGTTCCTCGACGCGGATCCGCGCCTGCCGGCAGAACACGCTCGCCATGCGCATCGCCTTTTCACCGTGCTCCGTGTTCTCCATCGACTTCGCCCTCACGCACACGGCCGCCATCGCGAACAGCTCCGCCCCGATGTCGACGAAGCGACCGAGCACGGCCTGCTTGCGCTCGAGCTTCGCCTGGTAGCGCGACATGGCGTAGAACATCGTGCGGGCCAGCCGGCGCGAGCTGCGCTCGATATAGCGCAGGTGCGGAGCGAGCCTGCCGAACTCCCCGTACTTCGGCCAGCGACCCCACCCGACGAACTGCTTGGGTAGCCAGCCGGCGTAGAACGCGCCCGCCTTCGCCGCCGCCGCCGCCCGGTCGCGGTTGCTTGCCTTCGGATCGATCAACCCACCTGCGACGTCGAGGTGCGTGTCCACCGCCTCGCGGGCGATGAACAGACGCATGATCTCCGACGTCCCCTCGAAGATCCGGTTGATGCGGAAGTCCCGCATGATCCGCTCGAGCGGGATGGGCAGCTCGCCGCGCGCCTCGAGCGACGCGGCCGTTTCGTATCCGCGCCCACCGCGGATCTGGACCGCATCGTCGATGATCTTCCACCCCATCTCCGTCGTCCACAGCTTCGCGATCGCGGCTTCCATCCGGATGTCGTTGCGGCCGTCGTCCGCGAGGGCCGATGAAAGCTCGGCCATGGACTCGATGGCGAACGCCGAGGCAGCCATCTGACCGAGCATCTGCGCGACGGCGTCGTGCTTGCCGATCGGCGCCCCCCACTGCGCGCGCTCGGCGGCCCACTTGCGGGATATCTCCACGCAGATCTTCGCCCCCGCGGCGGTGCTCATCGGCAGCGTGAGCCGTCCGGTGTTCAGCGTGATCAGGGCGAGCTTCAGGCCCCTTCCCTCTCCCCAGAGGATGTTCTCACGCGGCACCCGCACGTTGTCGAATCGGATCACGGCGTTCTGGATCGCCTTCAACCCCATGAAACGGCATCGATGGACGACCTCCACGCCCGGCCAGTCGGTCTCCACGATGAACGCTGTGATCTGCGGAATCTCCTTGCCGTTCCTGATCTTCGGCGGCGTTCGTGCCATCACGACGAGCAGCTCGGCGATGGTTCCGTTCGTGCACCAGAGCTTCTCCCCGTTCAGGATGAAGGCTTCTCCATCGTCGGTAGGGGTCGCGGTGGTCTCGATGGCGGCCGGGTCGCTTCCCACCGACACCTCCGTCAGCGCGAACGCCGACACGGCGCCCTTCGCGAGGCGCGGGAGGTACTTCGCCTTCTGCTCCTCCGTCCCGAAGAGCATCAGCGGCTGTGGAACGCCGATCGATTGGTGGGCAGAGAGGAGGGCGGTCAGGTTACCGTCGCGGCTCGTGACCAGCTCCATCGCGCGACCGTAACCGACCTGGGACAGGCCGAGGCCGCCGTACTGGCGCGGGATCTTGATCCCGAACGCACCCAGCTCCCGCAACCCGTTCAATACGCTCTCCGGAAGCTCGCCGGTGCGGTCGATCTCCTCCGGGTCGACCTCTTCGCGGAGGAATGTCTCCAGCCGGCTGAGATATTCCTCCGTTCGCCTGGCGTCCTCGGCCGACTGGGTCGGATACGGGTGAATCAGGTCGAGGCGGAAGTTGCCCAGGAACAGCTCTCGTACGAAGCTCGGCGCCGCCCATTCGGACTCTCTCGCCGCCTCCGCTACTTCCCGTGATTCCTGCTCGCTCGGTCCGGCTCCACGGACTGTCTGGCTCATCGGGTTCTCCTCGCAAGTCTTCAACCCCGGAGGGGCAAGGAACGGACCGCCCCACGCACACAAGCTATCGGCCACACGGGCCCGGGCAACGTCCCCCTGCCGATACCCGACCGACGCGCCCGGCACGAATCATGACCAACACAGGGTCGCGCCCGGCGGATAGCGTCAATCGCCCCCTCGCGGCGGCTCTGGCGCGGCCGACACCAATCCCGACAGAGAGAAACCCCTCGTATGAAGAAACCAGGAGATCAGCGCGGGCCATCCACCGCGGACGACGTGCCGCACGGGCAGATGAAGGCGGTCAGCGACAGCGCCCGTAGCGAGCCGCGCACAGGTGGGCGCATCGCACCGACCGAGGCCGACACACCCACGCAGCTCGGAACCGATCGCACAGAAGTCGGCGACGGACGAAGCTCGTCGAGGCGCCCGCCACACGTCCAGGATCACGAGAAGGACATCGATGTCCAGGGGACTCCGCCGGGAGAGCCTGCGCCGGTTCTGCCGGCCAACGCCGCCGGTCGGGATCGCGTCACCGTCGACGAGCAGGACGAGCTGATCGATGACGAGAGCATGTACGACCGACGACCCGAACGCGACAAGAATCGGCCTCCTTCCAAGCGTTCAGGCCAGTGAGAGCGGATCGTCGCCGAGCACTCTTGACCCCTACATGTCGGCGCTTTAGTATGTCTCCCCACAAGATATTGTGTATCGCTCGGGGGTGAGCCCTCCCCGACGGAACCATCAGCCCCATACGACGTCGGCACGCTCCCGCTGGCGTCGTGCGGGCTTCATCACCGACTGACGCAGGGCTCCTTCCCGTTCATTTTCGAAGCACTGCCGAACATTCCCGGGGTAAGAAAGATCATGTGGTCGAGACCACGGGGATATCCATCAGCTTGCGCATTCCGGGTGGCGGAACCCCTCCGCTGAGCCCCGTCGTCATTCCACATCTTCGTACTGTCGCAAAGGAGCCCGCATGAATTCCTCCGCACGCGTTCCGTCGACCGGTGAGTTCGCGGCCCGGCTGCAGCTTCCGCCGGCCGAGCTGTCGCAGAACGCGCGAACGGTGCTGGCGCGCAGGTATCTGCGGAAAGACGCGCAGGGCAACCCGATCGAGGAACCGGAGGAAATGTTCTGGCGGGTCGCCGAGGTGATCGCGCGGGAAGATGCACGCTACGGTGCGACGGAGCGGGAGGTGGACGAGCTCGCCCTCGAGTTCTATCTCCTGATGACCCGCAAGCTGTTCGAGCCGAACTCGCCCACACTGATGAACGCGGGGCGGCCGCTGGGACAGCTTTCCGCATGCTTCGTGCTGCCCGTCGAGGACGCCCTCTCCAACGGAAAGACTGGGATCTACGACACGCTCCGCTCGATGGCGCTCGTTCATCAGTCGGGGGGCGGTACGGGATTCAGCTTCAGCCGCCTGCGGCCGGCCGGTGACCTGGTGAAGTCGACCACCGGGGTAGCGAGCGGTCCGGTGTCGTTCATGGCGCTCTACGACGCGTCCACCGAGGTCGTGAAGCAGGGCGGCACGCGACGGGGGGCCAACATGGGCATCCTTCGCGTCGACCACCCGGACATCCTCGAGTTCATCGACTGCAAGCAGGACATCACCCGGATCACGAACTTCAACATTTCAGTCGCGATCACCGACGCGTTCATGCGGGCGGTCGAGCTCGGGACGGAGTACGAGCTCATCAACCCGCGGACGAAGGAAGTGACGGGTAAGCTCGATGCCCGGATGGTCTTCGACCGCATCGTCCAGAATGCGTGGCGGACGGGCGAGCCCGGTGTCTACTTCATCGATCGGGCGAACCAGTTCAACCCGGTGCCGCACCTGGGCAGCTACGAGGCGACCAATCCGTGCGGTGAGCAGCCGTTGCTGCCGTTCGACGTCTGCAACCTGGGGTCGGTGAACGTCGGAGCGTTCGTGCGGACCGACGTGGAGCCGGAGGCGCCCTGGTACGAGAAGGTCGACTGGAAGGAGTACCGCAGGGTGGTCCGGCTGGCCACCCATTTCCTCGACAACGTCATCGACGCGAACAAGTTCCCGCTCCCGGAGATCGAGGATCTGGCGAAGCGCATCCGCCGGATCGGGCTCGGGGTGATGGGGTTCGCGGATCTGCTGGTGCGCCTCGGCATCCCGTACAACAGCGAGGAGGGTGTCGAGGTCGGTCGCCGGATCATGGAGTTTCTCGACGAGGAGGCGAAGAAGGAGTCGGAGCGCCTGGCGGAGCAGCGCGGCGTTTTCCCCGAGTGGGAGCGGTCGATCTGGGGTCCGGACGAGACGTGCGCGCGCGCCCCGAACGGCGACCGCATCCGGCCGATGCGGTGGCTGCGCAACTGCAACGTCGACACGGTGGCGCCGACCGGCACGATCTCGATCATCGCAGGGTGCTCGTCCGGGATCGAACCGCTGTTCGCGGTCGCGTTCATGCGCAACCAGGCCGGCGTGATGATGCCGGACGTCAACGAGGACTTCGTCGCGGTTGCGAAAGCGCGCGGCTTCTACTCGGAAGAGCTGATCAAGAAGATCGCCGAGCAGGGGCACATCCACTTCCCTGAGGTCCCCGACGACGTGCAGCGGGTCTTCGTGACCGCGCACGATATCACGCCGGAGTGGCACGTGCGGATGCAGGCGGCCTTCCAGGAGTTCACCGACTCGGCGATCTCCAAGACGACGAACTTCCCGAACGACGCTACGCCCGACGACGTGCGGCAGATCTACGAGCTCGCGTTCAAGCTCGGCTGCAAGGGGGTCACCGTCTATCGCGATGGTTCGCGTGACAACCAGGTCCTCTCGACGGGGGCGACGAAGACGCCATCGCAGCAGGCAGCCGATCAGCAGAGGGTGGCCGAGCTGGAGGAGCGGATCGCGAAGCTGGAAGCGGAACTGAAGCAGGCGCAGGATCGGGCGGCGAACGCGGAGGCCCAGGCGCAGATGGTGCGGCGGCAGAAGCGGAAGAGGCCGCAGATTCTCCGCGGGACGACCCGGAAGATGACCTCGCCGCTGGGCGACGTGTACGTCACGATCAACGAGGACGAAGAGCGCCAGCCCTTCGAGGTCTTCGCCACGCTGGGCAAGGCCGGTTCAATCGCCATGGCCGACACCGAGGCGATCGGGCGGCTCATCTCTCTCGCGCTGCGCTTCGGCATCCCGGTTTCGGAGATTCACCAGCAGCTTCGTGGGATCTCGTCGGATCGCGCGATCGGGTTCGGCCAGAACAAGGTTCTCTCGGTTCCGGATGCGATCGCGCAGGCCATCGAGCTACGCGAGCAGGAGAAGGCCGGGATTCAGCAGGAGCTCATCCCCGAGCTGGTTGCATCGGGCAACTCGGCGGGCGAGGCTGGAACCGTACAGCAGACGCTCCTGCCGGAGCTTGGCACGTACGACCCCGCAGAGACGTTCATCGGGACCTGCCCGGACTGCCAGAGCCAGCTCGAGATGGCCGAGGGCTGCATGAAGTGCCACATCTGCGGCTACAGCGAGTGCGGATGAGCGGCTGAGCCGGCACGGTGCCGGCAGCGGCATCCCTGTGAGTCTCGTGATGGCGGCGTCGACCTCCGAGGTCGGCGCCGCTTCGTTGTGATGGACGTCATCCCCACCGATTCGTCGATGCCACGTCGCCATCATGTCGAAACTTTCCCGAGGGCTTCGTGCGTAGAACCGCTCGATCATCTTCCTTCGGGGGATGCGCTCTGGCGCGCCAGGCGCGGGGCCGGTACACTCTCGCCCGTTTCCAGCACCTCCCACGGTTCCCTGAACACTGCACGTCTCGATGACGTTGTTGATGCTGTGGCTGACGACGTTCGGCGTCTGCGTCGTCGGGGCGGTCATACCATTGGTGAACACGGAGATTTACCTGCTCTCCGTGTCCGCCCTGTCGCCGGCGGAGACCATGCCCCCACTGGTCCTGGCGGCCACAGCCGGTCAGATGACTGGTAAGGTCGTGATGTTCTTCGCCGGCAAAGGGCTGCTCGGCATCGCGAGTGAGCGCATGCGAGGCCGAGTGGAGGCGGTCAAGGCCCGGCTGGAATCCCGGCCCAAGATCGCAAAGCTGACGCTGTTCAGCAGCGCTACGCTGGGCCTGCCGCCGCTCTACGCGGTCTCGATCGCCTGCGGGACGATCGGGATGGGGCTGGTGTCGTTCATCACAATCGGTTTCGTCGGGCGCCTCATCCATTTCGCCGTGGTCGCCTGGCTCCCGCAGTACGCGAAGCTCCTGATGGGCTGATTCGGTAACGCTCCGGCGCCTGTCCATCGGCAGACGTTCGGCAGAGCATGGCGAGGCTGAGCAGACTTGCTGGGCCCCTCGCTACTCCTCGTCGCGCAGGCGAGGGCACGACGGTCGGCTCACATCCCCCAACTGCCGATGCCCTTTCCGGTTTCACTCCAACCGCGCACCAGAGGTCCCAACCGCCCGGAGCCGACACGCAAGCTCGTAGGACTTCAGGTCCATCGGAGCGCCGCACATCGACGCACGACCGAGGGCAGAAGAAACCTCCCCGCCGATTTCGACGGGGAGGTTCTTGTCATTTGTCGGCGACCGAACCGGTCGGGCGAGTGGTCGTCGGCAAATCCGCCCGACCGTCCAGCCAGCCCGAAGCCGAGGACTTAGCGGCTTTCCGCCAGCTCCTTGTAGTACCGCTCGACCAGCTCGCGGTACTCCGGCGGCACCTCGCCGGACCCTGAGAGGAACAGCCGACGGATCTCGTCGCCGCGGACGGTCTGGAAGAGGTTGTACTCGAACTGCTTCAGCCGATCGAGCACGGCTGCCTGCAGCGCCGGTAGCCGACCCGAGTCGCGATACACCTCATCGGCATCGAGAGCCCGCATGTCGCGGATCGCCTGCTCCAGCTCCCTCGTGTCGAAGCCCTCGCGGGCCAGCTGGTTCCTCAGCTCCTCCGCATCGGTGATGCGCTGACGGAGTTCGGAGCGGAACTGCCGGATCTGCTCGGGCGTCCCATTCCACGGTCCGCCCCACGATCCGTAGTTCCAGCCGCCGTCCCAACCACCGCCCCAACCACCGGCATCGCCACCCTCACGGGGTCCTCCGAACTGGCCATCGCCAGGCTGGCCACCCTGCTGACCCTGACCACCCTGCTGACCGCCCTGGCCTTGCTGACCCTGCTGACCCTGCTGACCCTGCTGACCCTGCTGACCCTGCTGACCCTGCTGACCCT
>CAZJEH010000185.1:0-7197 GCA_964544905.1 uncultured Gemmatimonas sp.
CGCCCACGATCAGCCGGACAACGCATACCGCGCTGAGCGGCTGGGCGTCGCGAGGATCGTTCGGCCGGGCGCCTATACGCCGGCCAAGGTGGAGCGCGAGTTGAGGATTTTGCTGGAGGGCGCGAGCTATCGAGCCCGGGCCGAAGCGATCGCGACCCGGGTTCGCTCGGAGGATGGCGCGGCAGTGGCGTGTGACGCCATCGAATCGCTGATCGCGGAGCTCGGTATCGCCCGACGGGATGCCGCTACCGTCGCGACCGATCTTCGGGATCCTCGTCGAAGAAGTCCAGCAGGTCCATCGGCATGAGGACTGCCGAGAGCAGGTTCATCAGGTGCGCCACCACGCGCTTGAGGTAGCGGTGAGCCAGTGCCCGCGCGACTCCCTGTGCCCCGGTGCTCTCCTGCTTGATGAGGCTCGTCACACGCTCGTCGAACAGGTCCAGCAGCTCGTCTCCCCGAGATCTCAACTTCCGGCTGGCTTCCGCGTCCCGCTTCAGGAAAGCGTCACCGACCGCCGTGATGTACTGGGAGATTTCGTCCTTCAGGGCACGCCATTCGTCGGCGTCGGGTGCGAGAGACAGGTTCGCGCCGTCCAGGGCAAGGTCCAGCAGGTTCTTCGCGTAGTCGCCGACCCGCTCGATGTCCTTGACGATCGACATGTAGATGAGCACGCTCGGCGCTTCGATCCCGCCGAACACGCTCGAATGGATCACCAGTTCGCGACGGATCTCGCGTTCCAGCTGGTTCACCTTGCGATCCGTCTTGCGAATCTCGTCGTTGAGACTCTCCGGATCCGCTTCCCCGAGGAGCGCCGACATGGCGAGGTCGAAGGCGTGCTTGTCGTGCATGAGCATCGCGCCGATCTTTTCCTCCACCCTCTCCAGCCGTTCCTCGCCTTCGCCCCGCAGGAACTTGAATACCATGAGCGCTCTACCTCCCCGGATGGACCGGGATGATGTCAGCCGAAAATACGACTCCACAGCGACGATGCCCCGCAACGCCTTCGCCAGCTTCCCGCTGTCAGAGTAGCAGTACCCCGAGAGTCGGCAGAAGGATGAACATGGTCACGACATAGATGAAGACCATCCGTCTCTTCCGGATCGCGGTTCGCGCCATTCCTTCCGCCAGATGGATGGGTACGAACCGGATCCTTGGGATCGGATAGATGATCAGGATCCCAAGAACGTTGAACAGCAGGTGCACCAGTGCGATCGTCAGCCCCTCCGGCCTCGCCACCGCGAGAGAGGCGATGAGGGCCGTTACCGTCGTGCCAACGTTCGCGCCCAGCGTGATCGGATAGGCTGTCGCGACCGTGAGGACTCCTGACGCGACCAGGGGGACGAGGATCGACGTCGTGATCGATGAAGACTGGACCGACACGGTGATGGCCATCCCCACCATGATGCCTACCAGCCCACCACCTCGACCGATCACGCTCGTCATGACCCGCTCTACCCCGCTGGCGACCAGCCGCCTCATGTTCTGGGTGATGAGAGCCAGCGAGACGAAGATCAGGGCCAGGCCCACGGCGAGCATGAGGAGCCCGTACCACAATCCCTGACCGAACAGCGGTTCGATCATGTCGATGGGCATTCGCACCAGGTCCCGGATGGGGCTCCCGCCGACGTCCCCCGAAATGATCTCCGCTCCCGCGATCAGCTCCGTCAGGTTGACCGCCATTGTGCTCAACAAGCCCGTGGAGACCTCGATCGGGAAGAGGATGAGCACCGTGAGAAGGTTGAAGAAGTCGTGAATCGTCGCGGCGGCGAACGCTCGCTGGAACTCGTCGCTCCTCCGGATCGTCCCGAGTGATGCCAGTGTGCTGGTGATGGTGGTTCCGATGTTCGCACCCATCACCATCGGAACCGCCAGGGCCAGCGGCAGGGTCCCCGCGCCGACCATCCCCACGATCGTCGATGTGGTCACCGAGGAGGATTGCACCAGGACGGTGACCAGTATCCCTGCGCACAGCCCGGAGACCGGATGTGCCACCGACTCCAGCAGCCCCGTCTGGAACCGCTCGCCGAGGCCACCGATCCCCACTTCGAGGAACGCGATCCCGACCAGGAACAGATAGAGGAAGAAAACGACCAGGACGCCACGGACAACGGGCGGAATCCGGCCGGGGGCGGTGGCTCGCTTCGGGGGCGGAGGACTCATCGCTCTCGGTTTGGCGGTCCGGGTTGCCGCCCTCGGGAGCCGTGGGGCGGCCGATGGACAGCCGACTACTCGACGTCAGGTGCGAGGATGATAGTCACCGGCGGCGGGACCGCAACGTCATCGTCTGATTTTGTGCCTCGTCGGAGTGGGCATGTCAGCCGGGGCGAATCCGAGGAGGAGCGCCAGCGCTGGTTGGCGGCGTTGGGAAATCCCGTGCCGCCGGCCGGGATCCTCGGATCTCGCGAGCGTCTTGCGCGGGTCGACCAGTCCTCATCCGCGACCTGGCGCGCAAGGAGGTGGAGGAATTCGTTCCGACAGCACCCGCGTGCTGTCCGACCGTCTTCTGGAAGGTTCTAGGGGCGCGCGAATGGCTCGGCGGAAGTCGCTCGACCGCTGAGGGCCACGGCGATCACGCCGCCTAAGGTAAGGCCGTGCCTTCAGGGTCCGGCGGCCGGCCGTATTTCCGCCCCGGGGTCACACGTAGCGGCGTCCCTGTTTGAACAGCCACACCGCCAGGAGCACCAGCGCCGCGATCCAGAACAGGTGTATCGCGGCTCCGATCACCCATCCCAGTAGCAGCGCGACGATCCAGAGAACCACGAGGCCGACGGCAAGCCAGATGAGCCAGGACATTGCTTCCCCCGTTGTGGATGGCGATGCCAGGGGAGCAGGAATCATTCCGCCTTCGGAGGCTGTTTGCCCCATGGACGGCGGTCCGACCCCGGGGGCATTTCGACTGCTTCCGTGCGTCCCACGGAGTTCCTCGCTGGACGGTCCATCGCCGTAGCTCGGTGTCCCCGGAACCGATATTGCGGCCCCATAGCCCCCGCCGACTGGCAGCGCCACCACCGGGCCCGTGGATTGCGCGGCCTTGGTCTCGGGACCACCGGCAGCTTTTCCACTGGACAGCCCCTAAAGGAGAAGACCTTGAAGGGGATCATCTGGCGACTCGCCTCTCCCGACAGCGATCCGCTCGACGGCGAGGAGGCAAAGAGCAACGGGGGCCGCTGGAGCTCACGCGGAACGCCCGTCGTCTACACCTCCACGACCCTCTCGCTCGCGGTGCTGGAGTTCCTGGCACACCTCGACTCCAACCAGCCTCCGGATGACCTCCACGCCTTCCCGCTTCGCCTGCCGAGGGACATCCGGGTGGAGAGGGTCACGCCCTCTGACCTCCCTCACGACTGGAACGAAGTAGTGGAACACGCGGACTGCGTGAAGATCGGCGACTGCTGGGCCCGGGAACTCCGTTCGGCGGTCCTCTTCGTCCCCTCGGCACTCGTCCCGGAGGAGGAGAACGTGCTCATCAACCCTCTACATCCGGAGGCTGCACGGATCAGGGTGGATCGGAGTCGTCCGTTCCGGTTCGATGCCCGCCTGGTTCACTGACTCTCGCTTGAGTGGCGTCCAAGTGGCGTCGGCCTGTTCGGGTCCGGATCAGGCCCCGAAGGGTGGGCTCCCCGGAAGGATGAACATCGCTCCCGCTGGTTTCCAGAACATGCTCGCGGCGGGTCTTCTCCAGCTTCCGATCCGGGTCTGTCGAATTCGGTTTCTTCCGTTCGACAAACAGATGGACAGCCGCGTGACCGACCCGCGGCCCGATTACCCGAACCATGGAGTCTCCGATGCGATTCATGTTGCTCGTAAAGGCGAACGAACAAACCGAGGCCGGTGTCATGCCGACCGAACAGGAACTCGCCGAGATGGCCAGATTCAACGAGAGGATGGTGGACGCTGGCGTCATGCTCGCCGGCGACGGGCTGCACCCGAGCTCGAAGGCCGCCCGGGTGGATTTCCACAACCGAAAGCCGACCGTCACCGACGGCCCGTTCGCCGAAGCGAAGGAGCTCATCGCCGGATACTGGATCATCCAGGCGAACAGCCTCCAGGAAGCCATCGACTGGGCCACGCAGGTTCCCTTCGAATCCGGCCAGATCGAGGTTCGCCAGATCTTCGAGCTCAGCGACTTCGAGCCGAGCGCGGCCGTCGAGCAGCACGCCCGGCTCGCCGAGAGGATGGCCGGTTCCTGACGAGTGTCTTCATGACCATTCGCATTCCTCCCCACACCAAAGGAGAATCCTGTGGCTGAGACTGAAACGCATACCCCCGCCCCGGCGAAGCCGTCCGCGGAGCACGAGTGGCTGCAGCGACTCGTCGGCGAGTGGAGCTATGAGATGCCCGCCTTCGATGACAGCGGGAAGCCGCACGTGGGCATCGAAACCATCACATCGATCGGCGATCTCTGGATCCAGGCCGTCAGCCAGGGCGAGACGGGCGATGGCTCGACCGCCATTTCCGTGACGACCCTGGGCTACGATCCGGATCAGCAGCGCTTCGTCGCACCTTCCTCAGCTCCATGTCGACGTACCTCTGGCTCTACAGCGGTTTTCTCGACGAGGGCCGATCCGTTCTCACGCTTGAGTCGATCGGACCGGACTTCGAGAAGGTCGGGGAGAAGCGCGACTACCGCGATGTGGTTCGCCTCGACGGGCCCGACCGTCGGACGATGACCGCGATGCGCAAGCAGGAAGACGGGACGTGGACGGAGCTGATGACCGTCCAGTACCGCCGCCGATGATGGGAGTCCTCGGTCGCGCCGTTGGCGGCCCGGTCAGGCCGAGGGGTGGCCTCCCAAGGCGATCGACGTGCATCACCCAACGGATCGTTCCCCGATGATGAAATACCTCTGTCTCATCTACGGCTGTGGGGACGATGGCGATCCGGCGGTCGGCACCTGGGGCCCCGCCGGTCCGCCGGCCGAATTCCGGCGACCGTGGCAGCCGGTCGGCTCGGCCGTCGAGGCCGTCACAATCCGGGTGAGGGACGACGACCTTCTGGTGCTGGAGGGCTCCTTCGCCGGGAACGGAGGACGGCTCCCCGGGTTTCTCATCGTGGATGCGCTGGATCTCAACGATGCGATCCGGATCGTGTCGGCTCATCCTGCGGTGGCTCGCGGGCTGACCGCAGAGCTGCGCCCGGTCTCGGGATGGGTGGCAGGGCGGTGAGGGGTCGGAAGTATAGTGGACCGGCAACGACCTCCTCGCGTCAGGGGATGGTAAGGGCTGATCCGACCTGCCGCCCGGCGAGTGGCGTGGCCGGCACGCAAACCCTAGTTTCTCCAACTTGCTCACCGGCACCCGGAACTCATTTGTCCGACACCGCCCCGGTTCGTCCGGACCCCGTGGAGGCGACCGCGGAAGCCCCGGCAGCCACCCCCGTTCCTCCGCCTCCGCCGCCCCCTTCCCGCTACGATCGTTCGATCGTGGAGGGGTCACTGCGCGGCGCGGTCTGGAAGCTCGCCTGGCCGACGATGCTCACCAACATCATCGGCGGAATCCAGGGAATCATCGACCACATCATGGTCGGTCACTTCGTCGGCTTCCAGGCCAATGCGGCGATCGGGGTGGCGACCCAGATCTTCATCGTGGTGATCATCTTCATCACCTCGCTGTTCACGGGGATGGGCGTGCTGGTCTCGAGGTTCGCGGGGGCGGGGCAGGAGGCGAACGTCGACAAGGCCGTCTACCAGGCGTTCATCACGTCTGTCGCGCTGTCGCTGCTGGTCCTCGCACCCCTCGGCTACGTCCTTTCTCCCGCGCTGATCGAGTTCGTCAACGCTGCGCCGGCGGTCGCGGCGGAGGCGCTGCCTTACCTGCGCATCAGCTTCATGTTCAGCGCGGGCATGATGATGTTCTTCATGGTCGCGGGTGCGTTGCGGTCGGCCGGGGACGCGCGGACACCCATGACCCTTGGGATGGTGATGACGTTCCTGAACATCGGGCTCAACGTCGTGCTCATCCCCGGGCTCGGCCCGATCCCGGCATTCGGAACCGCCGGGGCGGCCATGGGGACCGCACTCGCATCCTGCCTCCTGGCCGTCTACAGCTTCGTGAAGCTGAAACGGGGTGGATGGGTGGTGGCGTTCCCGAAGCAAGGCTACGCGCCGGATCTGACCATCATCCGCCTCCTCTTCCGGTTCGGACTACCCGCGGGTATACAGGGCGTGGTGATGAACATCGGGGGGCTCGTGCTCCTGTCGTTCATCGGCTCGCTCGCGCAGAGCGCGGCGGCTCAGGCGGCCTATGCCGTTTCGTATTCCCAGCTCTTCTCGCTCATCACCTGGACGTCCGTCGGGCTGATGGGAGCCGCGGCCGTGGTCGCGGGACAGAACCTCGGGGCCGGCCGGCCGGACCGCTCGGAGGAGGGCGTTCATGCCGCTGCGCGCATCGCCGTCCTGGGGGCGGGGATCGTGGGCCTCGCTTTCCTCCTCATCCCGGATGTCCTGCTCGCGGCCTTCGGAATGAAGGAGCCGGACGTCGTCGCGATCGGCACCCAGCTGCTCAGAATCCTGAGCGTATCCGGCCTGTTCATCGCCGTCGCACTCACCTACACGGGCGGTTTGCAGGGGACGGGCGATACGAAGAGTCCGCTTTACATCTCCATCGTCTCGCAGGTCCTGATCCCGCTCGGCATCTGTTTCGTCATCAGCCAGACCTCGGTGCTGCAGCCGATCCACATCTGGATCGCCATCCTCCTCGGTCACGCCACGCGCTGCCTGCTCAGCGTTCTCCGCTTCAACCAGGGGAAGTGGCGAGGGATCGCGGTGGAGCTGGAAGGCAGCGCGGGGTAGGGAGGGGAAAGAAGGTGAGCGCCGAACAGGCAGAGGCGGCCCGGGCGGCGGTCGAACACATCTATCGGACGGAGTCGCGCCGGGTTCTCGCCACGCTGATCCGTATCCTCGGCGACTTCTCCCTCGCCGAAGACGCGATGCACGATGCCTTCGCGGCCGCCGTCGAGCAGTGGGCGAGAGATGGCGTGCCCGCGCGTCCCGCCGCATGGCTGATTTCCGCCGGGCGGTTCAAGGCCATCGACGCGATCCGTCGACGATCACGGTTCGACGCATCGGTCGGGGAGCTCACGGCGCGGCTCGAGGCCGACGCCCAGGACCCGATCGATATCGATGACGAAAAGCTCCAGGACGACCAGCTACGCCTGATCTTCACCTGCTGACACCCGGCCCTTCCCGCCGACGCCCGC
>CAZJEH010000186.1:0-4604 GCA_964544905.1 uncultured Gemmatimonas sp.
CTTCTCGTTCGGGGACTACTTCAAGCGGGACGCGATCGCGTACGCCTGGAGCTTCCTGACCGAGGATCTGGGCATCCCCCGCGAGCGGCTCTGGGCGACCGTCCACCACACCGACGACGAGGCCGCGAAGCTCTGGGAGGAGCTCGCCGGGTTGCCGCCCGCGCGGATCTTTCGGCTGGGTGACAAGGACAACTTCTGGCAGATGGCGGAGACCGGTCCCTGCGGACCGTGCTCCGAGATCCATTTCGATCTGCGCGCCGAAGGTGAGCGCGGGACGGACATCACTGTCGAGGAGTTCGTCGAGAAGGGTGAAGCGGGCGAGTTCCTGGAGATCTGGAACCTCGTGTTCATGCAGTTCGATCGCGACGCGGACGGTGAGTTGCGCCCGTTGCCGGCGCCGTCGATCGATACCGGGGCGGGATTGGAGCGGATCGCGTCGGTGATGCAGGGCGTCGCATCGAACTACCAGACGGACCTGTTCACGCCGCTCATCGCCCGGGCCAAGGAGGTGGTCGGGGTCGAGGCGGAGTACGATTCTCCGGCCGGAGTATCGTACCGGGTTCTCGCTGACCATGCGCGGGCGACGGCTTTCCTGCTCGCCGACGGGGTGTACCCGTCGAACGAAGGGAGGGGATACGTTCTGCGACGGATCCTCCGCCGTGCCGTCCGCCATGGGTGGCTGCTGGGTCGGCGGGAACCGACGCTCGTCCATGTGGTCGACGCCGTTGTGGACCGCATGGGGCGCGTCTATCCGGAACTGGTTCAGCGGCGGGACCACATCCTTCGGGTCACCCGGCAGGAGGAGGAGCGCTTCCTGTCGACGATCGACGAGGGTATGCGGCGTTTCGAGGAGGTGCTGGCGGCGAGCAAGGGCGGCGTCATCCCGGGCGAGGACGTCTTCCGCCTGTACGATACCTTCGGCTTCCCCGTCGACCTGACGGAGTTGATGGCGGCGGAACGCGGATACTCCGTCGATCTCGAGGGTTTCGAGCGGGAGCTGCAGATCCAGCGGAAGCGGTCGCGGGAGGACCGGATGGCTGCCGGTATCGGTATGGGCGGCGACGACCTGGCGGACGGATGGGTCACCGTTCATGACGGAGACCAGGAGTTCGTCGGATACACCACCGACGAGGTGGAAACGGAGGTGCTCGCCTATCGCTACATGGACGACGGACTGGCCGTGCAGCTGCGCGAGAACCCGTTCTATTCGGAAGCGGGCGGTCAGGTCTCGGACAGCGGCCACGTTTACGGGAGTGGTTGGACCCTGGCGGTCCACGCCGTGAAACGCGTCGGTGGTCAGGTGGCCGTCATCGGCCCCGTCGAAGGGGAGTTCGAGCCGGGAACGGTGCGCGCGGTGGTGGATTCGCCGGTTCGGCGCAATACGGAGCGCAACCACACCGCGACTCACCTCCTGCACGCCGCGCTGCGCCAGGTCCTCGGTGATCACGTCTTCCAGCAGGGATCGCTCGTCGCCCCGGACCGCCTTCGGTTCGACTTCTCGCACGGCGCCCCGCTGACGGACGACGAACTGGCGCGGATCGAGAGACTGGTGAACGAAGCGATCTGGTCCGACATCCCGGTCCGGACCCAGCGCATGGAGTATCGGGACGCGATCGCCCGCGGCGCGATGGCTCTGTTCAGTGAAAAGTATGGGGACGAGGTGCGCGTGGTCGAAGTGCCCGGCGTGTCGATGGAGCTGTGCGGTGGAACGCACGTCCCCGCGACAGGTCGGATCGGCCCGTTCCGGATCGTTTCGGACAGCGGTGTTGCTGCCGGAGTCCGCAGGATCGAGGCGGTGACCGGGCCGGAAGCGTACGACCGGATCGTCAAGGACCGCGAGACGCTTCGTGAGGTCGCCAGCGTGCTCCGGACCCGGGTCGAGAACGTTGTTCCCAGAGTGCGGATGGCGCTCGAGGAGAACCGGGAGTTGCAGCGCCAGCTCGCCCGCGCCCGGGCGAGCGGAGGTGCGGACGTCGTCGGCCGCCTGCTCGATGGCGCGGTACGGGTGGACGGTGCGACCGTGATCGCGGCTTCCGTCGACGCCGAGAGTGTGGACGACGCGAGGGCCATCGGGGATCAGCTCCGAGGCAGAATGGGTTCCGGAGTGGCGGTCCTGGCCACCACGGTGGGCGACCGGGCATCCTTGCTTGCTGTCGCGACTGACGACCTGATTCAGCGCGGGGTCCGGGCGGACGAGGTGATCCGCGAGGTGGCCGCGTTGGCTGGCGGCCGGGGCGGTGGACGGCCGCATATGGCGCAGGCGGGCATCCCCGAGCCGGAGAAGCTGGCGGAGGCGCTTGGAAAGGTGGAGTCGATCGTCCGGGACATGCTGACCGGGGCTCGCGCGTCATGAACGCCGCGGAGTGGGTTCGGGAGCGAGTCTCCTCGGCGCCGCGTGAGCTGGTGGATGCGATGGTCGCGGCGGCGGCCCCCTACGCCGATCTGCCTGCCGCCGACGGGCTCGCCGAGGCCGCCCTGGCCCTCTACCGGCGCGTAGCTGCCGGCGCGGGCACCCGCGCGGATGCCCTGGACCTTCTCGCCGCCGATGCGCTGTTCACCCACGCGTTTCAGGCGCAGGCAGAGATGGCACCGGACGCTCTTGGAGAGTTCGCGGAGTGCTGGAGCGGGCAAGGCCGACTCGCCGAGGTCGTACCGTGAGCGCCGATCTCCCCGCCGGCTCATCGATTCCCGAGCTGCTCGAGTCGGCCCGCGCAGCGGAGAAGGATCAGGCACTGGTCTACCGAAGCCTGGCGTCCCGTGCAGAGGCCGCTGGCGACCCTGACCTGGCGCAGCGCTTCCACGACCTGCACGCGGACGAACAGCACCACGTTTCGCGGCTTACGGCCAGGCTGCTCGAGTTACGCAGCCTCCCGCCGGAGCTCCCCGATCGCGCCTCGGTGGTCCTGCCGCTCGACGACTGGGAGCGGCACGTTCGCCTCCGTGAGGAGGACGAGATCCGCCGCTACAGCAGGCTTCTCGCAGCCGACCTCGATGAGGTGACCCGCGAACTCGTCGCGGAGATCCTGGCCGTCGAGGAAAACCACCTGGTCGAGCTCGGCGGGAAGTGGACGATGGCCTGAGGAGCCATCCAGCGTCCCAGTCTACCTGCCCATCCACATCCCCACGATGTCGCTACCGCGGGTCGTACTCATCGCAACCGGCGGAACCATCTCCATGCGCCGCGATGCCTCGGCGGGCGGGATGGTCCCGATGCTGAGCGGTACCGAGATCCTCAACCACGTGCCGGACGCCGATCGGGTAGCGCACATCGAGGTCCACGATTTCGGGCGCTTCCCAGGCCCGCACATGACGATCGAGCGGATGTGGGATCTCCGGTCCGTCGTTCTGCGCTTCATCGAGGGGGGTGTCGACGGGATCGTGGTGACTCATGGTACCGACACGATCGAAGAGACCGCGTACCTGCTCGACCGATCGGTAGATGCGTCCGTACCCGTCATCGTCACGGGGGCGATGCGCAGCATCTCCGAACTGTCGTGGGACGGGCCGGCAAATCTGATGGCCGCCATCCAGGTCGCCGCGGCCCGGGATTCGGTCGGCCGAGGCGTCATGGTGGTGATGGACGAGCGGGTGGTGCAGGGCTCCGAGGTCGTTAAGACGCATACCGACGAATTCGGTACGTTCCAGTCACCCAACTGGGGACCGTTGGGCATCGTGGACCACGGCGCCGTTCTCTTCTACCGTGAATCGCGCCGGAAGCCGGTATTGACCGCGGAGAGACCGGAGATGCCGGTCGATCTGGTGAAGATGACCGCGGGTGCCGATTCGCGGCTGCTGGAGGCGAGCCTCGAGTCAGGCGCCGTCGGAATCGTGGTGGAGGCGCTGGGGCGGGGCAATGTGCCGGAAGCCGCCGTTCCCGGCATCCGCCGGTGGGTCGAAGCGGGCAGGCCGGTCATCGTGACGTCGCGATCGCTCCGGGGGCGGGTTCTGGATACCTACGCGTATCCTGGCGGCGGCCATCAGCTGCGGGAAATGGGCGTCATTTTCGGTGACCACCTGACCGGTCAGCAGGCGCGAATCGAGCTGATGCTCGCGCTCGGGGCGTTCGGCAACGACCTGGAGGCCATCCGGACCGGGGTGGAAGGCGGAAGGTACGATCGCTGATGCCGAACGCTACCGGCCGCAGGGTTGTGGACCTCGGTGCACCCGACGACGTGCGCTGGATCGCGCGAAAGCTGGGGCAAGCAGGGTACGAGGCGTGGGCGGTCGGGGGCGCCGTCCGCGATGTACTGGCGGGCCTGAAGCCCGGGGATTGGGATCTGACCACGTCCGCTCGCCCCGAAGAGGTCCGCCGCATCTTCCGGCGCACGGTTCCCGTCGGGATCGAGCACGGTACCGTCGGGGTGATCGCGCGTAGTGGCAAGATGTACGAGGTCACCACCTTCCGACGCGACGTCGAGACCTTTGGCCGCCGCGCGCGGGTCGTCTTCGCCAATTCCCTGGAGGAGGATCTCGACCGCCGCGACTTCACCATCAACGCGGTGGCCTGGAATCCCATCACCGGAGAGTTGCGCGACCCGCACGCTGGGGAACGCGACCTCGCCGAGCGGCGCCAGCGGACGGTGGGCGACCCGGCGAGGCGCTTC
>CAZJEH010000186.1:4614-7054 GCA_964544905.1 uncultured Gemmatimonas sp.
GCTTCGAAGAGGATCGCTTGCGAGTGCTCCGGGCCCTGAGATTCGCGGGCACGTTCGGCCTGGAGGTGGAGGACGCGACATGGCAGGCGATCCGCGACTCCGCGGATCGGCTCGACAACCTGTCCGCCGAGCGAATCCGGGAAGAGCTGCGCAAGGTCCTGACCGGCCAGCGAGATCCGACGCGCTCACTCCAGCTCTATGCCGACTCCGGCGTCCTTCGCGCGCTGTACCCCGAGCTCGATGCCTGCCGGGATGTGCCCGCGCCGGGCGGGGAAACGCTCTGGGGGCTGGCGGTTCGCACGGCGACCTTCGTTTCCCCGTCCCGCTTCGCGATTCGGCTCGCTGGGCTGCTGCATCTGGTTGGGGATGCCGCGGACGCGGACCATCCCCGTTCCAACGTACTGCGGCCTGCCGCCGGAGACGACTCCGCGGCGGCAGATGACGTCCCGGCGGATGACGGCGATTCGCTCGCGTACCCTTCTCCCGAGCGGGATGCCGCGCTGGCGGCTCGCAGTGCAGCCATTGCCCAGGGCGTGACCCGCCGCCTCCGCTGCTCGAACGCCGAAACCGACCTGGTCACCCACCTGATCGCCTGTCACAAGCCGCTGCCCTATCCCAGCGCCTCCGACGCCGATCTGCGGCGCTGGATCCGCTTGGTGGGGACCGATCATCTCAACGACCTCATCCGCCTGCTGATCGCGAGGGCCCGAGCATACACCGAGCCGCCGGATCGTTGCGCTCGAGTGCTCGAGCTGCACGGCAGGATATCGCGGATTCTGGCGACCCGACCCCCGCTGACGATCGGGGATCTGGCCATCGGGGGAGCTGAGCTACGTGAGCTCGGCATTCGACCCGGGCCGCTCTACGGACAGATTCTCGAGCGCCTGCTCGACGAGGTGCTCGAAGATCCCTCGCTGAACTCGCCCGACGTGCTCATCGACAGGGCGAGGGAGCTGGCGGGTCTGGAGTAGACGAGTCGGCCAATAGGGGCGAAGCCGGGAAAACGGGATGTGCGGGAAGCCGGCTGAATGCGGTGAGCCATAGCACCGGATTGCGTTCTGACCCCCAAGCCGATCCCCCGTCCCGCCGAGGGACGAATCCAGCTGCTCCGACCGCATGCGTAGCAATGGATCCATCCACTTGCCGGCCAATGAGGTGAGGATAGCATCGAAGCGACTGAAAGTGGTGGGGAGTCGTCTCGTCTGAGCTCGTCTTGACCTCGATCCGCCCCCGCCGGGGGCATCCCGGACAGATCACGCCGCCGTCGCCCGAAGCGGATGGAGGCCCGCGAACGATTTCCTCCCCAAGCAGTCTCCGCCCAGGCGTCCGGAACCCTTGCCCGGAAAGCGACACGCTCCAAAACAGAACAGCCGCCCGGGGGCGGCTGTTCCATCTTCTACCGACTGACCGCGAGCTACTTCACGAACAGCATGTCGCGGTAGGTCGGGAGCGGCCACAGGTCGTCGGGAATCACCTTCTCGAGGCGATCCGCGATCGCCCGCACGGCGTTCATCGCGGGGATGATGTCGTCCCGCATGTGATGCGCCTTCTCCTCGACCTCGTCTCCACCGAGCTCGGCGTTCTCCTTGACGAGCTTGTCGACCGCGGCCGTGAATTCGTTGACCAGCGCCGACACCTCATCGGCCGTTGCCCGAACGCCGCCGAGATCCAGACCCAACTTGTCCGCACGATCGATCGCGGCCAGCAGGTCGTTGAGGTAGCGAACCGCCGCCGGCAGGATCATCGTCCGAGCGATCGTGGCGGTCGTCTCACCCTCGATGTTGATCGTCTTGAAGTACTGCTCGAAGGCGATCTCGAGCCGCGACGCCAGCTCTTCGGGCGTGAGCACGCCGTACTTGCTGAAGAGCTCGATGTTCTTCGAATCCTTCAGCCTCTCCAGCGCCTCGAGCGTGTTCCGCAGGTTCAGCAGGCCGCGGCGCTCAGCTTCCGCGTGCCACTCGGCGCTGTAGTTGTCGCCGTTGAAGATGATCTTCTTGCACGCGGCGATCTCCTTGGCCAGCAGCGGACGCAGCGCCTGCTCGAGGTCCTTGCCCGAAGCCATCTCCGTTTCGAGCGTCGTGACCATCTCGTCGATCGACTCGGCGACGATCGTGTTGAGCACCGTCGCGGGCAGCGAGATCGACTGCGACGAGCCGCAGGCACGGAACTCGAACTTGTTGCCCGTAAAGGCGAACGGCGATGTCCGGTTACGGTCGCCCGAGTGCAGCGGGATGTGCGGCAGGACGGGCACACCGAGCCCGAGCAGCCCGCCGTTGCGCCGCTGCCCCTTCGTCCCCTTCTCCAGCTCGTCGAAGATCTCCGTAAGCTCCTGGCCGAGGAACACGGAGATGATTGCCGGTGGGGCCTCGTTGGCACCCAGCCGGTGATCGTTGCCGGCATATGCGACGCTGGCCCGCAGCAGGTCCTGATGCTTGTAGAC
>CAZJEH010000187.1:0-7009 GCA_964544905.1 uncultured Gemmatimonas sp.
CAGGCGCTGATACTGGAGGCCCGGGAAGAGCTTCGCGCGAAGTTCCTCTCCGCCGACGTAGGCATCACGGGCGCCAACTTCCTGGTCGCCGAAACCGGGAGCTCGGTCCTCATCACCAACGAGGGCAACGGCGACCTGACGCAGACCCTCCCCCGCGTCCACATCGTCGTGGCGTCGATCGAGAAGTTGGTCCCGACTCTGAACGACGCGCTCCAGTTGGTTCGTCTGCTCTCACGATCGACGAGCGGACAGGAGACCACCGTCTACACGACGTTCACCTGCGGTCCCCGACGGCCGGACGACCCCGAGGGTCCCGACGAGTACCACGTCGTACTGGTCGACAACGGGCGCAGCGCGATGCTGGCCACGGAGTACGTCGACGCGCTGAGATGCATCCGCTGCGGGGCGTGCATGAACCACTGCCCCGTGTACCAGGCGATCGGAGGGCACGCGTACGGAGCGGTCTACCCCGGTCCGATCGGTGCCGTGCTGACGCCGGCCCTGTTCGGCCTGGAGCAGTCTCGGGATCTTCCGAACGCCTCCAGCTTCTGCGGTCGCTGCGAAGAGGTCTGCCCGATGCGGATCCCCCTCCCGAAGCTGATGCGCCACTGGCGGGAGGAGGAGTTCAGCCGACACCTCAACCCCGCCCGCGCGCGGTGGGCGCTCAGGTCGTGGGCATTCCTGGCGCGCAGGCCGAGCCTGTACCGGTGGGTGACCGGTAGAGCGGTCGGCCTCGCCGCCGCGCTGGCCCGCAAGGGGCGGTTCCGGCGGCTGCCGCTGGGCGGTGGATGGACTGACTACCGCGACTTCCCAGCGCCGGAAGGTGAGACCTTCCAGCAGCGATGGGCACGCCGGACGACCGCCGCGGACCGATGACCGCGCGTGACCTGATCCTGGCGCGCATCCGGCGTTCGCTCGGCGTGAGCGGCGCCGACCCCGACCGTCGGGCGGTGGTGGCCGAGCGCATCTCGAGCTCGCCGCGTGGCGTGATCCCGGCGCGCGGCCACGTTCCGCCCGAACAGCGCGCGGACCTGTTCATGTCGATGGCGATCTTCGCCCACGCGACCGCGCAACGGCTGGCACGGCACCGGGTCCCCGCAGCGATCGCCGAGCTCCTGCGCCAGCACGATGCTCCCGCGATCGTTCACATGGGCACCGACCCGCGTCTGGCCTCCCTCGACTGGTCCGGGGCGGATATCCAGGCCGTCGTCGGCCACGCCACCCCTGACGACCGCGTGGGTGTCAGCTACGCCGAAGCCGGTATCGCCGAGACGGGGACCGCCGTGATCGTCGCCGGTCCGGCCAACCCCTCGCTCTTCGCCTACCTCCCCCCCGTCCACATCGTCATCGTGGATGCGGATGACATCGTCCCCGACGCCGAGTCGGCCTTCGAGCTCCTCCGGTCGCGGTTCCGATCGAAACAGCCTGGGCGTACCGTCAACTTCATCACCGGTCCGTCGCGGTCCGGGGACATCGAACTGACGATGCAGCTGGGAGCGCACGGGCCCGCCGCCCTGCACCTGCTCGTGGTCGAAGGTGAGGCCGTCCACCCGGCCGAGCCCCTTCGTACTTGAAAGTCGTGGGGACCTTGCCTGCCCCGGTCGCGCGTTGGCTTGCTGCGTACCCGCCAGACGTCTATTCTTTTGTGTTCAGCTCGGCCCGACCCGCCGAAGAAAGGTCGGGGCGCGGTGAGAGCGGACAACGACCCGTCGAACCAGTGTGTCGGTAACAGTCTCCGCAGAACAGCAGCTCCATCTCCTCCAGCGAGTTTTCCTCCGCCTCGGCGCGACGGAAGAAGAGAGCGCGATCCAGGCTGACGTTCTTACCCAGGCCGATCTCAGGGGTGTGCATTCGCACGGCCTTCAACGGCTCCCCGTGCTCGCCGAGCGCGCGCGTCGTGGGCTTCTCAAGCTTGCGGTCACGCCCGAACGTACCTGGACGACCGACACTGTCCTCGCCGTCGACGGGAAGGACGGTCTGGGGACGGCTATCGCCGAGACGTCCCTGAGGCAGGCGGTTCCCGCCGCGCGAAAGCACGGGCTGGCGGCCGTCGCCATCCGGAACACCTCGCATCTCGGCATGCTCGGCTACTACTGCGAGCGGCGCGCGGAAGAGGGGCTCATCTGTATCGGGTTCACGATCAGCGAGGTGCTGGTCCACCCGTACGGTGGAGCGGAAGCGCTGGTTGGAACGAACCCGATTGCCATTGGTATCCCTGCTCTACCCCGGCCGTTCGTGTTCGACATGGCGACGTCGATCGTGCCGATGGGGCGGATCATCGCCTACAAGCATCGGGGTCAGCAGCTGGAACCGGGCTGGGCGATCGACGCGGAGGGACGGCCGACGACCGACCCGGATGAGGCTCTGAAAGGTTCGATCGCGCCCGTGGCCGGCCCGAAGGGGTACGGCCTGGGCGTGGCTGTCGGCATACTGGCGGGCCTGCTCCCCGGCGCCGCGATTGGCAGGGCGGTGCGCGGCACGCTCGACGTCGAGCACCCCTGCACGAAGGGAGACCTCTTCATCATCCTGGACCCGAATGCCTTCCCCGGCGGGCCGATCCTCGCGGAAGCCGTGAGGGACTATCTGGATGAGCTGAGGGCGTCGAAGCCCCAGGAGGGCTTCGACAGAGTGATGGTCGCTGGTGACCGGGGATACGAGCTGAAGCAGGAACGGCTCGCGAATGGTATTCCACATCCGGAGGAGGTCTGGTATGCCGCAGAGCGGCTCCTTACAACAATCGACGCCTGATCGTATCTGGAGCTTTTCCACCGCCGGCCGGGTCCTGTTCGGCTGGGGGGCTTTGCAGGAACTGCGCAACGTCGGTGAAGCGTTCGGCAAGCGGGTCCTGCTGGTCACTGACGGCAACATCGTCCGCAGCGGAATCGCGGAGCGGGCCGAGGCGCTGATCCGCGAGGGCGGAGCCGAACTGCTCGTCTTCGACGACGGCAAGCCGGAGGTCGATCTCGCCACCGTTCACAAGGCCGTCGATGCTTCGCGCGATTTCAACCCCGACGTGATCGTCGGTCTCGGCGGGGGCAGCAACCTGGATCTCGGCAAGGCGGTCGCCATCCTCCTGCGCCACCCGGGCCCGCTTTCGCAGTACTACGGCGAGAACGGCGTTCCGGGACCGGTCGTCGACTTCATCGGCATTCCTACCACCGCCGGCACCGGATCCGAAGTCAGCCCCGTAGCCGTGGTGAGCGATCCCGACCGGGCGATGAAGGTCGGGATTTCCAGTCGATACATCATCCCCAAGTGGGCCCTCATCGATCCCTCGTTGACGGTTTCCTGCCCGCCGCACGTCACGGCGCACTCCGGCATGGACGCGCTCTGTCACGCGATCGAGTCGTTCACCGCCAGGATCCCGCACGATCGAACGACGAAGGCGATCTTCGTGGGGAAGAACCCGGTATCGGACGCCCTCGCGAAGGAGGCGATCGTGCTGATCGCCGGATCGCTCACCAAGGCCGTGAACGAACCGACCAACCGGAAGGCCCGGGAGGACATGGCGCTGGGCAGCCTGCTCGCGGGCATGGCATTCGCGAACGCCGGCACCGCCGCCACGCACGCTCTGCAGTACCCGGTCGGCGAGGCGACACACACTTCGCACGGGCTGGGGAACGCGGTGCTTCTGCCCGCGGTCATGAAGGCCATCCTCGAATCCAGGATCCCGGAGATGGCGTTCATCGCCCGGACCCTGGATCCGAGCCTGCGGGACCAGAGCGACGAAGTCGCGGCGCGGCAGGCGCCGGAACTCGTCGCCAAGCTCGGTGACAGCGTGCAGATCCCTCGCGGGCTGGGGGCGATCGGCATGAAGCGGGAGCAGCTTCCGGAGATGGCGGAGCTCGCGTCCGGAATCAAGCGGCTGCTCGACAACAGCCCCGTCCAGTTCGGTCAGGAAGAACTTCTACGCATTCTTGAGGAGGCGTACTGATGGCTGTAGCGCAGAAGGAAATCGCTTCGACCTTCGTGAGCGTCAGCCCGGCGACGGGCGAGGAGGTCGGTTCGTACGAGGCGCATTCCGACAGGGAAGTCCAGCAGATCCTGGAGGATGTCGGTGTAGCGCAGAAGGCATGGCGGAAGCTGTCGTACGCGGAGCGCGCGAAGTACTTCCGTGACATCGCGGCGCAGCTCCGGAAGGAGGCGCGCGAGCTGGCGCGCATGATGGCGCTGGAGATGGGCAAGCCGATCACGCAGGGCCTGGCGGAGATCGAGAAGTGCGCGTCGAACTGCGAGTTCTACGCGGAGCACGCCGAAGGCTTCCTGGCGGATGAGCCACTGCCGCTCGAGAAGGCGCGGATCGTCTACGAGCCGATGGGCACCGTGCTCGCCGTCATGCCGTGGAACTTCCCGTTCTGGCAGGTGCTGCGCTGCGTGGCTCCGATCCTGATGGCCGGCAACGCGATGATCCTCAAGCACGCCTCGAACGTCACGGGGTGCGCCGTGCTCATCGAGGAGGTGCTCGAGCGTGCGGGGCTGCCGAAGAACGTCTTCCGGACGCTGAAGATCTCGTCGCGCAAGGTCGCCGACGTCATCAAGCACCCAACGATCACCGCGGTTACGCTGACCGGCTCGGAGCCCGCCGGCAAGGCGGTGGCGGCGGTCGCGGCGGGTGAGCTGAAGCCGTGCGTGCTCGAGCTGGGCGGCTCCGACCCGTTCATCGTCCTGGAAGATGCGGACGTCGAGCAGGCGGCCAAGGTCGGCGCGTGGGCGCGCAACCAGAACACCGGTCAGTCCTGCATCGCGGCGAAGCGGTTCATCGTGGTGGACTCCGTCTACGACAAGTTCCTGGCGAGCTTCACGGAGCACGTGCGGAACCTGAAGATGGGTGACCCGCTCCAGGAGGACACGCAGGTGGGACCGGTAGCGCGTGAGGACCTGCGCGACGAGCTGCACGACCAGGTGGTACGGTCGGTCGCTGCCGGCGCGAAGGTCGTCCTGGGCGGCGAGGTCCCGAACCAGCCCGGCGCGTTCTATCCGCCGACCATTCTGGTCGACGTGAAGCCGGGAACGCCTGCGTTCGATGAGGAAACCTTCGGTCCCGTCGCGGCGGTGATCCGCGCCAAGGACGAGGCCGACGCGATCGCGCTCGCCAACAAGAGCCGCTTCGGCCTCGGGTCTTCGGTCTGGAGCGGCGATCCGGCGCGTGCGGACCGTGTCGCGAAGCAGATCGAGGCCGGTATGGTCTTCATCAACTCGATGACCCGCTCGGATCCGAAGCTGCCGTTCGGTGGCGTGAAGGCATCGGGCTTCGGCCGCGAGCTGTGGATGCAGGGCATCCGCGCGTTCGCCAACGTGAAGACGGTCTACGCGGAGTAACCGTCTACATTCGGCGTCTGCCAACGGACTCCCGGGCGAGCTTGCTCGCTCGGGAGTCCTTTTTTCGGTGGGTCTCTCCCTCGTGGCAGCCATGATCTCTGTGCCCTGACCCGCCGCGCACGAGTTGCGCGGAGGCAACCTTCAACCTGCCGGTCAGGCCTCCTCATCCCGCATTGACACGCCCGCTCGGCGCGCCTAACGTGCCGCCACCCTCGGGGAGCACGTACCCATCGACATTCCGCTCCCGGTCACCACATCCCACAGCCCGTACGGATTCTGATCATGGCCATCCAGTTCAGGAACCTCATCTTCGAAGGTGGAGGGGTTAAGGGTATCGCCTATGTCGGAGCACTCCAGGTACTCGAGCAGCGGCAGATCCTCAAGAACATCGTGCGTTGCGGCGGAACGAGCGCCGGCGCCATCAACGCTCTCCTCTTCGCTCTCGGGTACTCCAACCGCGAGACCCTCGACCTCATGAAGTCCCTGGACTTCAAGAAGTTCATGGACAACTCCTTCGGTGCGATCCGCGACATTCGCCGCCTCTCCAAGGAGTTCGGCTGGAACAAGGGCGATTTCTTCTCCGGCTGGATCGGCGAGCTTATCCGCAACAAGATGGGGAGCGAGAAGGCGACTTTCGCCGACCTTCAGGATGCGGGCCGCCCCGCCCTGTACATGGTCGGAACCAACCTGGCGACGGGCTACGCGGAGATCTTCTCGGCCGAGCGCCACGCGACGATGCCCCTCGCCACGGCCGTGCGGATCTCCATGTCGATCCCGCTCTTCTTCGCGGCCGTTCGTCACGGCCCGCGCTCGGACGTGTACGTCGATGGCGGGGTGCAGCTCAACTACCCGATCAAGATGTTCGATCGGGAACGCTATGTGGACCTGAAGAAGGAGGCCTACGCGATCCGGGAGACGGAGTACTACAACAAGGAGAACGCCCTCTTCGCGCTCACCAAGCCCGGTCGCAGCAGGTACGTCTACAATCGTCAGACGCTGGGGATGCGGCTCGATACCCGCGAGGAGATCGGGCTATACCGCTACGACGAGCCGCTCAAGGGGAAGCCGATCCGCTCGTTCACCGACTACGCCCGGGCGTTGCTGCAGGCGCTCATGAATGCGCAGGAGAACATCCACCTCCACAGCGACGACTGGCACCGCACGGTCTACATCGACACGCTCGATGTGGGAACGGTGGACTTCGACCTGCCGGACGAGAAGAAGGATCAACTGCTGAAGTCGGGGATCACCTGTGCGGAGGACTACTTCAAGTGGTTCGAGGATCCGGCCGAGTCACCGTGCAATCGGATACCGGCGGAGTGAGGGAAGGGCGCAGCCGGCCCGTGGCATATCGTGGGTCGGCTGTGCCTGTCCCGTTCTGACGCCGTAACCAAGCTTCGTCATCCGGATAACAGCTTCGTCATCCCGGCCTGCGAGATTGTGTCAGAACTGTTCGACCGTCCCTATCGCATTGACTTCGTGTCTATGAGATGTGGCTGAAAGCCAGCTCCGTCATCCCGGCGAAAGCCGGGATCCATCCGCCTGTCGATGCGTCGATGACTGCTTCTAACCCGCGTCACACGAACGGCATGCAGGCTCTCTTCAGCCGCGAGCGCACTTGCGTTTTTGCAAATAATGGATCCCGGCCTGCGAGACTGTGTCAAAACCCCTTGGTGAGGACTTGGTACGG
>CAZJEH010000188.1:0-6978 GCA_964544905.1 uncultured Gemmatimonas sp.
CCGCCGGCGCCGGGCGCCCAGGTCTGGCCGGTCGTGTGCGTCCGCAGCCCGGCCAGCTCGGTCCAGGTGCGGCCGCCGTCCGTCGAGCGGAAGAGGGCGGCATCCTCCACCCCGGCGAATACGGTGTCCGCGTCGGTGGGGGACGGCTCGAAGTGCCACACTCGCTTGAAGTCCCATGGGTGCGGCGTCCCGTCGTACCACTGGTGCGTCCCGGGAACGCCTTCGTAGGTGAACTCGTTCCCCACCGGCTCCCAGGTGGCCCCGCCGTCATCCGACCGCTGAACCACCTGTCCGTGCCAGTCCGTCCACTGCGACGCATAGATACGATCCGGATTCACCGGCGAGCCCTTCACGTGCATCACCTCCCAGCCGGCGAAGTGAGGACCCGCGACGCTCCACCGCTGGCGAGCTTCGTCGGACTCGAAAACAAAAGCACCCTTCCGGGTGCCGACAAGAAGTCGAACTCGTGGCATTGGAGGTCCTCCGTCGGGTGCCGCAGGTGGCGAATTGCCGGGCCTTCAGGCGCAAAGTAGCGAGGCGGTCAGGAGCGTCAAGCGGCTCGATCCTGGCCTTGCGCCTGCCGGACCCGGCGCCTGAGCATACCAGTGGTTGCCCGAGCAGAAACCGAAAGCAGGGAGTCGACTTGAGCACCGAAGCCGCGCGGAGCGTTCGTCACACCAGGCGCTCCGGCACTGGCAGGGACACCGGCAGCTGACCAGGGCCCATGATCATTGAAGCGTTTCCGGAGGATCACCTGTTCACCTTCTCGGTGGGCGGCATGCGACCGTTCGGTGCTCGCGCACGAGATGCTTGGAATGGGAGTGCCGATGGTCCACGGCCTCGCCACCAACGAGTGGAGTTCCGCGGAAGGAGGAGATCCGCGCGGAGCTGTTGCGCTCCTGGGACGAAGCCGCCCGTGAGATCGACGAGCTGTGGGCGCAGATCCCGGGCGATCGTTTCCATGAGACGGTGACGGCCTTCGGGCCGTTACGGGGCCGGTCCACGATCTTCTCCTGTACGTGATCGACAACGAGATCCATCATCGCGGGCAGCGCTACGTATACATGCGGGCGCCGGGTGCCGAGCTCCGCCCATCTACGATCGGCGAGTCGCTGATCGGTGAGGGAACCGGCCGGGCTTCCTCCGCCGCGTTTCGTGGGATTCGCCGGCGTCTCCTCGGCGAAGAGTGCGGGTAGGTTGGAACCTGTACCGAGCGAGTTGCCCGGCGTGGTGCCTGCCCGTTTTCGAAGCGCGGCAGGGGCAACGAGGCAGAGCTTGTGTCGCGAAACATTCGCAACGACAGTCTGTACCTGCAAGGATGGCCGTTCGCGCCGTCGTTTTGGGCTCGGCGTTCGGTGTAGCCGAATCACCAGGAGGAGAAAGGAGCGTCGGAGGTCGCGCGGATCGCTCCCTGCACACCAGCCCAACGAAATAGAGAGGAGTAGCCGTGTTTGGAACTGTCCAGGTCATTCTGGCCACGACCGTCGACGCTCAAGCGGTGGAGCCAACGTTCCCCACTCGGGCCACCGAGACGATCGCCCTCTGGGCCGAACGTTTTCCACTCCTGGCGATGCTGACGGGACTCATCGTCGTGACGGCGGTCGCGCTGCTCGCCTTGACGATCGTTCACCGCTACATGGTGCGGATCATCTCCCGGCTGACCCGGCGAACGGCCAACGCGTGGGACGAGACGCTGTTCGATCCGACCGTTCTGGGTCGTGCCGCCTGGCTGGTCCCGTTGCTGATCGTGCACGAGGGCATCGAGGTCGTCCCGAACCTTCCGGACGGAGCGGTGACCCTGGTCCAGCGACTGGCGGCAGCCGGGATGATCGTGGTCGTGCTGAGGGTTCTCAGTGCGGTGCTGAACGTCGTCAACGACATCTACAACCGGCTGCCCACCGCCCGCGACCGGCCCATCAAGGGGTTCCTGCAGGTGGTGTCGATCATCGCGTACATCGCCGGTGGGATACTGGTCCTCGCGACGCTTATGGACCAATCGCCGTGGGTCTTCTTCAGCGGCCTGGGGGCGATGACGGCGATCCTGCTCCTCATCTTCCGGGACTCGATCCTCTCCCTCGTGGCGGGGGTGCAGCTCACGGCGAACAACCTGATCCGGGTTGGCGACTGGATCGAGATGCCGCAGTTCCAGGCGGATGGCGACGTCATCGAAATCGCGCTGAACACGGTGCAGGTGCAGAACTGGGACAAGACCATCACTGTCATCCCGACGCACAAGTTCCTCGAGAACTCGTTCAGGAACTGGCGAGGCATGCAGGAGTCGGGCGGCCGGCGGATCAAGCGCGCCATCCACATCGACATGGGGACGGTTCGCTTCCTCACCGACGAGGAGATCGTTCACTTCGGGCGCTTCGTGCTCCTCAAGGACTACGTGGCGGCCAAGGTGAACGAGCTGGAGGAGTACAACCGGGAGCAGAGCACGGATCCCGACCTGATCCCCAATGCCCGCAGGTTGACCAACCTGGGGATGCTGCGCGCATACATCACCAACTACCTGCGGCAGCACCCGATGATCCACCAGGATCTGACTTTCCTCATCCGTCAGCTCGCCCCGACACCGGAAGGCTTGCCCATGGAGATCTACGTCTTCGTCAACGACGTGCGGTGGGCAACCTACGAAGCCGTCCAGGCGGACATCTTCGACCACATCGTCGCGATGGTACCGGAGTTTGGCTTGCGGGTCTATCAGCGGCCGGCGGGTAGCGACATCGCGGACGCGCCCAGGGAAACCGCGGCGGCCGCATAGGCATCCGCCGGTCACGCGTGGCCTGACGGTTCGACCAGGGAGAAGACGAAGCGTCGTGGGGAGGACGCGTACCGCCGGGTGCGCACTGGGGTGGGGCTGCGATCGGCGAACGGCTGCGGGCAATCTGAACCGCCGACACCCGGAAACATCAGCATCGCCAAGCAGCGGATGACGCGCTAAGTCGCGGTAGTCGGATCGCCTCCGGGCGCGGTCGGCCTCGTCGGCGCGATGGTGCTCGCGCGCTGACTTTCGGCGCTGCTCTACGGTGTGAGGGCGTACGACGTCCTCAACATCGCCCTTACCTCGGCCGTGCTGTTGCTCCCCGCGCTGCTGGCTTCCTACATCCCCGCGCAGAGGGCGGCGAGCGTCGATCCGGCCGTGGCGATGTGGACGTAGGCAGGCAGCATCCCCACAGGACGGCATCGCGGAGGTCCGATCCCGCGAAGGCCTCGCCCGGCAGAAGGATCCAGCGACGCCTACAGGCACAGGTGGGGCGACACGTGCGACTGATGAAACCCCCTCCCGGGAGATTGCGTAGGGTACGTCACGGCGTCAGGACCCCAGGAAGGTTGACGTCGGCAGGGGTAGTGCTAAATACTTAGCATTCATTCGCACCCGAGTGCCCGAACCGCGCAGGCCATCATGATCCCGGGACTTCGATTTCTCCTTATCGCCGGCATCGCGGCGAGCGCTCTTTCGAGCACCGCCTGTTCGGTGGCCGCTCAGCGACGGACGGCGGAAACGTTCGTATGGCAGGGGCAGGTGGCCGCGGGCCGGACGCTGGAGATCAAGGGCGTGAACGGGCCCGTCCGAGCCGTAGCCGGGTCGGGCAGCACGGCGCGGGTCGAGGCGATCCGCAGCGGTCGGCGCAGCGACCCGGAGGAGGTCGAGATCGTCGTACTTGAGCACTCCGACGGGGTGACTGTGTGCGCGGTCTATCCGTCGACTGTGCTCCGGCGGAACGTGTGCGCCCCGGGGGACGCGGGCAGCCTCAACGCGAACAACAACGACGTCCAGGTCGAGTTCCAGGTGACGGTCCCGACAGGCGTCAACTTCACGGCGCGAACGACCAACGGGTCGGTGACCGCGGCTGGCGTGGAGGCCCGGGTCCAGGCGTACACGACGAACGGCGATGTGGAAATCGCGGGCGGGAGTCAGGCCGTTGTCCGCACGACCAACGGATCGGTAGCCGTTAACACTCGGGGGATGGCGGAAGCGCGGACGACCAATGGCCGCATCACGGCGAGGATCGGCGCCCTCGACGGCGGCACGCCGCTACGCTTCTCGACGACGAACGGGTCGATCACGCTGGCACTGCCGGACGGGATCAACGCGAACATCGATGCCCGGACGACGAACGGCAGGATCGAGTCGGAGTTCCCGGTGACGGTTCAGGGCCGGTTGGGGCGCAACTCGCTGAGCGGAACGATCGGCGCGGGCGGCCAGCTGATCGAGGCGCATACGACGAACGGCGGGATCCGGCTGGAGCGGGGGAGCTGAGTCCGGGGTAGGGCTCGGAAGAGGCTTCCGGGTCGACGCTGGGGAAACGAGCAGAACCACCGGGCCAAGGGCGGTCGACGCGCGGCGCGACATGTGGCTTCGGGATCATCGGCAACGGGTGAAGCGGAGAGCCGGGGGGCTCCAGCTCACCCGTTTCGCTTTCTGGAGATGCCGGGCTGGTAAGGACTGATCAAGGTGGCCGGAGCCGCCGCCTGCAGGTTGCTCGACCGTCTTGCGCCCCGTTCACCCGGCTGGGTATCCTGATCGCGGGTCCGCTCGGCCCCCTATCCTCCCCACGATACCCAACCGAGTCACCACCTCCCGGAGTGGAAGATGCCGGACGCCGCGCTTCTGAACGAGCGGTTCGTAGCCCAGGCCCGAATACTCGCTCGGGGTGCCGCTGCCCTGGTGATGGTGCTAGGAGCCCTCGTTCTGATGGGCTGGCTGCTCGACTCGCCCCTTCTGGCAGGGCTGTCGACTGCCGACGTGATGAAGGCGAACGCCGCGATCGCCTTCGTGCTGGCCGGCGGTTCGTTGTGGATGCTCGTCGGCGAGAGTGAAGCGCGCCAGGGGCGCGCCGGGCAGGTGCTCGGGCTGGTCGCAGGCCTGGTGGGTGCGGCCACGCTGGCAGAGTACCCGACCGGGTGGAACATCGGCATCGACCAGTTGCTGTTCACGGACGACCCCGCCGGCCCGGGAACCACTTTCCCGGGCCGAATGAGCTTGCCGACCGCGGTCTGCGTCGTTCTTGCGGGACTCGCCCTGATCCTCCTGCACCGCGGTCGTTCCATCGCCCTCGCGCAGACGGCGGCGGTGGGGATCGGGCTGGTGGCTCTGCCGACCCTGATTGGTTACGCGTACGGCGTCGAAGCCGCGGCCGGCCCGATCTACCGGGCGATTCCCCTCCATACCGCCGTTGCGCTGCTCGCGCTCGGCCTGGGCCTGCTCGCGGCCAGCGTCGATCGCGGGTTCGTCGCCGCCTTCGCGCGGAGCGGTGCGGGCAGCAGCATGGCGCGCCGCCTCCTGCTAGTCGCAGTCACCGTCCCGTTGGGGCTCGGCTGGCTGCGAGTCCAGCTGGAGGCTGCGGGGTACGTCGACCCCCGGTTCGGCATCGTCACCCTGGTCATCGCAATCATCGTAGTCCTCACGATGATCATCATCCGCGCGGCTTCGCGACTCGACGGCATCGAGCGGAAACGGATCCTCGCCGAGGCGAACCTGCGGGATCGGTTGCACGAGATCGAGACGATCATGGATGTGCTGCCGATCGGCGTCTTCATAACGATGGATCCCGACGCGCGGCAGATCACCGGCAACCGTGCCGCGCGGGAGTTCCTGCGGATGTCGAGCCCCGCTGCCAACCTCTCGCTCACCGCCCCCGAGGACGAGGCACCCCGTCACTTCCGTGTTCTCTGCAACGGCGTGGAAGTGCCTGAGGACCAGCTACCGATGCAACGCGCGGCGCGCGAGAACGTCACCCTCCAGGACGTCGAGCTGGACGTCGTGTTCTCCGACGGGGTCGTCAGGCACGAGCTGATCAGCGCCCGTCCCCTCCTCGACCACCGGGGAAGGCCTCGTGGTGCCGTTGCTTCGGTCATGGACATGACCGCACGCCGCGTGGCCGAGCGCGAGCGGGAGGAGCTGCTCGCCCGCGCCCGTGAGGCCCAGGCTCAGGCGGAAGCCGCCAACCGCTCCAAGGACGAGTTCCTCGCAACCGTCTCGCACGAGCTGCGGACACCGCTCAACGCGATCCTCGGGTGGGCGTCCGTGCTCCGTGAGGGGATTGTCGTCGACGAGGAGACGCGGCAGCAGGCGCTCGCCACGATCGAGCGCAACTGCCTGGCGCAGGCCCAGCTCGTCGACGATCTGCTGGACGTCTCTCGCATCATCGCGGGCCGCCTGCGCCTGGAGGTGCGTCCGGTCGACCTGATCAACGTCATCGAGGCGGCCGTGGACGTCGTCCGCCCCCAGGCCGAAGCCCGGCGAATCGAGATCCGAGCACGGTTTCAGACCTCTTCCGCCCCGGTCGTCGGCGACCCGACCCGCCTCCAGCAGGTCGTGTGGAACCTGCTCTCGAACGCCGTCAAGTTCAGCCCGGAGGGAGGGTCGGTCGACGTGCAGCTCGAGGCCGACGCCCGCGAAGCGACGATCCGCGTCGTCGACTTCGGGGAAGGGATCGACCCCGAGTTCCTGCCTTACGTTTTCGATCGTTTTCGTCAGGCCGACGGGAGGAAGACCCGGCGGCACGGCGGCCTCGGGCTCGGACTGTCGATCGCGCGCCACCTCGTCGAGATGCACGGCGGAACGCTCGAGGCGGCAAGCGACGGGCTAGGGTGTGGAGCCTGCTTCACGGTCAGGCTGCCGGTCGGTGCGCCCGCAAGCGTTGCCCCGGTGCTCCAGGGGGCACAGGCCCGGTAGACGCGCGGCACAACCCGCCTACGGAGACCGTGTCAAAACTGCCGGATCGTCCTTCGTCGTACGGGCCCGTGTTCGTCGGGTGCAACCGAAACCACCATCGTCATCCCGGCGCCAGGACAGTGTGTCGAAACCACGACCTTCCCCCGTCGTCCCGGCGCAGGCCGGGACCCATCAGTTGGCCCGAAATGCGAAGGATTGGTCTTATCCTTTTGCCGGCCAATGGATTCCGGCCTTCGAGGCCGTGTCAAAACTGCTCGATGGTCCTTCGTCGCACGGGCCCGGTGCGCGTCGGGTGC
>CAZJEH010000189.1:0-6051 GCA_964544905.1 uncultured Gemmatimonas sp.
TTCGTGTCTATGAGATGTGGCTGAAAGCCAGCTCCGTCATCCCGGCGAAAGAGGCAGTGTCAATACTGCCCGATGGTTCTTCGTCGCACGGGCCCGGTGTTCGTCGGGTGCAACCGAAACCCACCATCGTCATCCCGGCGCAGGCCGGGATCCATCCGCCTGGCGATGCGCGGATGCATACTCATAACGCGTTTCACAACGTAATGCGAGTTCTCGGCGACCGAGAATCCATCTGCGGTTTTTCAGAATAATGGGTCCCGGCCTGCGCCGGGACGACGTTGGTGGGGACGGTAGCGAAGTAGACCGTTCACGGTTCCTTGCGAGTGTGACGGACTGGGATCGAGAGTTCTGACACACTCTCGTTGGCGACCATTGCGTCGCGAGCCGCGTGTAGCGCGACGCCGTAGCCGGGAGTACACTCCCTGATACATGTCGGTCCAACGAGCCAGCGATACCTTTGAATGATGATAGCGGACGGTGCGGCAGGCGAATCCCTGGTGCGGGACGCTGCGATGCCTGAAGGCGGGAGCCCTACCGAGATCCTTCTCGGGCTCGGAGCGAACCTGGGTGATCCTCCCGCTCAGCTGCGGTTGGCGATCGAGGAATTGCGCCGCGTGGTCGAGATCGCGGGGGTATCCGATCTGTACATGACGGAACCCGTCGGGATCCGGCCCCAGCCGGAATACGCCAACATCGTGCTCAAGGGGCGAACCGGGCTTCCCGTGCTCGACTTGCTCGACCGGACCCAGGAGATCGAGCGACGGCTCGGACGGACTACTGGCGAGCGCTATGGACCGCGCCTCATCGACATCGACCTTCTCGCATACGGTGATCTGGTGATGTCGACCGAGCGGCTCGTGGTCCCGCACCCGTGGCTGCACCGCCGTACCTTCGTGCTCGCCCCGCTGGTTGACATCGCGCCGGAGTGGCGGCATCCGGTCTTCGGGACAACGGCCGAGCAGATGCTGCGCGACCTGCGGCTGAAGACCGAGGTGCGCCGCGTGGGGCCTCTCGACCTGCTTCCCTCGCCGACCTGAGTTCAGTCGCTCGAGTTCCCTGGAGCCCTCTCGACCTCTGTCGCCCGGGAAGCGTGGGGCCGACGCGCTGACGAAGCCGTATCTCGCCGGTCGTCGATCAAGGTATCCCGGGTTGTTACGTCGCAGCCGCATCCATATTCTCCCCGCCGACTTCCGCCATCGAACATCAGGAGCGATTTGGCCACCGTACGAGTTTCCATCCCGGGCAGCCCGCCGGACGCGTACGACGTCCGCATCGGCGCGGGCATCCGACACCAGCTTGCCGATCAGCTGCAGGGAGTCTGTCCTGCTCACAGGTACGCGATCGTCGCCGACTCCACTGTCGCCGATCTGTACGGGAACGAGCTACTGGATGCGCTGCGGAACGCGGGGCTGACCGTCGACCTGTTTGCGTTTCCTGCCGGCGAGGAGAACAAGAACCGGGAGGTCTGGGCGGACCTGACGGACCGAATGCTGGCGTCAGGTTTCGGGCGTGACTCGGCCGTGCTGGCGCTGGGCGGGGGAGTCACCGGCGATCTTGCCGGCTTCGTGGCCGCGACCTACCTGCGCGGGCTGCCGCTGGTGCACCTTCCGACCTCGCTGCTCGCGATGATCGACTCCTCGGTCGGTGGGAAGACAGGCGTCGACACGCCGGCAGGCAAGAACCTAGTTGGCGCGTTCCTGCAGCCCCGCCTGGTGGTCGCGGACACGGAGACGCTGCGCACGCTCCCGGCCGCGCACCTGCGCAGCGGACTCACCGAGGCGGTCAAGCACGGAGCAATCGCCGATGCTGGATATTTCGAGTGGATCGGCGAGAACGTCGAGTCGCTCCTGCGGGGTGACCCGGAGGCGATGATCCCCCTGATCGAGCGCTCGGTCGAGATCAAGGCGCGGGTCGTGGAGGCGGACGAGCGCGAGAGCGGCCTGCGGAAGACGCTCAACTTCGGCCACACGATCGGACACGCGGTGGAGGCGCTGTCGAACTTCGAGCTCCTGCATGGCGAGGCGATCGCGATCGGGATGGTCGCGGAAGCGGCGATCGGGGAGGCTCTTCGGGTCACCGAGGCCGGTACGACTCAGCGCATCCGTGCTCTCCTCGACCGGATAGGCTTGCCGACCGCCGTGCCCACGTCCTTCGCCGCGGACGACATCCTCGACTTCGCCCGCCTCGACAAGAAGGGTCGCGCGGGAAGGATCGAGTATGCCCTCATCGAGCGGATCGGGACGGCAAGCCCGGGAACGGGTCGCTACGGCACACCTGTCGATGACGACACGGTGCGAAGGGTGTTGGCGGGGGGGTAGGGGTCGTGCGGGCGCGCCGGGGCGCGAGCCTGGACTCTGCCGCTTTGGAAGCGGTGTGACAGAGCCTCACCCCAGCATTTCCCGCATTTGGGCGAAGAAGTTCTCCCGCATCACCTTCCGGTCCCCCTCCGACAGCGAGCTCTCGTTCTCGACGCCCCTCGTCTCCAGCAGGTCGCGGGGGATCTCGCCGATGAACCGCGACGGCATCCGGGGCACATCCTCCGCGCCGCGCCGCCGGGTGCGGCACCCGGACAGCGTCAACCGATGCCGCGCCCGGGTGATCGCCACGTAGAAAAGACGCCGCTCCTCCTCGATCGGGTCGCCGGCCACGCCCTCGGCGATCTCGTGGATGCTACGTTGGTGCGGGAGGATGTCCTCTTCCAGGCCCACGATGAAGACGTGCGAGAACTCGAGCCCCTTCGCGCTGTGCATAGTGAGCAGTGTGACCTGGTCACCGGCCTCGTCCTTCCCGTCGTCCGCGTGCTCGTTCTCCGTGTACAGCGACACGTTCTGGAGGAACGCCGAGAGGGACGGCGGGGCCCACTCGTGTTCCTCGTCGGGTAGCGGGACGCTGGCCCAGGTTCGTTGTTCGTAGCGCCTGATCGACTCGACGAAGTCGCGAAGGTTGTCCACCCGAATCTCCGCGGCGCGGTCCCCCTTCGCCTCGGATCTGATCGCGTCCTCCAGGCCGATCTCGGCGAAGAAGCCCGCGGCCCAGCTCGCCAGCCCGATTGCCGAGGCCTGGGCAAGCTCTGCCTCCGTCCGCGTGAGGCTTTCTCGCCCCCGGTCGAGCAGGGTCACAAATCGTTCGATAGCCTCCGCCTGAGGCGGGCTGATCCCGTCGATGGTGTGAGCGCGCCGCAGTGCTTGGAAGACCGAGCATCGGGAATCGCGCGCGAAGTCCACCACCCGCAGCAGCGTCGTCCGGCCTATCCCGCGGGTCGGGTAGTTGATGATTCGCCGCAGCGCGACGTCGTCGTCGGGATTGATGAGCACGCGGAGGTAGGCGCTGGCATCGGCGACCTCCTTCCGGTCGAAGTACGAGGTTCCGCCCACGACGCGATAGGGGATGCCCGCCTCCCGCAATGCCTCCTCCAGGACACGCGCCTGATGGTTCGCGCGATACAGGACCGCGAAGTCCGACCATTGCAGCCGCTCGTGGAAGCGGCGCACCCCGATCTCCCGGGCTACCATCGCCGCCTCGTTCTCCTCCGCGGTGCGCCCGCCCGCGCGGTCGATCTCCCAGTAGTCGATCTTCGGGCCCGGACCGTTCGTCGTGCGCATGTTCTTCGGCTTGCGCACACGGTTGTTGGCGATCACCGCGTTGGCGGCGTCGAGAATGCGCTGGGTCGAGCGGTAGTTCTGGTCGAGAATGATGACGCGCGCGCCGGGAAAGTGGCGCTCGAATTCGAGGATGTTCCGGCTGTCGGCTCCGCGCCACGCGTAGATCGACTGATCGTCGTCACCGACCACGCACAGGTTCTTGCGCGGTCCGGCAAGCAGCCGAGCCAGTTCGAGCTGCGCGGTGTTGGTGTCCTGGTACTCGTCGACCATGACGTAATGCCAGCGCCTCCAGACCGACTCGCGCACGCTCTCGTGGCGCCGCAGCAGCTCCAGGGGGAGGAGGAGGAGATCGTCGAAGTCGCATGCGCCCGCCGCGCGCAGCGCCTCCTCGTAGCGGGGGTAGGCGTCGGCGGCGAGGACCGCGTAGTCGTCCGACCGGTTCCCCCGGATGCGCCCCGCCGCGACCTCCGCCCTGGCCGCCGCCGGGTCGACGATCGCGTTCTTCCAAGCCGAAATCCGGGCGAGCACCCTCTTCACGTCGAAGCTCTCGTCGCCCGCCGTAGGGGCCACGTGCACCTCCTCGGCGAGGATGCGACGGAGCAAGGACAGCTGGTCGGCCGCCGAATAGATCGAAAACCGCTCGGGCAGGTCGAGCAGCTTTCCATGCTCCCGGAGGATGCGGGCTCCCAGTGAATGGAAGGTCGAGAGTGTGACGCCGCGGGCTTTCCGGCCGACGGCGGCCACGACCCGCTCCGCCATCTCGTCGGCGGCGCGATTGGTGAACGTGACCGCGAGGATCCGGCGCGGATCCGTTCCAATCTCGAGCAGCCGCACGATCCGGTGAACGAGCGTCCGCGTCTTCCCGGAACCGGCGCCGGCCAGCACCAGCACCGGGCCCTCGAGCGCCTGCACCGCCTCCCGCTGCGCGGAGTTCAGGGAGAACCGACCGTCCTTAGACATTCGAGAAATCCTTCCAAACTGCGCCTTTCACATCCCTTGTCGGCCTCTCCTCCGGACGTCGGATCGGGGCCTGCTGACCGGCGAGATAAACGAACGACGAACCGCGCTTTGCGAAACCCCTGGTCGTTTGACGTCAATTACGGGGGCCGTTATGTTTCAGCGCCACTTTGGCGCGCTTTTTGTGACTGGGACGGAGGTTTCATGGCGCTGCTCGAGCGCTTCCGCGGTCAGTCGGTCGCAGGTGTCATTTCGGCCATCGCTGAAGAGCAGCCTCGGCATCCGTGTCTGATCCTCGGTGACCGGAGACTCACATACGGACAGGTCGATGCGTACTCGACGGCGCTGGCGAGTGCGCTTTTCGAGCTTGGTATCGAAAAGGGCGACCGGATCGCCCTGAACCTCCCGAATTGGCCCGAGTTCGTGGTGTCGATGTTCGCCGCGGCCAAGCTCGGAGCCACCATCGTCCCGCTGAACCCGAAGTACACAACGCCGGAGCTTCAGTACATGCTCCGGCACTCGGAAGCCGCCGTCTGCGTCACGGCCGAGACCTGGGAGGGAGTCGATTACCTGGCCCGCTTCGAAAACTTCCTCGCCGCGCTTCCGGACCTGCAGTACATCGTTTCGGTAGGCGAAGAAGACCTCTGGTACGACGACCGGATCTATCAGTTCGAGGACCTCGTGTCGTCGGGGGAAGGCCGCCCGCTGGCGCCGCAGGCAGTCGACCCCGACCAGGACATCTTCGCGATCCTCTACACCTCCGGCACGATGGGGAAGCCGAAGGGTGTAGCACTGACCCACACCAACCTGCTGTTCACGGCCCTCGCAACTGCCGACGCGCTACGCCTCAGTCCCGAGGACATCGTTTTCGGTGTCAACACCCTCTTCAATGTGTTCGGCCTCGCCCCGGGCGTGCTGGGCACGATGGGCGCCGGAGCGACGCTCGTGCTCCAGGAGGGATTCAACTCGTCTGACAACCTCGAGATCATCGAGCGGGAGAAGGTGACCGTGTATCACGGTGTGCCGACCACGTTCATCCTCGATCTCCACGATCCGTCCCTGCCCAGTCGAGATCTCTCGTCCCTGCGTGCGGGTATTATCGCAGGAGCGCCGGTGGCCGAGGAACTCGTGACCCGGATCCACCGGGAGATGGTGCCGGGTATCAGCATCGTCTACGGCCTGACGGAAACGGGATCGACGGTAACCATCACCCGTCCCGAAGATCGGCTCGCCAAACGAATGGCGACGGTCGGCAAGCCCCTTCCGGAGACCGAGGTGAAGGTCATCGACCTCGACGGCACGCCGCTCCCGATCGAGTCGATTGGCGAGATCGTGGTGAAGGGGCCGGGGGTGATGCAGGGGTACTACCGTCAGCCGGGCGAGACCGCGCAGGTGTTCACGGAGGATGGCTACTTCCTCAGCGGCGACCTGGGGATGGTCGACGACGAAGGATATCTCCACGTCGTCGGCAGGCGGAAGGAAGTCATCATCC
>CAZJEH010000189.1:6061-6938 GCA_964544905.1 uncultured Gemmatimonas sp.
CATCCGTGGCGGGTTCAACGTCTACCCGCGGGAGGTGGAGGATAGACTCCACGCGCACCCCGCGGTGCTCGACGTTGCGGTGGTGGGGTTGCCTCACGAGGTGCTCGGGGAGGTCACCTGCGCCTGTGTCGTGCTGGTCGAGGGCGCGATCGTGACCGGCGAGGAGATCAAGGAGTTCTGCCGAGAGACGCTCGCAGACTACAAGGTTCCCGACCTCGTCAGGTTCCTCGACAGCTTCCCGATGACGGGAAGCGGAAAGGTTCGGCGGGTGGAGCTCGCGCGCATGATCAGCGCCGAGGAGTCCAGCCGCCGCATATGACGGGGAGGCCGCTCGAGTCATCCCCCGCCGAGGCGGGCAGAGACCGAGGGGCTTCCTTCCACCCATTGTCAGACTACATGTGGAAGAGATGAATTCACGATTGACTCCGCGGGGGATCCCGGCGGGGATACGACAGCCTTATGAATACTCTCCGGGCCCGAACGCGGCCCTTCTGATCGACTTCGACAACGTCACGATGGCCATCCGCAGCGACCTGGGCAAAGAGCTCAAGGCGCTGCTCAAGTCCGACGTGATCCGCGGCAAGGTCGCGGTGCAGCGAGCCTACGCGGACTGGCGCAGGTACCCTCAGTACATCGTCCCCCTCACCGAATCGTCCGTCGATCTCATCTTCGCGCCGGCGTACGGGTCGTCCAAGAAGAACGCGACCGACCTGCGCATGGCGATCGACGCCATCGAGCTGGTCTTCACACGACCGGAGATCGGTACCTTCATCCTGATGACGGGAGATTCCGACTTCTCGAGCTGCGTGCTGAAGCTCAAGGAGTACGGGAAGTACGTGATCGGGGTGGGGATGCGGGAATCGTCGAGCGACCTGCT